>CALRIY020000089.1:0-15250 GCA_943364975.1 Synechococcus sp. UW140
CTCTGATCTCTGACCTCTGTCCTCCGGCCTACAGCTTCATCACCATCGTCACTTCATTCCCTTTGGTATTGTATTTCACCGATGCCATGAAGGCTTTCATCAGAAAAACGCCCCGTCCTCCGGTCGCCAGAAGATTATCTTCGTGCAGAGGATTCGCCACCTGATCCGGAACGAATCCGTCTCCCTCATCCTTGATCTTCACGGTCAATGTCTTCCCTTTCATGGAGCACCGGAGAAGGACATGCTTCGATTCGTCATTCTTGTTCCCGTGGATGATGCCGTTGTTCACCGCTTCGGTCACCGAGACAAGCAGGGCGTGAAGTTTCTCATCCGGAAGGCTGAACTTATCGTTCATGGAACGGAAGAATTCCTCCACAAGATTGATGTTCTTGCGGCTGCTGGGGATCGACAATTGGTAGACCTGTGGTTTATCGCTCATGATCGCTCATCAATTGATTGAATATTGGTCAGCACTCAGTGCCGTCCGTCGTTCAAAAATAGTACCGGACATTCATCGTCATATTCGAATACTCGCGGATCGCTCCGTCCGTCTGGCGCTGGAATTCCTTCCAGCCGCGGATCTCCACGCCGGACGCAGCGGAGAGCCGAAGCGACACGCTGGTGGTCGGACCGGCGCTGAGGAATGTGCTCTCGAACTGACGGACGTTGTTCACATATTTGAATTTCTTCTGCGCGAACGACCGGAATCCTACCGCAAAGAACCAGCGGCCGTCCGACGAGTACCGCACCTGCGGTGAGAAGGTCACTTCTTCGATCCGCTGCAGCGGACGTTCCGTGAATTCCTTCCAGTGCAGTTCCCCCCGCTCAAAGAACCGTACGTAGGCGGTCAGATCAAATCCGACCCTCTGAGTAACATCATACGAGGTTGAATCAAGAAATGCAACCTGCCGGTATGAATAACTTCTCACATCGGGGATCATGGACTCAAAGTCGAACACTGTATAGTTTGCCAGCACTTCAAAGGCATTGAACATGCGGAAATTCGGTTCCGGATGATAGGTCATCTCCGGCACCAGCCGGAAGATCCTGTTCCAATTGTTATTCGCGCTTTTTTCGCTGAATAAATAGACCAGATGGGCATTGGTCGCCTCTGCCGTCAGCGATGCGGAAAAAACGGGACTGAACCGGTGCGTCCCTTTCACCGAAAGACTGATCAGAAGCTCATCCCGGTCATCCGTGTTGACGGTGTCGGGCGTGTCATACCGGAGAATGCTGACCGAACCGGAGAACATCAGCTGGTCGGCCGGCGATAATTCGGTGAAGAGATACGCGTTGATCATATTCCGGAATGCGGTGTTGTCCAGACGAGATTCCTGCCTCGACCGGCTCTCCTGAAAATTCTCATCCACACCGTCGATCTTCTTCAGCAGATGCTTCTCATCCTTCTCGCCGATATTGAAGGAAAGGGACATCAGAGTGCCGGACGATAGATAATTCACTCTCCACTGCCCGTCCAGCCGGAACTCCCGGACATCAGTATCGAAGGAGATGGATGAGAGATCCGAGAGCACTTTGTACTGGAATGCATTCTTGATCGTCCGTGAATCGACCGCAACGATCAATTCCGTTCCGAATCCGCCGCCGATGTCATACGAGAGATTGTTCTGAATGCTGTACCGCTCCTCCACACGCGAACGGATGTTCGACGGAACACCGAAGACCTTTTGCACCGTCTCAGGCGCCGCCACATAGAAATCGTTCCGGTCGTTCTGCCATTGCACGCGGATGCTGTCGGACGCATTCTCCGAGAACTGTGTGGCAATGCCTACTCCGACGCTGTCCTTGGTGAAATACCGTTTCCCCATCGCACTTTGATTGAGATGACCGCCAACGCTCCCCCGGTAATCACCCAGTTCCAGTTCGTCCGCATTGCCGTAGAGACGGTAATTCACTCCGCCATCCTTCTCCCGCTGCTGTTTATCGAAGCGCATACCGATCATCGGCGTAACTGTGAACCGGTGGTCGGGCTGATAGGAGATACCGGCGGCGGCGGAATGGATGCCGGCATTGCTGCTTCCGACGGTCTGATTGTCGGAAAGGATGAAGGACTGCGTTTCGACGGCGATCGAGTACGGACCGGAGAGCCGCTGTGACAGGCTCAACGCAAAACTTTGATCGTCGCGGAAAGAACTGGAGAGAGAACGGATATACGATGAGGTGAAACGGTCCGCAATGTTGAAGTAGAGATCCTGATCGAGATACCGGTACCGGCTTTCTGCCGTCCAGAGATACGTATTCACATTCCGCTCGAACCGGAGCGCTGCCATATTTGAATCGGGAGAAGCAAATCCGGAACGGTGAAAACCGGACTGCGAATGCGCGCAGAGTGTTGTCAGAATCAAGAGGATCGCTGCGCGGAGGATGTTCATTGGTTCGCGAAAAGTTCGTGCGCGGAATGTTCCGGACGGTATCCGAGAAGCCGTTCCGCTTTGGCATGACTGATGATTGCCTGCGGGCCGGTGAATCCCGGAGCGAATTCCGTTGTCTCAGGATAGAATCGGGCAAGCAGTTCACGCGACGGTGCGCCCGTCCAATTTTCTTTTGCCGTGATGAAAAAGACCTCGTGCAGCGATTCAAGATCTTTCTCTACAGCAAGACGATGCGCTTTTGCAGCGTCGTATACATGAACATAGGTCCAAAGATTTTTGTGCCAATCCGTATATTCACTCACCAGTTTTTTATAGAACGGGATCTGTTCCGGTTCCGGCACCCAGATCCACGGTTCACGGAGGCAGACGGTGCGTATGCCGTACTTCGCCGAATAGGTCCGGCAGATCTGTTCGCCGATCACTTTGCTCAATCCGTACGGGTCCTGAGGACGCATCGGATGAGATTCGTCGATCGGAATGAAGAGCGGCGTCATCCGGTTGGTCATGAACGCGAACCCGAGCGTCGATTCGCTGGAAGTGAAGACCACTTTGCGGATACCGTTGCGTGCGGCTGATTCCAGTACATTGAACGTACCGTTCACGTTCACATCGAACACTTTCTCCGCCGGATCGTTCAGCGGATGTGGGATCCCTGCACAGTGGATCACCGCATCGTAGCCGGCCATCGCCTGCTCGACCTCGGGGAGGACAAGAACATCCGCTCGGTGGAACAAAGCGGAAGAGTGTTTCGGCGGAAGAAGATCGAGCACACCCACGGTGTGGCCGTGTGAATGAAGTTCTTCCACAATATATTTGCCGACAGAACCGCTGCCGCCGGTGACGAGAATTTTCATATGAAAAAGTACAACCTCCTCGCTGAAATAACAAGAACCAATCGAATGACCGCCGAAATTAATGTGTAACCCATCTCTGCAACCAATTTAAATTAATATTTGACAAAAACATCCGATTAGGTTACTTTCTCAAAGCTTTACAATCAACAATATCCATTCATCAATTGAAGGAGTCCCCATGAAGTTGTTTCTTCGTTTCAGCAGGAGATCAAAGAATGTATCGCTTGCCATTGCAGCAATGCTGTTCGCCGGAAGTGTTCTGCAGGGATGCCGTGAGGAACAGATTTCGCCGACGCCGTCGGAACAAACTGCTGCCGAGTCGGAGGTCATGTCGATGACGGATGCTCCTATCGAAGGCCAATATATTGTTGTGTTGAAAAACGTCATGGGAAAACAAGAGAACACAACCGATGTGATGAATACCATGCTGAATCAAGTCGGCGTAAGCCCCTCTGCCGTGCTTTCGGTCTATGACAACTCCATCCATGGATTCAGCGCACAAATGTCGGCGGAAAAAGCACGTGAAGTTGCACAATTTTCCCGTGTCGCGTATGTTGAACAGGACCGGATCGTGTCCCTTGCCAGACCGGGAGGCGGAGGTTCAGGATTACCGGCACAGACCACACCATGGGGGATCACACGCGTCGGCGGACCGGGGAACGGCGTCGGCAAGGTCGCATGGATCATCGATACCGGTGTTGATATTACCCATCCGGACCTGACAGTGGATGCAGCGCGCAGCAAAAATTTTGTCTCCACAACGGCGACAGCCAATGACGATAACGGACACGGCACCCATTGTGCGGGGATCATCGCTGCAAATAATAATACGGTCGGAGTTGTCGGTGTTGCGGCAGGCGCAACCGTTGTCGGTGTGAAAGTGCTGAACCGGCAGGGCTCGGGAACATATTCTCAGATTATTGCCGGGGTGAACTATGTCGCAGCGAACGCTGCTAACGGAGATGTCGCCAACATGAGTCTCGGCGGAAGTGCGTCGCAGGCATTGGACGATGCTGTCTCTGCTGCAGCTGCAAAAGGAATTAAATTTGCTCTTGCTGCAGGAAACGAAAGCACCAACGCCGGAACAAAATCACCGGCGCGGGTGAACGGCGCGAACATCTATACGGTCTCCGCAATGGCGTCGGGCGACAACTGGGCATCATATTCGAATTACGGAAATCCTCCGGTTGATTATTGCGCTCCCGGTTCCTCCATTCTTTCGCTGTGGAAGAACGGCGGCACGAACACCATCAGCGGAACATCGATGGCAACGCCGCATGTGGCGGGAATCCTCTTGCTCGGTAACGTGACAACGAGCGGTACCGTGAAGAATGATCCGGACGGGAATGCCGATCCGATCGCACACCGGTAAACGATTCTCATCACCATAAAACAAAAGACCCGCTGAACGTCAGCGGGTCTTTTTGTTTCCGGAGCTTTGAACACATTATTTCTTTTCGATCTTCGGATCTTTGGAGAACTCCTCGATCTGCTTCTCGATCTTCTTCTTGTCGCCGGTGATGATCAAGGTCATCTCCTCATCCCGCAGATGTTTCTGCGCCGCTTGTTGAATATCTTTCGGTGTAACGGCATGGACATTCTTCACATAATTGGTGAGATACTCATCACCGATCCCCTGCAGCCGGGTGAACGCAAGCTGACCGATGATCCCCTGTCGTGAAGAGTTCTGCAGGACGAAATTTCCCGCCATGTAATTCTGGACACCTTTCAATTCCTCCGCTGTCGGCGGCTGATCCTGAAGCCGGTTGATCTCATACAGCACCTCTTTCAATGCCGCACCGGTCACATCGGTCGTCACATCGGCAGTCTGCACATAGTATGTGTCGTGATAGCGCGACGAGATCTGACTGGAGGGAGAATACGTATATCCCTTTTGTTCTCGGATATTGGAAGTGACGCGCGAGCTGAAATATCCCCCCAGCAGCGTGTTGGTCACCACAAGCGGGATATATTCCTTGCTGGTCGGGTTGACGGTCGGGATACCAAGATAAATGGTCGATTGCGGCGCACCGGGACGCTCCACCAGGTGGAACGACTTCTTCGCCTTCGTCTTCGGAATATTCACGACCGGAGCCGGACCTTTCGTCCACCCATCGAATGCGGTGCGGACTGCCTGTTCCATCTGCTTTACATCGAAGCGGCCGGCAACATAGATACGGGTCCGTGCCGCACCGAAATTATCCTTATAGAATTTCTTCACGTCGTTCACGGTATATTTCTTCACCATCTCTTCCGTCGGGAAGACCACACCGTACGGATGATCGCCGTAGAGCGTCTTCCGGAATTGTTCCATCGTCAGCTGCTGCGGTGAGGATTTCGCCACGGTCAGCTGACGGACGAGATTCGCTTTCAGCCGTTCGACCTCGGATTCCGGGAATTTCGGATTGCGCGCCACATCGGCAAGCAGCGCGACCATGGAGGGACCGAACTCGCTCAGCACGTCCCCGACGATCGACGTCTGATCATCGCCGACATTCACGCTCACCGTTCCGCCCATTGCGGACGCTTCTTCGGAGATCTGTTCGGATGTGCGTGAAGCGGTACCTTCTTTCATCAGATCGCCGGTCAGATCCGCCAGCCAGACCTGATCCGCTTTTTCGTTGATGTTGCCGCTGCGGACGATGACGGAGACTGTCACTTTCGGCAGCGCGCCGTACGGCACGAGGATCGCTTCGATGCCGTTCTTCAGTTTCACGGTGTGTTTTTTCGGAAGGGAGAAATCCTTCGGTGTTCCCCCTTCCGGCGGGAGCTGTTTCTGTGCAAAGATCAGCAGTGAGCCGAAAAGGAGCATGCTGATGACGGATGATACTGTTCTCATTGGTCTGTCCTTTCTCATTTGCTTGATTTCGGTTCGACAATTAAAATGGTCCGGTTGGTCGGACGGAGGTATTCCTGCGCGGTACGCTGAAGCAGTTCCGGCGTCACCTTTTTGAATTCATCCTCTAAGGAATTGATCCGTGACGGATCATCGTCGAACAATGCGAAGGAAGCGAGCATATCCGCGGTTCCAAAACCGAATAATCCTGAAAAATTATCATACAGATCGGAACGGAGTTTGATCATCGCACGGTCGATGGTCGCTTTGTCATACTGTTTCGTCCGCGCTTCCTCGATCACTTCATCCCACGCGGCGACGATCTCGTCCGCCTTCACCGTGTTGTCGTGGATCAGATTCCCGATCCACAGCATCGGACCGTTGTAGTTGAACATGTTGCCGAGCAGATTGATCCCTCCTCCCACATTCGCCGTGTATCCTTTTTTCTTCACCAGCTGCTGGGCGAGCTTTCCGTCGTCCCCCTGCAGCAGGATCTGATCGAGGATTCCCATTGCATAGTATTCGGGAGTATTTCTCGTTGGCACATGGTACCCAAAAGCGATGGCGGGACGGAAAGCAAGTGTGTCCTTCTTGGTGAATCGTTTCTCTTTCTCCTGACGCGGCTCGGAGAGATCGGGGATCGGAGGAACCACCGAGGGTTTGAGTCCGGAGAAGTATTTCTTTACCAGTGCCAGTGCTTCTTTGGTATCGATATCGCCGTAGAGCACCAGTGCTGCATTGTTCGGCGCATAGTAGGTGTTGAAGAAGTTCTGCACGTCGGTAAGATTGGCTGAATCGAGTTCGGCGAGATCGCCGTAAAAATTGTGCGCGTTGTGCCAGTTGGTATTTGCGTACTGCGGAAGATCGAGCCAGGGGAATCCGCCGTACGGCTGATTGAGCACATTCACTTTCACTTCGTTCTTCACCACCCCCTGCTGGTTCGTCAGATTCTCCTGCGTGATGGCGAGACCTTTCATCCGGTCCGCTTCCGCCCAGAGGATCGTCTCCAGCTTATGCGCAGGGACCACTTCAAAATAATTCGTAAAATCGAATCGGGTAGAGCCGTTCATCAGTCCGCCGTTCTTCTGTACCAGGCGGATGAATTCCATCTTTCCGAGATTCTCGGAACCCTGGAACATCATATGTTCGAACAGATGTGCGAATCCCGTCCGTCCTTTCGGTTCGATGCGGAATCCGATGTTGAAATAGACCGCCACCACGACCGTCGGCGATGTGTGGTCCGTCCCCAGCACCACTTTCAATCCGTTCTCGAGCTTGTGATACTCCACCGGCACGGTGTAGGACTGCTGAGCCGATGCGGGCGATGCCAGCAGTCCGCACAGAACGGCGAGCATCAGAAAACGATGTTTCATTCTACCTCCATTGATGATTGTTATGATTTCGGGGTCAAACGACGTGAACAAATGTAAATGTTCACAGAAAAAAAGGCAATTCTTGTGGGATAGGACGCAATAATTGCGTGATGGAATGGGTGTTTCCAATGAAGAAACTTATAACCCGTCCAAAAATAAATCAATGAAAAACAATTTCTCTTCTTTTCTTGACGGGGCAAGAAAAGAAGCAAAAGAACCCCTTGCGAAATTTAACGCACGCGATGAATCCCGTTCGCTCTTGCCCGCCCGAGGCGGGCAGGCCCGTTGATGGCGCATTCGCGCCATCAAAAGTCCCGTCATTCATCGCTTTCCCATTCGCTCAATCCTCCTAAATTTCGCTCCCGCCCACTTTTATATGCACTTCAAAAATATAAAAATGTCTTAATTTGAGATATCACTAATTATTCACACGGTTTCAATGTTTATTAAAAAAATATCTCTCCATTACAATCTTTTTGGACTGTGGTAGACAAACGTTTAAAAACAACAACGCCATGGAATTATGCCATGGCGTTGAAGGACCGCGTGTCAGATTTTCGGAGCTAGGGGCGGGAGCTCATACGCTTCACAGACAGATTCGAATCCGTTCGTCCGGTGTGATGCGTCGCAGAACGGTTTTGTTTTGCTTTGACCGCAGCGGCAGAGAGAAACTTTTGTGCGGCCGTTCAGATTGTACTGACCGCCGCTGGAATCGACGATCACGATCTCTTCACCTTCCACGCGAAGGCTTCCGTTATTGTTTACGATGATCTTCACGGCCATAGGATAATGTCCTTAATGATGCTCTAAATTAAAATGATTCACACTGAAGATCGGATAGTGACTTCAAATATTAGCAGGACGAAGCACCCCGCCATGGTTCGACTCGCTTTTATTAAAACTTGGTGCTCGCTCACCATGACTGGCAGGTAAACGCTTCGTCCTACACTGCCATTTACGAGGCTCTCAATGCATTGATGATGCTCAGTTTCGACGCCCGTACGGCGGGAAGGAATCCTCCGACCACACCCATCGTGAGCGAGAAGATGATTGTGGACCAGACGATCGAGACCGACAGGGAGAATCCGAATGCCAGCTCGGAGAACGTGCCGAAGTTGGTCGTGGAGAATGAGACGAACTGCATCAGCGACGCCAGCATCAATCCGATGATGCCTCCGATGAGTGAGAGAACAAGCGCTTCGACCAGGAACGCAAAGAGGATGCTGCCGCGCTGGAATCCAAGGGCGCGCAGCGTTCCGATCTCCACCGTTCTGTTCGCAACGGCGGCATACATGGTGATCATGGCGCCGATCATCGCGCCGAAGCTGAAGATGATCGTGATGACCAGTCCGAGTGCTTTGATGAACGTCGCCATTCCCTGTGACTGTTCGAGATAGAAATCCTTCTCACGTTTCACTTCAAGGTCCTGCAGGCGCTGTTCGGTCTCCAATTTTGTCTTGATCACTTCATAATCCTTCGGATCCTTCAGCCGGAACGTGTACGAGGAGAAGGTGGTCGTGCGGTTGAATTCCTGCATGATATTGTCGGCGTCCGCCCACAGTTCGGAGGCGAAGCCTGTCTTCCCTGCATCATATACACCGACGACGGTCCACAATTTCGAACCGATCTGGATCTGCTGGCCGACATCGACATTCTCGAACTGGTCGTGGATCTTGTTCCCGATGACGATCTCGGCGGAACCTTGCTGGAACCAGCGTCCTTCTTTCATGGTGACCTGCGGACGAAGTGCAAAAGCGCCGGCAGAGACGCCGCGGACGATGATATTACCCATATCTTTCGTCTGCTTCTTGCTCAAGTTGATGATCGTGACGACGTCCGACGAGCCGAACGGTTTACCGTCGTTCGCGACGGCAACTTCGGGGAATGTCGAGATGATTCCGATCTGGTCGCGGCTGACCGCGCTGAGCAGTTCGCCGGTGGACCCTTTCCGGAGGATGACCACGTTGTCGTCGGAACCGGTGGCGACCATGGTATCTTCGACTCCCTGCGCCAGCATCAGTACGGCGGCGAAGACGAACACGACAAGCGAGATACCGGAGACGGTCAGCGATGTGGTCAATCGGCGTGCCCAAAGATTCCGGATGTTATAGGAGAATGGTATTTTCATAGTTGTTCTGTTTTCCCTTCGATGAACGTATCGATCAACGACATCGTCCGCTCAGGGTGATGTTAGTATATGTAATGGATTTCCGCCAAGATCACGCGGGAATGACAATGAGATTAATGCTTTTTCGTTCCATTCATCAGCCGATCTGACGAAGTCCGTCCACGATCTTCATGTTGGCTGACCGGTATGCAGGAAAGACCGATGCAATCACACCGACAAGAATGGAGAACGAGACCGCCATTGCGATCGTCGAACCGGCGATCTTAAATACCGGGAACATCGTCGGAAACTGCGCGCCGAATCCTTCGCACACGGGAAACGCCAATAGCAATCCTACCGCACCGCCGAACATGGAGATGAAGAGCGATTCTCCGGCGATGAGTCCGACCACATGAAAGTTCGTGAAGCCAAGCGTTTTCAGCACCGCATACTCTCTGATCCTCTCGCGGGCGGACATGATAATCGTGTTAGCAAGCACCATCAGAATGATGCCGATGATCACGTATGAGACGAGTTCAAGCGACGTGATGATGGCACCGGAAAGCGACACGAAACTCTGCTGGAACGCCTGTTCGGTCTCCGTTTTCGTTTTTGCGGCGGAGTTCGTATAGAGTGCGTCGACCGCTTCTGAGACTGCCGGAGCGTCATTCATATTCCCGATCTGGATGATATACCATCCGACCTGGTCCGTAGCCCACGATGCCGCCTGCCTGCTCCGTTCGTTCAGATAGTCCCAATGGAAGAACATCTGCGTTTCATCCGCCGTCTTTTCCCTTCCTTTATAGATGCCGGCTACGGTGAATTCATAATCACCGGGATAGATATCCCCTTTTACCGAGATGATATCGCCGATCTTGAACCCGTGCTGTTTCACCAGCTTATCGCCGATCACGCAGGAATTCCGCTGCTTCTGGAAATTCGCCAGCTGATCCTCCGGAATAAGATATTCGGGATAGACCTTGAAGATCGTCTCCGGGTCGACGGCAAGACGGGGGAAAAAATTCTCGAAGCTCTGGTCCTTATAGATCCCCTGGAACCAGTTCGCATTCGAAACGATCGTCACACCCGGTATGCCCGCGATCTGCGATTTATAGGAGACCGGAAGAGGAAAGATGAACGAAACAGCGTGACGCGTAATGAGTCTGTTCGCGGACGACGCCTCCACACCGGCGGACCAGGAGGTGACGACGGTGCGGAGCAGTCCGAATGCCAGCACCGCAACAGCGATACCGAGCACCGTCAGCAGACTGCGCAGTTTATGCCGCAGAAGATTCTTTGAAACAAGTTTTAATACATTCATGGCAGTTGGATGAAGTGAGATTCAATGGATTAGTTCGATGTCAGCTCGCCCTTATCGAGGTGCTGGATCTTGTGCGCACTTTCCGCTGCGTGCGGATCGTGCGTGACCATGATGATCGTCTTCTTGAATTCGCTGTTGAGCCGTCCGAGCAGCGTCAGGATCTCTTCGGCCGATTTCCGGTCCAGATCTCCGGTCGGTTCGTCGCCGATCAGCAAGGTCGGATCGGTCACCACGGCGCGTGCGATGGCGACGCGCTGCTGCTGTCCGCCCGAAAGCTGGCGCGGATAATGATCCATCCGGTCGGCGAGACCGACCACTTTCAGGACCGATTCCACCCGTTCCTTCTTTTCTTTTTTGGAAAGATTCGTCAAAAGCAGCGGCAGTTCCACATTCTCGAATGCGGTCAGCACCGGAAGCAGATTATAGAACTGGAAAACGAATCCGATATTGCGCGAACGCCATTTGGCGAGAGCGGATTCGTTCAGCTTTGCGATATCGGTCCCGGCGATGACGATGGAGCCGGCGGTCGGCTGATCGATGCCGGAAATGAGATTCAGCAGCGTCGTCTTTCCGGATCCGGACGGACCCATCAGCGCGAGGAATTCACCCTCCGGCACATCGAGCGAGATGTTCTGCAGCACGGGGATCTCCAGCGTGTCCCGCTTATACACTTTGGTGACGTTCTTTACTTCAACGAGTGTTGACATAATGATTGATGATTAGTGGATGGATGAAAGAATATTTAAAAAATAAATCTTTGAGACATCTGAAATATTCAAAAGTATAGTCATTGCGAGCCGTTTTTTGGCGAAGCAATCTTGATTTTATTGGTGTTTTGAAAAGATTGCTTCGTCGCTTCGCTCCTCGCAATGACTTTTTCAGTTGTCTCTCTTTAGTAGATTCCCGCTAGAAACATGCGGGAATGACGCGACTCTGTAAATACTGTTATGCCCGATTGATCCTGTCGGGCATCCATATTCATCTAGTTCCCAAACAGAGTTTGGGAACTAGATCTTATTTTTCCGTCGTCACTTTTGTTCCGGTGGCGAGTGTTTCCGAAGGACGCAGCACCACTTTCTCTCCTGAGGATACACCCTGTTTCACTTCGATACGGCTTCCCATCACATCACCGAGCGTGACGGCTGTTTCAGTGACCGTTTCCCCTTTCAGGACGAACACTACTTTTTGGCCGTTACGCGTGACGATCGCGGAGGCGGGGACGGAGATCTTTGGTACGCTGTTCTTCTGCGACTGCTCTTTCTGTTCACTCAGGAAATTCACTTTTGCCCGCATCTCCGGCAGTACGCGGCTGTCCAGATCCTTGAACCGGACCTTCGTCAGCACGGTCGCTTTCGCGCGGTCCGCCGTCGGGACGATCTTGTTCACAAATCCGGGATAACGTTTCTCGGGATACGCATCGAGCGTGATCTCGCACGGCATATTCTCTTTGATCTTCTCGATATTGGATTCGGAAACGTCCGCTTCTACTTCCAGGGATGTCATATCCGCAACGGAGACGATCGCGCCTCTCGACCCGGCAGCGGCGCCGAACGGTGAGATCACTTCGCCGACATTTGCATTCTTCGTCAGCACCACACCATCGAACGGTGCGCGGATGAGTGTGTATTCCAGCTGCACTTCAGTCGCGCGGACATTCGCTTCGGCAAATTTGATGGACGCTTCGGCGGATGAAACACCCGCTGCCGCTCTTTTGTATCGGGAGTTTGATCCGTCATACTCCGCGCGGGAGATGGAATTCTGTGCGAACAACGTTTTCTGCCGTTCAAAATTTGCCGAGGCATCTTCCAGTTCCGCCTTCGCACTTTCAAGTCCTGCTTTTGCGAGATTCAGATTCGCCTTCACCTGTCCGAGCGCCGCTTCCACGTCGCTGTTCTCCAGCCGGCCGATGATCTGTCCTTTTTTAACGCGGTCCCCTTCGATCACGCCGAGATACTCAAGTCTGCCGGTCCCTTTGGATGCGACCGCCGCTTTTCTCTGTGCCACGATATATCCGCTGGCGGTGAGCACGGCGCTTTCCTGACCGGAGGTGGTCATTGCGACCGTTCCGAGTTCCACTTTTTCCGCCGATGAACCCGAACCGAAGGCGAAGAATGAAATGATGACAACAACAACGACTATTGCGGCTGCTGATAAGAGAATGATTTTGTTCTTCGAACCGCCCTCCGGTTCACGGGGAGCGTCACGGTTGATCTTTAAGAATGAAAGGTCTGTATTTTGGGTGTCGGACATGGATGATATTTTCCTGTTCTTGATCTATGATTTGTTTGATAGAACAAGAACAATAATGTGTTCAATTTTGTTCGGTAATATCTCAAATTTATGAAGGAAAGGCAATGAATGTCGAAAAGGAAAGACTCGTTGCCTGCGACGGACAAACATAATGGAATTGAACTCTTTTTCAGCGGAAAAATCGGTGAACGGAGGTATACGGTCGACGAATTTCGCTTAATCACTTCCGCCACCGCCGTCTCCTCCTCCTCCATCTCCTCCACTCACTCCACCATCCCCTGCTCCGCCGTCATCCGCCGATGGGCCGTCCATACTACCCATTGCACTCATGAGCAGTATCAGGGTTAATTCATCGCCTGAACCGGAATTGTACATCATTTCTTTCACCGCAGACGGGATAGGATTGGAAGCGATAAATTGTTTGAAGCGGATCCGAAGATCATCCCACTCCTCCTGCCGGAAGAGATGTTTCAGTGCACTTTCCCCCGCCATCACCAGGCTGATCAACCCTGCGATCCGTTCGTTCCGTGACGCATCGTCCGTCAATGCGATCCTGAATTTTACGGAGTGCTGTATTCCGGGATTATTGAAGTACCACCGGGTCCTCGGGAAGATGAACCACCACTCCCGTTCGCGGCGGATGATGTGGTGTTTTTCAAGCGAGGAAACGGCCATATTGAGGGATCCGATGTGATAGGTCAGTTGCTGGATCCATTGGCGGAATGACCTCGGCTCTTTCGCTTCCTTGATTCGCTGAAGTGCGTTGTCCAGAAGTTCATCTCCGGTCGGCACCGAATCAAGCAGAGTGATCATTCCTTCATCATTCCTGCGGATCTTTTTTTTCATGGAAAGTTCAACAAGGATCGATGCTGCGAGGATATAATGTGCGGAAGGTTTCGAGCGGGGGAATGTATTGGTGTTCGGGTCAAGAAGCAGGATGGTGAGTTCTTCGTAGAGTGTCAGCATGAATTATTCCTCATAAGATGTGATACGGTTCTTGTTTCACCACATCTTACGAAATTTGCCGGGGCCGGTTGTTACCAAATCATTACCATGTTGTGCCTGACAATCATAATTTTAACGCATCATTATATCGTAAAAATAGCAATAACCGAAGTGTCTGTGATAACCATACTGCCTCTCAACTGTTGTAAAATACTTTAATCAGAGTGGTTTGTCCTCTTTGAAAACATTGAAATAAATATTCTTGTTTCGGCTCCAATTGGAGAACCTTTTTCGGTATATGTAAGCAAAGAAGTAAAACGGCAGATCTCGGTACACTGCAATAACGCCGGATATTGTTTGTCATGATCACTGAATTTTTACATGACCTATTATGCGAATCATGTGATAACGTGATTGCTCCATACTTATTGTCAACGTACATTAATATACTTCAACGGGAGAATAATAATGATACCGTCAGGTACACTTTTATGAAAAAGAGATCTTTAATAATACTATTACTATTGTTTTCAGATTATTCAATGGCCTTTCCCGATGTTGATTCGATAGGTGCAAATTACCCATCGCTTCATTCCGTTCAAATCAATTGCATTGTGAATTACTCACCGGAGACAAAAATTTATAGCTATCACTATTCTGGTTATAACAATGCAGACAATCTTGGTTCTATATGGATCATTAACATTGATATATCGAAAAATAGCGGATCGGTTTCATTAGACACTTTTGGACTACTTTTTGACCGACCTTATATCGAAAAACGATTCCGCAAAGATATTTTAAGACGCGGAAATACAGTCATACCAACAAGTGCGGCAAAATTGCCGAACAACAGCTGGGATGCTTCGATTACAATAGATTCAACAATTAGTTTTGATATTCTTAGTAATTACATCAAACCAAATAACAGTTTTTCTGGACTTGAACTACACAGCAAAGGGTTGCCAGGGATTCGAAGAATTGCCATTGAACCATGGTTTGATGAATTGAAATTATTTCCTTCGAGCGAAGACTCGACTATAGAACCCTTTTCCTTAGAGTTAGAAGATTCTATACGTAACAGTGTAGTTTATCATGGATTTACCTTGGGACCAGTAGCACCACGCATACATTTTAGTAAAATACAATGGTGTGATACGCTTAAATATTTTAC
>CALRIY020000090.1:0-15232 GCA_943364975.1 Synechococcus sp. UW140
GAGAACATTCGTCAGCTGCGACACGGTCTGCGATGCAAGATCGATCCGATAGAGATTGAAGATACCTGTCCTGTCGGACGAGAAGATGATCGACCTTCCGTCATCGGAAAAGACCGGATCACGTGCATCATCATTCCCCGGGATTAGAAAAGTGACCAATCCGCTGTCGGCCGGCACCCACGCCACATCCTGTCCATCCTTTTGTGAATAACCGAACACGATCATGCTGCCGTCCGGTGACCAGTGCGGAGTGTATGACTGTTCGCCGTTGCGGAACGCTGTCAGCTGTTTGAAATTTTTCCCGGTGCTGTCCACACGGCCGAGGTTGACTGTGCCGTCCCCTTCATACGCAAACACGATCGATCCGCCGTCGGGCGAAACCGACGCACTGATCGCGCGGCGACCAAAGGTGATCCTGGTCTCTTCTTCCTCATTAAGGTCATAGACATAGATGTCCGAGAGTTCAGAACCATTCGGATTTTCATTTGAGTGTTTCGTGTAATAGACCTTCTGTCCGTCCGGCGACCAGGATATCTGCGAGCGGACACCGGCGGAGATGAACTTCGGTTCCGTAGAATCCCCGGTCCCGATCACCAGTGAAGAATTCCCAAGATAATCCCCCTCACCGTTCGAGGTGAACGCGATCATCCGTCCGTCCGGACTGAATGAAGCGTTCAGGTTGGCAAAACCGGGAGTCTCGGTGATCTTATTATCACCGTAATGAACGAAATCCTCACCGACCACGAGTCGTTCTTTGATCGCCTTGGTCTGTTCACGATAGCGGAATGTAATGGTATCCTTCCACTGCTGATAAAGATCCGGTCCGGAAATACCGAGCGTCCGTTCGATGGCCTGATCGATGGTGACATTGTTGATGCGGGAAACATTCTTTGCGATCCGCGGAATGGCATCCTGTCCATATTTTTCGGAGATATATTTGGTGAGGGCAAATCCGGCATTATACGATGATTCATTTCCAAGAGAGGTCTTTCCGAAGACGCTCATCTCGCTCCAGGAGAGCATGGAGGAATCGAGTACATACGAACGGAGGATCATATCCCGATGTGAGTCCCATGTATCATAACTCAGTTCCGGACGATTATACTGCGCCACACCTTCGGCGAACCAGCTCGGGATGATGAATCCGGAGATCGGATACGACACCACGGTATTCGGATATCCGTACAGCACATCCTGGCGCCGTTCTTCCTCATAATTGAGCCACTGAAGATAGAATCCGGGGAACCGCCGGCCGAATTTCATGGAGGTCTGGATCTGGACGATGTGTGTGAATTCGTGGGTGATCACATTGCGGAGCCAGTTGTGCGTTCCGCGGAAGATGAAATCAAGCGACGGGGCCCAGATCTCGATCTTATTGTCGTAAAAATATGCGGCGCCGTTGGAGTAATCGTTAAAATCCTTGATCACAAAACTCACTTTATGCTCAGGTTCGTGCTGATAGAGCGTTGTGACCGGTCCGTAGATATCCTCGGCGATCTTTGCGATGACATTCGCTGTCCGCTCCGCACCGGTGTGGTAATGGACGAAGAAGTGCGGCGTCTCCAACGTACGCCAGTTCAGTTCACCGTGGTTATAGTGTTCTTCCTGCGCAGAGAGCAGCCCGGCACACACGGAAAAAAAGATGAAGAGTAAAGATATGGTTCGTTGCAATGTTATGGTCATTCGCCCGTCGTAAAGAAATTATCATACCAGTATTCCAAAGGGTATCCACCCTTTGACTTCATACTGTTATCGAATTGGATGGAATAGGTGGTCCTCGGCAGCAGGATGGAATCCGGTGTCAAAATCATTCTCTTCAAATTGTCAGAAAAGGTGATCTTTCCGGGAACAGGCGGATTGATGGTAAATGCTTTAACGGCTGAAGCAGTATCGATCATAGTATTGAACCAGATCTCAATGGTGGAATACCGTGATATTTCATACGGAGGATACGGCGTTATTTTTGTCATCCGGAATCCTTCGGAGGTGAACGTGATACCGGCAGGCGTTGTGAGCGTACTTCCGAGTGTTGATGTCACCGTGTTCTTGATCGTAACGGTGTACAAAGTCTTCTCTTTCAACGGTTCTGTCGGATAAAAATAGATCGAAGAGGTACCGTATGTCACATTTCCTTTGAGCGGCGGTGAAATCACGACTGAGCCGGTCACAGAACTTGGGACGAGGATGCCGTTAAAATTGAACATCATCCCACTCTCAAGCGAAACGCCGGCTTGTCCGTCAGTCGGAGTTGAGCTTATCATGCGGAAGATTCCTGAATTAAAGCTTATTGAATAGGGAGTTCCTAAAGCAAATCCATCTTTATCCGCCGCAGTACCGGCCAGCGACACCGTATATTGAGTACTCGGCAGGAACGGTGAATCGTTGATGAACTCCAATGATCTTCTGCTGCTCGTGATCGACCATTTCCCGGCGACGGCGGGAGTGATACTCACTTTTGTGAGGATCGTAGAATCGATTTGGCTGTTGAATATAAATTTCACACGTTCTGTGCTCGCCGAGACACTATCCTTCGGAATTGCGGACAACACTCTGAATTCGTTCTCCATGGTGAAAGAGAATACGTAGTCATTACCGAGCGGCTGGTTGTGAATATCTTCCAGTAGACCTGAAATGGTGACCGTATACTTTTTCCCGAGCTGGTACGATAACGGAATATAATTGCCGGGCGTTTTCCGATAAATGGTGAAACGAACCATTCCGTCTCCATTATACCAGCCGCTGCCATAAAGGTGCACCGGCTCATTGAAACCCGATATTTTTATATAATTCTCATTGAGCTGATCATATTTCATTTCTTTTGTGAACTGTATCGTGAAGTGAGACTTGGTATTGGAGTATTCACCGTCATAAAGACTGGAATATGGTCCGACAGCATTGTTCAACGGATAGGTGAAAATGACCGCCGGCAGAACTCCGGGGTCAAATATACTTTTGATCCCCTGGACAACGATCGTATTCTCATCTGCACAGCCCTGCATACCTGCAGTGATGCACAACGACAACGCGAAGAGAGATGTGAACCATGTTCGATTCATAAGTGCCTCCGGAGATATCCGAAATTGAGATTACTTCACCACGGCGATCTTCACGATCTGACTCACTTCTTCCCCGCTTCCAATCGCGGTGATCTGAGCAAAATAAATACCGCTTTGTATCTTTGACACATCCCATTGCACCTCATTGTCCATACCTTCATATGAGGTCCCCTTCAGCTCCTGCACGAGTTCCCCGGCCTGATTCACGATCTTGATCGCGACCGACGCCGGTTTGCCGAGATAATAGCGGATGGTGGTGGTGCTGCCGTACACCGGATTGGGCCAGTTATAGGCGAACTTCTTCGGCAGGAGCTCTGACGATTTTTTATTGACGGTCAGATTCACCGTGAGCTTGCTGGAATGAGACTCGTCCGCGAGGAACCCGCTCCAATAGATCTTCGATGTATCGATCAGTCCGGCGATCTTCCATGTATAGACGGAACTGTCCGTTGATGCAACGGAGAGATTATCATTCCACAGCAGAGGAGATGATACCACACCGCCGGTCTGCAGCGGGAATCCGGGAACGATCTTTCCTTTCGCGTCGATCGCATACAGGTGGCCTTTGGTCGTCCCGAAAAAGATCAATACATCAACGCTCCCCTTTTTCTTCGCGATCACGGGAGATCCGGCAACGGCACCGCCATCCTTCGTTTTGAAAGGAAAATTCTCCAGCAGCACCCCGTTAAAATTATAGATGTAGAGCTTATCACCGGCACCGATCAGATAATCCATTCCTCCGTCCCCGTTCACATCGTATACGGCAAATGCACCTGTCACAGGCTCCGGAACGGGATAGAAGAACGATTGAATCGTTCCATTTCGGTTTCCTCTAAAACCAAATGTGTTGTCGCGGAACAAAAGGTAATCTCCCGAAAAATCCGACGATGCAACGACCCATACATCCGTTCTGATCTTTTTCCCCGTAAAAACTATTTGCGTTGTCGGCGGAGAAAATGATGTTGCCCGGAGAGTATCGTGGACAAATGCCATTCCATTTGCTGACAAACCCTCCACCGGCTGATAAAAATTCTTCCTGCGTTCGGTGAGCCATGATGTTACCGGCACGGATGAAGAGCGCGAATAGCGGAGCGTATTCCCTGATGAATCCCCGACAATGATCTCGCTGGAGGTAGAATAACTCGACTGCGCCGGGGTGGAAAATGATGCAGTGTTCGTGTTCGTAAAGATCGTGTCCGCTAATCCGTCCGAATTTGCATCCGTTGGGACAAAGATGGACATTGTTTTTCCGCTCACACCGACAACCGCAGAACCGTTAAGACCGCTCATCTTCACTTGAGCGGGTTGGAATTGCCCCCCCGCTGTCGAAAACAATCCCGTAGTATTGTTGAAATACGGCGTCAGATCATCCTTCAGAGCATAGATCGAATCACCGGAGGTATAGATCATTTCTTTCTTACCATCCCCGTTCAGGTCAATTGCAGTCGGTGCATCATTTTGATCCATCTTCACACTCTTCCGCCGAACGATCTTCTGCAGCTGTATATCGGGACTTCCTACAGAGACATCAAAAGTCATCCGGGCAGACTGATTGGAAAAATTTTTGAGTGTGACGAAGGAATGTGCCTGAGTATTGGAGAGTGAATTCGGGATCGTCGTCTCGGAGAATTCATTCTTATAGAGAGGATAACTGTTTCCGCTGTACCAATAATCGAAGGACCAGCCATCCTCGCTGCCGGATGCCGGATCGCCGAAATCATACGACTGACCGATATCCTGCGAACCGTCCGCTTCTTCCAGGTCCACGCCGCGGAGCAGCGGATTTGCATTCACCGAATTTGCGGCAAGATTATTCCTGATGATATTCTCATCGATATGCCAGACCAGAAGTCCGCCCCGGAAATTATTGTTCGCATTGATCACGCCGGGAAGACTCCAATCGAGTTCATCCACATTCAGCACGACACCATAGGCGGAATCGATGTTGATATTCGAGAAGAAATCCTCATCCTTTGTGAAGGTCTTCGTGATGGTCTGTCCGTTCCACTTCATCGTAACGGTCTGCCCGTCCCCTTTCACATCCCGGAATCGGTTCTCGACGAGGAAATATTCCGACGCACTGATCGGGATACGGTAGATCGTGTCGTTCCCTGCAGCATGCATCCCCGCGGCAGGTGCCGGAATGGAACTGCCGGAGGTGATATCGATCGGTACTGACCAGCCGAGCTGGATCTTCTCCCACGCATTCGGTTCAGGAGGACAGATCCCTGCAAAACTGAAGATGGACTGCCCGTCCATCAAGCCGAACCGCCCGATGCCGGATTTTCCCGTCTTTGTGTCGAACAGATCGGGCAGACCGAGATGACTCCCGATGCTTGCAGCGATCAATCCGTTGATGCCGAGTTTCAGGACAAAGTCTCCCCCCACCGATGGAATGCGGCGCACCTCTGTCTCCGGAAGGACCACTGTATTCGGGATCTTGAATGTAGAATTCTTCAGCGTGATGCCGGTGAACGAAGGACCGAAGAGTCCTTTGAGCGCGTCGTAACTGAAATAGAGCGAAGGAAGATCGAGCGGTGTGGGATCATACCCCAGCGCGGCACGAAGATCGATATCTCTTCCCACACCGGCGTGAACGATCGCGAACATGTCATACTGTTGGAACGGAAATCCCGGATAGAGTGAATCCGCCGCTTTCCATGATTCCTCCGCCAGCAGGGCCAATGGAAGATTCCCGGAGACGGGCGAATATTCTTTCATCGCTTTTTTCAGTGTAATGACCTTGCCGAGCACGGTCGTTGCGATATGTTGTTTCCCGTTCGACGCTTTGGAAAAATAATTCTGTGCGAAGATGAAATGGTCCGCCACATACGCCGAATCATGCGGCGGCGCATCGATGATCCTTTCTGTGGTGGTGCTCAGATCGAACTGACCGTTGCCGGAAGTTCTCGTATCGGTGTCGGTCTGGAACTGCACACGGATGGTCAGGATCCGGAGCGTGTCCGGAAATGCAGAGACGGTGCGGACCCGTTCCGGTGTGACAGACGGCGCGCGAAGCGAATGCGATAATCTTTGCGGGAAGAGCATCTGCGAAAGGAGCAGCAGAAGGAGAACGAATGTAGTTTTCATTTCACGTCAACATTGAGAATACACCGGCAGTGCGGCGGCGGCGGAATACGCCGCGCCGCAGGAGATTTCGCAGAACAATTATAACTGGTCGTTCCAAAGAATGAGCAGGGTGAAGCGCAGGGTTTCGGACAGAGGATGATTCTCTTCTTTTGCCGAGATATAGCTGAAGTCGAATCCGTAGATATCGTACCGCAGTCCGGCGCCGAAGGTCATGAAGTTACGATTGCCGTTCAGAGGATCCTCGAAGAAATATCCCATGCGGAGCGCCACTTTCTTGTCATACCAATATTCCAGGCCGAGCGATGAGTTGACGTATTTGATGTTCTTCTCGAGCGAGTTCTGTGTGAACGACGTCAGAAGTGATTTCGGCAGTTCGTGCGATGCTCCGTTCGGTTCACGGTAGACCAGCAGTTTCGCAAAGTCCAATGCGATCGTCAGGCTGTTGTATTCATCCTTCATCGGGGTGATACCAAAACCGACGCGAAGCTGCGTGGGGAGCGGATCCGCCTGAGCAGCATCAATGTAGGTCACTTTCGGTCCAAGGTTCGATAGGTTCACACCGACACTGAAGACATTCCCCAGATCCTCATCCGTGAACGGGATCGGCAGGGACTGCGGCTTGTAGAGGAAGCCGATATCGAAACTGAAGTCATGTGCAATTCCGGACCCTTTTTCCTGCGCAGTGCCGATCGGTGAGAGACTGGAATTGATGTAGCGGAGGTTCAGTCCAAGACCGAAATCATCCGTCACCTGTGCGCCGTAACCGGCGGTGACGGCAAATTCGAATCCTTTGAATTTGTCGATGGCATCCGGACCTTTTTCGGAAGTCACGACGAACTCGCCGAGGTTCAGATAGGTGATGCTTGCGCCGAATGTTCCGCCGTATTCCGGCATTTCCTGTTTGATGTTGAAATAATCATAGAACAGGTCGGAAAGATTGAACTGCGGAAGCCAGTTAGAGTGAGTGATGCTGACCTCTCCCCCTTTTTGGAAAGCAAGTCCTGCCGGATTCCAATGGATGGAAGCTGCGTCATCAGCGATACCTGTTCCGGTCTCACCCATTCCGCTGGCGCGTGAATTCGGCGAGATCATCAGGAACGGCACGGCGGTGGAACCGGCTTGAGCGAAGAGGGACTGTGAACTATTCAAGACCAACAGCAGAAACCCAACTGCACTGAACACTTTTTTCATGTAGATACTCCTGAATGATAGATGCTATTTTTAAAATATAGGTAATAAACTTTTTGAATACCACAGTTGCTTTGCAGCACACACTGTCCGGATCACCGGATAATCGCCATTTTTCCGATCGCTTCGCTGGTGAATTTCCCGTCGATGGTCCTGGCGATCACTTTATAGAAGTAAATGCCGTTCCCCGCTTCATCCCCGTCCGAATCCCTGCGGTCCCAGTCGATGCGGACGAAACGCTCCTGTATCGCTGAACGCTCAATGGTATGGATCAGTCGTCCGGTGACTGTATAGATCTTCAACGTCACATCGATCGGCGAAAGCTGATTATGCTGGAACGTGAATGCGGTCCGTGTAGTGACCGGATTCGGGAAATTATAGAGCTGCTGGATGGAGAGTGCACCGGATGACGCCACGGTAAAATACGATTCTTCCGTAGTGGAATTATTATGGACATCCCAAGCACGCACTTTCAGCGTGTGATTCCCTTCTGTAAGATTGGAGAGCGGGAATTCCGCTGCCCCTTCCTGGTAACTGTCGGTCTTCCCTTTGTAGTATTCCGTCAGATCGACGCTCTTCGCACTTCCGTCGATCCATGCTTCCAGTCGGTGTCCGATGCTGTTCGTGGATGAATTGATGCCGCTCGAATCAATGAGCGACACGATCAATGTCGGATTTTCCGTCACCACATCCCCTGCGCGGAACCGCTCATTGTCGAGATAGATGGCGATGTTCGGACCGATCGAGTCCTTCTGCGGTGTCAGTGATGAACCCCCGACAACGAAATTGCGGGTGTATCCTTTACCGTCCCGTTCGCTGTTGGAAACGTAGATGGACATCCGTCCGTTCTTATTCTCGTACGCGATATCCTTCGGCACAATGAAGGTCGCGGAAAGGAGTCCGTTCGTCACCGAAGCTTCTCCTTTATAGATGATCGCACCGTTCTCATCATAATTGAATCCGGCGATCGATGGAACAGTCCGTGTCTTATCCGCATCGTATACAGTGAGCAGAGCCGTCCCGGTAAAGGCAGCATCCATCGCATTCCCGGTGTCGCGAACGGTTGCTTTCACCGTGATCTTGTCGAGCGCCCGCAGTGTGTCCGCCGCCGAGACCGCCGTACGTATGGAATCGATCGAAACGATCCCTTCCGGCATTGCGAGACGGAGCGTCGGGTCTCCCATCAGGAAATATTTCTGTTTGTTCTCGACATCTCCGAGAAGATTCTTGGTGAGCAGACAGGCATCGCCGAGACGCATCATCGTCTTTCCGGAAAAGAGTTTCGAATAAAAATACCGGTTCGTCTCTGCGTTTGAATGGGACCACACGGCACGGGTTGCGCTCAGGACGCCGATCGCTCCCCCTTTCTTATTGATCATCACATCTTCCGCGGAACTTGATTCATTCGCTTCCTCAAATCGTCCCCAGTCACAGGTCGCCGCGACGATAAAGGTCAATTTGTCCTGATTGGTGAACTGATTCCGCACATCATCCAGTGTCAGAATACTCTCGTGCGCCCAGACTTTCGGATTCCCATGCCCTGTGTAATTGAGGATCAGCGTTCCGTTGTTCACCTGGTCCAGCATCGCTTTCCGAGCATCCGGTTTTCTTCTTCCCGAAGAAGTGAAGACGGTCTGGAATTCCTCCAAATAGATCCTGCGGACCTCAAAATGTTTCGGCGTATACACTGCAGCCAATTCTTCCGCCTGGGTCGTGTGCTCCTCCTCATTCGGATCTTCGGGTGTCCATTTATCATCCGCAACGATCGTCACGAGACTTTTCCACGTCCCTTTCGGCGCCGCTGTCTCATACCGGATGATCTTGTCGACAAGCAGTGACGCTTCATCCACATTCCGCGGTGTGAGCCGTCCGTGTGCGATCGAGACTTTCGTCGGTGCGTTCGGTTCAAGATAAGCGAAGAAATCCTCATTGCTGAGTGTGCCGATCTTGTCGTTGGATTCGAACGATTGATATGTCGGAACGAATGACCGTCCGCTCTGCAGAATGGATCGGAAATCGAAATTCGCATCGCCGAAGAAGAGAATGTACTTCGGAGGAACGGTCCAGTTATTCACGCCGTAGCGGATGAAGTCCCGGATCGCCGAAGGATCCGCCATACCGATGCCGAATTCATTATAGATGGTGTCCACATCCACGACCACTGTCGAGAGACGTTTCGATGCGGGGAGTGATTCCTTATGCACCTTTAACCGGTTCGCTTCGGATTTGAATTCGTTGTGTGTGATGATGATGAATTCCGCACCGTTCATCCCGTGAAGATTTGAGTTCTGGATCTTTGTAAAGGATCTCGGAGAGAGGAATTTCGCTTCTGTCCCCGCCCAATATCTATTGATCACTCCGCTCTTCAGTGTATCTTTCACGAAGAATGAGCCCATGATCTGATCGGGAGTCTGTACGATCTTCCGGATATTGTTCGCATCCGATACTTCATAGACATGAACGCTGTTGGTGGAGAATCCCGAGAGTGTGAATTGGACCGTACCGGATGTATCCGGCGCAGCGAACATCAGCAGATCACTCACCGCGGCGAGTTTCTGGCGGTAGAAGATGTTTACCCAGTCGATGAATCCTGACGCAATGGAACTTGAGACAGAATAGGTCAGCTTTACATTGCTCCGGTCATCGGTCAATGCCGGTACGGCGGTCGCCTGGACCTCTCCGCTCCATTCTGCGAATGTGGTGGTGGACGAACCGAGATCACCTTCCGATTTTGCAGAGATGAATACTGTTGTCAGCGGACTCCCCGATTCTTCAATGATAAACTGCGACAGAGCGTTCGAACGGGAGAACAGACTGAAACGATACAACACAGAAGTTCCGGGAACTCTGCCGGTCAGTTTATTGCTGATCACGCGAGATTCGTTCGCATTCATCGGCGGACTGAACCACTGCTGTCCGGAATACAGGAAATTGAATTTTTCTTCGTTGAAGAAGATCTTTCCCAATGTCTGGTCCACGCTGCCGGGGACTGCCGCAGTCACTGCAACATTCTTCATCGTGCGTAGCGGTGCCGTTGAACCAACAGAGAGGAAATAGTATGTGCTGAATGTGTACGGATTCACATAATTGGAGAACCGTTTTCCCGCCGGATCGTACGACCAGCCGTTCGGTCCGTTCCCGTAGAAGAGGAGGTAATCATCCGCATCAAATTTTGTATTTCCGTTCTTGTCCACATATTCCACCGCCACTTGGGGCAGATCGGCCGGTCTCGGAGAAGCGACATTCTCGGCGATATTCCTTCCATCCGCGCCGAAGATCTTCACATCGGTGATGGAAGAAAGATTCGCAGGTTCGATCCCTGCCGCACGGAGATAACTTGCACTGATCCTGTACATCCCCTCCTCGGTCACTTCCATTTTGATCCACGTGCCGGAGGAGAGCAGCGCGTTGGAAGCGGCAGCTTTCTTCAAACGAGGGATTGTCCCCCACTGTTTGATCACAGGAAAGTTCAGCAGGGATGATTCCGCCCAATCGGTGCTGCTGCTCAGATCCGCCCTGATCTCTTTCGGACCGTAATCGACGCGCACGACGATCCGGGAATACCGCTTCAGCGTCTTTGTTGAGGATTGGTACTGATACGGCGCGATCACGAGGTTGCCTGTGAGGATTCCTTTGACCATACCGATCTCGCTGAGCTGAGCAGTCGATCTCGGAAAAAATTCCTGCTGCGAAACAAATTCCTGTTTGTACCGAAGTTTGGCATCACCCAACCGGTCGATCGATTCCAGTGCCGGAATCGGTGCCAGTTCGTACGACGTGATCGTCTCAAAATCCGATGCGGTCACGGTGACCGTATTCCCCTGATACGACGGAAGCGCCAGCGGAACGATGCGAACCCGGATATCTTCCGTCCCTGCCCGGCCGGACGCTGCCGGAATACTGAACCGGAACTGCGGGATCTCGTATTCCGTTCTCTTCCCGTCAACACTGATCTTTGACCGTTGGTCATAGAGCGGACGAAGTTCGAGCGTGATGCCGCGGTCATTCGATTCGAGGATCGTCACATCCGGGTACTGCGATGCGTTCTGAGCCGTCAGCACGGAGAATGCGAAGAATAAAAGTATAAGATGTCGTCGGGTCATAAATGAAAAAACCGAACAGTGAGATGAAAGAGCTCGTCACTTGTTCGGTACAAGAAAAAAGCAACGAGTATAAACGTTAAAGGTGTCATGGTTACCGGAACTGACTTACAACCTTTAACAAAAGATCTATACTTGTTGCTCCTTGGTTTTTTGATGAATTTCTC
This sequence comes from Synechococcus sp. UW140, assembly GCA_943364975.1. Lineage (GTDB taxonomy): Bacteria > Bacteroidota > Ignavibacteria > UBA10030 > UBA8401 > UBA8401. The sequence goes on from CALRIY020000090.1 coordinate 11,602, forward strand.
TTACAAATATAGAGAAGCCGCTTTTGTTTGTCAACTTATTTTTTCCTGCCGATTGGTGCTTGCGATGCCAAAAGTCTTTCAGTAGATTATCAAATACTGTCCATTATTGCGAAATTCCTTACTCATGAGATCACTTTCACTCCTCTTCATACTCTTTACCGCCATGACATCCGCCCAGCCTTCAGTCTATTATACTCTCTCCATGCCGAAACCCGAAACCCACCTCTTCGAGGTCGAGGTCAGGATAGAACATCACAGCGGGAAATTCCTCGACCTGCACATGCCGGCGTGGCGGACGGGCCGCTATCTGATCCTCGATTTTGCCGGAGGCGTGCAGGAGTTCTCCGCGTTTGGCGAGAAGGAGAAACCTCTCCCGTTCAGGAAGATCGACAAAGATACATGGCGGATAGAGACACCATCCTCCAAGTCGGTCACCGCCCGTTACAAAGTGTTCGCCAATGAGTTCAATATGCGGACACGGGAGCTGAACAGCGAGCATGCATTCGTCGATCCGCTCTCTGTGTTCATGTATTCGGAGGAGCGGAAGAATGCTCCCGTGGAATTGACCGTCGTACCGTACGGTCAATGGAAAGTGACGACCGGACTTGAGGATGTTCCGGGAAAACCGAACACCTTCACCGCACCGGACTTCGAATATTTCGGCGATTGTCCGCTGGAGATCGGACTGCAGAAGGATTTCGATTTTTACGTGGATGGAAAACGCCACGTGATCAGTATCTACGGCGACGGGAATTGGAACAGCGATACACTCATCTCCGATTTCACACGGATCGTGATCGCCAACAAGGAATTCTGGGGTGAACTCCCCTACCGGAAATATGTTTTCATGATCCATTGTCAGCCCAATGCCGGCGGCGGAACGGAACACATCAACTCCACGATCATGGGGGTACGACCGTTCATCTTCTCCAATCCGGGCACGTACCGAGGTTTTCTGGGACTGGTCTCGCATGAATACTTCCACACATGGAATGTGAAACAGCTCCGTCCCAAAGCGATCGCACCCTATGATTTCTCCAAAGAGAACTATTCGGAGGAATTCTGGGTGAGTGAAGGAGCGACCTCGTATTTTGACGATCTCATTCTTCTCCGCACCGGTCATTCGGATGCAAAATGGTATCTGGAGATCGTGACGCAGATGGTGAACAACGAACGCTCCCGTTTCGGCAATACCATTCAGCCGCTGGCGGAATCCAGTTTCGATGCGTGGATCAAATACTGGCGCGGACGGCAGAATGCTCAGAACGCCGAGAGTGATTATTATGGGAAGGGTTCTCAGGTCAGTTTACTGCTGGACCTGGAGATACGTCACCGCTCGAAGAACAAGCATTCGCTGGAAGAGGTCATGAGGATCATGTTCAAGCGTTTCCCACTCACGAAAGGATTCACCAATGCCGACCTGCAGAAGATCTGCGAAGAGACCGCCGGCGGGAGTTTTGCCGAACTCTTTAAATCATTCCTCTATACTACAGCTCCGCTTCCGTGGGAAGAAAAACTGCGGTATGCAGGACTGGAAGTCATCCTGAAAGATTCGACTGCGAAGGTCTCTCTCGGGATCACGACTCAGGACTTTGGAGAGAAGACCCGCGTCACAAATGTCACACCGAATTCTCCGGGTGCCGCGGCGGGACTCGACTATAACGATGAGATCGTTGCATTGAACGGATACCGGGTCCGCTCTGCCGAATTAACCGAACGGATCGCCTCGATGAAAGCCGGTGACACAGTGACCATCACCATTTTCCGGAATGACAAACTGAAAGAGCTCACAGCAGTCCTTGATAATTTCGGAGCGAAGAATTATCTGGTGAAAAAAACTGTGAAACCGGATGAACTCCAGAGATCCATCTATGAATCATGGCTGATGGAATCGTGGGAATCAAAAAAATGAACATTCCGGCATTGACCTTTTGACGGAAATTTCACACATCATTTTAGGATGCCCGGATAATCCGGACGGACATCTGCAGTCCGTCCGGCTGGTCCCGTGCAACCTATCTCGGTAACGATTTGCCCCTTTCCGCCGGCCAATACCGCTATTCTTGTAAATTCGGCAATTTTTTCGTACCTTTGTGCAGTTAAGTCAGTTCTTCACAAGTCAAAGGACGTATGTCGAAACCCCTTAATATCCTCTTTATCTCCAGCGAAGCAGAACCCTTTTCAAAGACCGGCGGATTAGCAGACGTTTCAAGTGCCCTCCCCAAAATGATCCGGGAATTAGGACACGACATTCGAATCATGACCCCCCGTTACGGAACCATCAGCGAGCGTAAATTCAAACTTCATGATGTTATCCGGCTTCGCGAGATCCCGATCCCGGTCGGCACCGAGACAAAAATTGCCAGCGTCAATTCCTCTTTTATTTCGAGTCTGAAAGCAAAAGTACAGGTCTATTTCCTTGCCAATAAGGATATGTATCACCGCAACGGGCTCTACACCGATCCGAAAACACTGAAGGATTATCCGGACAACGATGATCGCTTTATTTTTTTCTGCCGCGGTGTATTGGAAACGCTGAAAAAGCTCGGCTGGCAGCCTGATATCATCCATTGTAATGATTGGCAGACGGGGCTCATTCCCGCTTATATGAAGACCATCTATAAGGATGAGCCGACATTCAAGAATATCAAAACTGTCTTCACCATCCACAATCTCGGGTATCAGGGAGCATTTCCTGATACATCGTTCGATAAAACCGGGTTGCCCGGAACGGAATTCAATCACGAAGGGGTTGAGTTCTACGGCAAATTGAACTTTATGAAGGCGGGACTCGTCTATGCTGACGTGATCACGACCGTAAGTGAAAAATATGCTCTGGAGATCACGACAAACGAAGAGTTCGGCGCAGGTCTCGAAGGGATCCTGAAGAAACGGAAGAAGGATCTGTTCGGTATCATCAACGGCATCGATTATTCCGTATGGAATCCTGAAACGGATCCGGCCATCGATCAGCGGTACGATATCCAGTCACTGGAAGGGAAAGAACAGAACAAGATCGCACTGTGCGAAAAGTTCGGTCTTCAGTATAAAGAAGGTGTCCCGGTCATCGGCTGCATCACCCGCCTGGTGGACCAGAAAGGGATCGATCTGATCAAGGAGATCGCCGATGATCTGATGAAGCTCGACATGCAGTTCATTATGATCGGACTCGGCGAAAAACGGTACCATGATTATTTTGAATCTCTGAAGAAGAAATATCCGAAGAAGGCCGGCATCATGTTCGGCATGAGCGAAGAGATCGCGCATCTGATCGAGGCGGGCAGCGACATGTATCTGATGCCGTCCCGCTATGAACCGTGCGGACTGAATCAGCTCTACAGCCTGAAATACGGTACGGTACCGATCGTGCGTGCCACCGGCGGACTCGACGACACCATCCAGGATGTCGGAACGAGCGGCAACGGCACAGGATTCAAGTTCCAGAAGTATGACGGAAAAGAATTGTTGAAGACGATCCAGCGCGCCGTGAAGATGTACGGGGACCAGAAGATGTGGCAGAAAGTGATGCGCAACGGCATGGCGAAAGATTTCTCCTGGGAATCGTCCGCAAAGAAATACATCAATCTCTATCGCACTCTGTTGAAATAGTCGACCGATGGCCAAGGCAGAC
>CALRIY020000091.1:0-15106 GCA_943364975.1 Synechococcus sp. UW140
ACCGGATTGCTCGATCCCGTCATCGAGGTCCGCCCCATCAAGAACCAGATCGACGACCTGCTGGCGGAGATCAGGGACAAAGTGAAGAAGAACGAACGTGTGCTGGTGACGACATTGACGAAGAGAATGGCGGAGGATCTTACCGAATATCTGGTCGACCTCGGCATCAAAGTGGAATATATCCACTCCGAAGTGGATGCGCTGCACCGGGTGGAGATCCTCCGGAATCTCCGTCTGGGGCACAGCGATGTGATCGTCGGTGTGAACCTGCTGCGCGAAGGGCTTGATCTTCCTGAGGTCTCGATGGTCGCGATCCTTGATGCGGACAAAGAGGGATTCCTCCGTTCCGAACGGTCACTCATCCAGACGGCCGGACGGACTGCACGGAATGCGAACGGGAAAGTGATCATGTATGCGGATAAGATCACCGATTCCATGAAGAAGACCATCGATGAGACGGAACGCCGCCGCAAGAAACAGATCGCCTATAACACCGAACACGGCATCACTCCCAAGACCATCTATAAATCCCACGACGAGATCATAGCTTCGACCGCCGTCGCGGATGTCTCTTCCCGGTACGATGCAAAGAAAGAGGAGAAACATCTTGCTGTGGTTGCGGATAATGTTGTGAAATTCCTCTCGCCAGAACAGCGGACCGATCTGATCGAAGAACTGCAGACCGAGATGAAACGTGCTTCTGCCGATCTCGAATTTGAACGAGCCGCCCAGCTGCGGGACGAGATCGCCCGGCTGACCAAGGAGAAATGACTCGGAACCGGACAGTCACTGATCGAATCTTCCGGAAAAAGGTCCTGATGCTTTTCATCGTTCAATGAAAAACAAAGAACCAGATCTGTACGTCGTCGCCCTCAATGGTCTTTTAACGCCAACCTCTTTGTTCAGTACAATTCTCTCACTCTTCTGACCTCGCTTCATTAATTTGGAGCATGTTCATTCCGAGGGAGAATTGCTGACATGAGATCATCGCTCATCCATTCGATATCCTATCCATTCCGGGATTTTCTTTTTCAGACCGAATGCTTCCATTGCGGTAAATCTCTTATTGAAGGAGAGCGGCGGATCTGTTCTCAATGCTGGAGATCATTGACTGTTGTGAACGATTCCGACCATACTGTCTCTGTGCTGAAGGATCGGTTCCGCGCCGGTGGAGTGATCGATGGTGTGATCGCGCTGTATTATTTTGAAAAAAGGGGGTTGCTTCAAAGTCTTGCACATTCGCTGAAATACGAGGAAGTAACGACGTTTGGTGTTCAGTTAGGCAGGAACTTATCGGAAAAAATCACTTCGGCATCGGCCGACGTGCTGCTTCCTGTCCCGTTAAACAGAAGAAAAGAGAGGGAGCGCGGATATAATCAGAGTGATCTCATTGCGTTCGGTCTCTCTGAGCGGACCGGGATTCCTGTTGACCGGGATTCGGTCCGGCGAGTGCGGTACACTGTTACACAGACGCATTTGAATGCTGAACAACGGGGAGAGAACATCGCAGATGCGTTCCGTGTGAGCCGTCCGGAACAGATCATCGGAAAGCGGATCGCGGTTGTGGATGACATCATCACGACCGGTTCGACCATTCAGGAACTGGGGAAGATCCTGAAAGAGGCCGGTGCTGCATCGGTGATCGCCGTTTCCGCTGCGCTTGCAAAATTGGATAAGGATAGATGAAGTTCATCGTACTTCAGAATAACAGAATCGTTCACTGATCTCCCACAATTGTTTCCGTATCACCGGATCGTTCGCCGCGGCTGAGACCGGCGAGATTTTCTTTCGCACAAAGTATGCCCCGGTGACACTTGCGACCTCGGACGATGATGCAAGGAACACTGAGGTCTCCGCCCCCTCTTCCAGCGTTTCGTTTCCATTCATCCCGTTGAATCCCTTTTTCAGCAGTTTGGTCCCAACCACTCCCGGATGCAGACAATTCGCAGTGACATTCTTTCCCTTCAGTCGTTCCGACAATTCCTGTGTGAAAAGGATATTGGCTAATTTTGATGCGGCATAACTTCCGTAACCGGAAAAGGTGCGTTCACTGTTGAGATTCGTAATGTCGATCACCCCGTTGCGGTGTGCAACAGAGCTGACAGTGATCACGCGCGGAGCTTCCCCGTTTTCCAGCAGCGGCAGAAGTTCATGGGTGAGAAGGAACGGGGCGAGATGATTCACGGCAAAGGTCATCTCAAATCCGTCCGCCGTCATCACGTTTTCATTCATGAACACACCGGCATTGTTCAGCAGCACATCGATCCGGTCCGTGCGGTTCTTCACGGATGATGCGAGCATCCTAACCGAATGTAAGGAGGAAAGGTCTCCGGCCACAAAATCAAGCCGTGCTCCCGGTACCAACGCGGCGATATGACGTATCGTTTCTCTGCATTTAGTTTCTGAACGTCCGTGAATGAACACGGACATTCCTTGCCGCGCCAATTCAATTGCTGTCTGTTTACCGATTCCATCGGTGGAGCCGGTGATAAGGATCATTTTCATTGATCGTCCTTTCGGGGGAGGGAAGAGTTGTTCATTCGTTAATAAGGAGAACGGACAACACTTCGGAATAGTTCACAGAGCCGTCGGTGATGGTAGGTAATATAATGTTTTCAGCAGTTTATAAAACAGGACAAATTAGACTGTTGATGATTAAATCACTGTATTGATGTTCTCAAGTACTATGACTACATTTTCCTGCGGCCGGTGAAAATGTGTGATTGATTTCCCTGAACAACTTCTCATAGTCCTCTGAGCACTTCATGTGCATCGTTGAGGTTCAATGCTGTGCCGGCTGAATTGCTGCTCTTTCCGCGGACAATGATGCGAACGGTATTTGTCTTCCTTTTTCGCTCCTGCATCTTTCTTATGACCATCATCCAATATGGATGCACTGATCGTTCGGGACAGGAACATTCCATCAAATATGGAAGTACATCTGCGGTACCTTCTGCGAAAACACAATATATATTTGCGGTTCACCCGTTACATAATTCCCGCCGGTATTTCGAAGTCTACCAACCTCTCGTAGATCACATCAATCGTCACACTGCCGCTTTCGAGATCCGACTGGAAGCATCAAAGGACTATTCCCAGTTTGAGGATAAATTGATCCGTCGGCAATTTCACTTCGCTCTTCCCAATCCGTATCAAAGTGTGTATGCAGTCCAAGATGGGTACACGATCTTCGGAAAAATGGGGGATGATGATCGTTTTTGCGGCATCATCGTGGTCCGGAAGGATGCGGGAATCAACACGATAATGGATCTGAAAAATTCCTCGATCAGTTTCCCCTCCGCAACAGCGTTGGCGGCGGGGATGATGCCGAAATTCTTCCTTCAGTCGAATGGATTGGATGTTGAAAAGGATGTGAAGTGTCTCTATGTCGGTTCGCAGGAATCCTCCATCATGAACGTCTTTCTCGGAAAGACGAAAGCAGGTTGTACGTGGCCTCCGCCGTGGGAGTCGTTTCTGAAGGAGCATCCGGAAGTACAGGATGCTTTGACCATCCGATGGAAGACCGATCCTCTCGTGAACAACGGCCTGATCTGCCGGAATGATGTGCCGACCGAGCATGTTGAAGCTTTCGGTGCGATCATCTTTTCGCTTCAGAACAGTGATGAAGGAAGGGAGATCTTGAAGAGAATCAACCTGTCCAAATTCGAGCCGATCCGGCAGATGGATTATACTCTTCGCGTGGACCGATTCCTTGCTAAGTATAAAAGAATGTTTGGAAAACTCCCGGTAATTGGAAGGACTCCATGATGCGCAGATTATTCCATTGGAGTGCAGGTTCGTCGATCCGTCGTCAGCTGATCATAGGTGTCGCGGCGGTCCATCTTATCCTGATGTCCATATTTGTGTACGACCTCACAAACCGACAACGGACCTTCCTGCACGAAAAGTCCTACAGTGAATCCGCTTTTCAGATCAAAATGTTTGCGTCCAGTGCCAAGGAACACCTCAGGACGAATGATCTGATCGCATTGCAGGAATTGCTGGAGACATACCTTGACGATCATGAAATCCAATACGCTATGGTCATAGCACCGGACGGAAAGATTCTCTGCCATTCCGATGAAAGCAAAAGAGGATTATTCCTGCAGGATTCATTGAGTCTTACTTTCCTTGCCGGACCGGTCGAAACAAGGACGATGCTCTCAACTGAAACAGCGATTGATATTGTTCACCCGGTCCTTGAAGGGAAAACATTGTTAGGATGGGTCCGGCTGGTGAACGATCTATCAGACAATCAGCAGCAAATCGACGTTGTCACCCGCCAAGGGTTTGTCTATACAATTGTTGCGATTCTTATCGGTACGCTCTTTGCATTTGCTCTCTCAGGTACTGTTCTGCGTCAATTGAATCTTTTGATGGCCGGAACACAAAAACTGACCAAACTGGCTGCCATCGAACCGATCCCGGTCATCACGAAGAATGAGGTGGGTATCGTCACCAAAGCATTCAACGAAGCGATCCAAAGGATCAGTGAGCAGGATGTGTCCGTGAAAGAGAGTGAAACGCGGTACCGCCTCTTAGCGGAAAGTATTTCGGATGTGATCTGGATCCTTGATGCAAATGAAAAGAATTTCAGATACATCAGTCCTTCCGTCTTTCACATGACGGGATTTTCGGCAGAAGAGACATTGAAAATGTCCTATGAGATGACTGTGACACCATCGAGTTTGCATAGGATCAATGAACAGCTCCCGGAACGGATCAGAAACTTTTTGAACGGGAGTTCACAATCGTTTACCGATGTGGTCGAACAGATCTGCAAGGACGGTTCGACGGTGATGGTGGAGATGAAATCTCGGTTCCGAAAGAATGAACAGAGTGGCAGCATTGAGATATTCGGGGTATCGCGCAATGTCACGGAACGGCAGAAAGCAGAAGATCTGCTCCGGGAACGCGAGGGGAAATACCGCAATCTGGTGGAAAATTCTGCCGTCGGCGTGTTCCGATCCACTGTGCAGGGGAAGATACTGTATGTGAACTATGCGATCGTTTCAATGCTGGAGTTTGAATCAAGCGGTGAATTGATCATGCAGGGTTCATTCACCCGCTATCGGTATCCCGGGCAACGGGAAGAGATCCTCCGTCAGCTGAGATCGTCCGGGAGGGTCGAAGGATTTGAAGCAAGTCTGTTGACAAAATCCGGGAATGAACGGATCGTCGTCTTTAACATTGTCATTACCGGCGACGTGATGGATGGAACATTGATCGACGTGACGGAACGGAAGAAAGCCGAGATCAAACTTCAGGAGAACGAAGAAAAATACAGAGGGTTGGTCGAGAATTCACCGGATGCCATAGCCATCTATTGTGATGGGAAGGTCGTTTTTGTGAACAATCAGTGCGCTCAGTTGTTAAGGGTGGATTCGACCGATCAGTTGATCGGAAGAGCGGTGATCGAATTTGTCCATCCTGATTCGAGAAAAAATGTGATCGAACGGATGGAACAGATCGCGGCCGGCCGGGTGGCCCTGCCGTCCGAAGAAGAAAAATTCATCAGGGGTGACGGGACCGTCGTGGATGTGGAAGTAAAAGCCATTCCGACAATGTATGAAAATAGACCGGCGGTGCAGATCATTGTTCGTGATATCACCGAGCGCCGCCGGATCGAATCTGCTCTGCGGGAGAGCGAAGAGGTCTTCAATCAATTGATGGAGCATAGTCCTATCTATGTTTTTTTTAAGGATGAGAATATCCGAACAACCCGGCTCAGCAGGAATTTTGAATCGATGATCGGGCTCCCCAGCAGCGAGATGATCGGCAAGAATATGTTCGAACTCTTCCCGTCAGACTTAGCACGGTCTATGGTGGAGGATGACAAGAAGATCCTTGAGGCGGGTAAGAAGATCGAGGTCGAAGAGGAACTGAACGGCAGAAAATACCTGACGATCAAATTCCCGATCAAGATCCGCGATAAAGCACCTTATCTTGCGGGATTCACCATCGATATCACCGATCGGAAAAATGCTGAAGAGAAACTCAATCAGCTGTCCCAGGCGATCGAACAGAGTCCCGTATCGATCATCATCACAGATACACAGGGCAGCATTGAGTACGTGAATCCAAAATTTGTGGAGGTCACCGGTTACTCAGCTCTCGAAGCCATGGGAACAGTGCCGAATATCCTCAGACCGGACTGTATGACCAGGGAGGAGCATGAATCAATGTGGGGGACAGTCCGGTCCGGCCGCGCATGGTTCGGTGAGGTTCAGAATACGAGAAAGGACGGAACGCAGTACTGGGAATCGGTGAAGATCACTCCGATCATCAACGCACAGGGGGGGATCTCGCATTTTCTCACAGTGATGGAGGATATCACCGAACGGCGAAGGAACGAACAGATCATCCGCGACGTGCAGCGCCGTGAAAGCATCGGCGTCCTTGCAGGCGGGATCGCCCACGACTTCAATAATCTGCTGAGCGTGATGATGGGGAATATTTCTCTGGCACAAAGTCGGATCGATCCGGATCATCCGGCTATGAAGAATATTGACAGAGCAAAGGCTGCTATGGACCGGGCGGCAACGCTGACGAAACAGATGCTCGCATATTCCGGCAAAGGGAAATTCCAGGTCCGTGATATTGATCTGGTGGCGTTGGTGCAGGAACATATCAATTTCTTCGAGGTCTCCCTCGCGAAGAATGTCCGGCTTGTTTCCAATCTCTCTCCCTCCTCGGTCTTCATTAAAGGAGATCCTGCACAGATCGAACAGATCGTGATGAATCTGATCATCAACGGCGGAGAAGCGATCGAGAATAAACAGGGGATTGTTTCGATCTCCGTTTCCGCAGTCTCTCTGAACCGTGAGGAACTTTCTGCATACAGTATGCTGCCGAACACGAAACTGGAGCAGGGATCATACGCGCTGCTGAAAGTGACTGACAACGGTAGCGGAATGAATAAAGAAACGAGAGAGAAGATCTTCGAACCATTCTTCACAACGAAGTTCGTCGGCAGGGGCCTCGGACTTTCCGCCGTGCTGGGGATCATCCGCGGCAATGACGGCGGCATCGCTATCGAAAGCACCGAAGGGAAAGGGACGACCTTTAGCGTCATTCTGCCGTTGATCCATTCGTCCGTTCCTGACCAGAACGCATCGGCGCCCGCCGCCGGTCCGGCTGTTGCGGAGCACCGGACAGTGCTGGTGATCGATGATGAGAAATATGTCGTCGAAATGACGACGGATATCCTTGAGTCAGTTGGATACCGTCATCATTCCGCACTCGATCCTGAGGACGGCATCAGGATCTTTCAGGAGCTATGGCGTACCATCGATGCGGTCATCCTTGATTTTTCCATGCCGAAACTGAACGGCAGGGAGGTCATCGTCGAATTACGGAAGATCAATCCGACAGTGAAAGTCGTTATTGCATCGGGTTATACGGAGGAGGAGATCTTCCAATTGATGGGTAAAGATATGCCGACGGCATTTATTTCAAAACCGTACACGCAAAAGGATCTGCTGGCCGCAATGAAAAAGATCCTCACGTCGCAGTGAGGATTTTTCTACCGCAGTATTGATTGCCAGTCGGTGGAATTCTATATTGGACTATTGTGTCCGGATTGACGTAGTGATGTTGGGATGAACTGTCATCACCGGATGATGGTTTTCGTTCAGGAAGGAACAACGCGCTGTGATACTCCGGTTGCAATGGACCTTTTAAAATACAAAAGGCATCTTTCGATGCCTTTCGTTGGTAGTAGCGGGGCTAGGACTTGAACCTAGAACCTTCGGGTTATGAGCCCGACGAGCTGCCAATTGCTCCACCCCGCGATCAATGTTGTATACAAATATACTCAAAATAGGGAAGGCAGTCAAGGTAAGAATTACGTATGGAGAAGAAACTTTCGATCCTTGTTTCAAATGATGACGGAATTTTGTCCGATGGACTTGGTGCACTCGTTAAAGAACTGCGCACTATTGCGGATGTTACCATTGTTGCTCCGGACAGTCAGCAAAGCGCGGTCGGTCACGCTATCACCGTCCACCGGCCGTTGCGCATGCGTGAAGTGAAAAAAGATGGTACTTTTTTCGGCTATGCACTGGACGGAACACCGGCGGACTGCGTGAAACTTGCCACCCGCAATATCATGAAACAAAAACCGGACCTTGTCATCTCCGGTATCAATCACGGTTCCAATACTGCGATCAGTGTCATCTATTCAGGGACGGTCTCTGCTGCTACTGAAGGGACGATCCTTGGAATTCCTTCCTTTGCCGTCTCTTTGACCACCTTTGAACCGAACGCAGATTTTACCTATGCTGCAAAATTTGCAAAACAGCTTGCACTCAAAGTCGTCCAAAATGGTCTCCCGAATGGGACGTTATTGAATGTGAATGTTCCTGCTGTTCCGGAGAATGAGATCAATGGAGTCGTCATCACCCGCCAGGGGAAATCGATCTGGAACGATGAGTTCGAATCACGCCGTGATCCGGGAAATAAGCAGTATTTCTGGCTGAAAGGAGAATTGGTGGAATTGGATGAGGAAGAAGATATCGACCAGCGCGCTATCCTCAATAATAAAGTCTCCGTTACCCCGATCCAATTCGATCTTACCAATTACATCATGCTCGACACTCTGCGTTCCTGGAAGTTAACCCCGTAAGATCCCTATGCCGCTTTAATAAAGCGGTAACAACGATACATACGGCACTCATTTTGGACGGGAGTGGTCAAAAAGCGATGATTTTCATGGAAAATAATTCAAAGATCATCAGAAGTGTCCCATCCAAGACCTTGAGGGATAAGGATGCATAGTTTCTCTTTGTCATTTTTTTATTTACCTTAATCGACAAAGAAGTCAAAGTTTCTTAGTATGGCGGGGGAAAAGTCCCCGTCGGATCACCGCACAGTTGGATCTCTCCCTGCGGAACCTCTGAAGTCGTTACACTATAAATAGACAAGCTAAGTGCCAGAATAAGAGCGAGAGTTGTGATATAGGTAGACATAATACCTCATGCTGGAAAAGATGGTTTTGTGGTCTGCCCGTACATATACTGTTTTTGGGACCCCTTTTGGAGCCCAAAAATGAAAAAATAAAAATATTTTTTTATGCGTAATTCCCTCCGATATCGACTGATTTTGCTCACCCTGGTGTTGTCCGCCAAGAGTGCCGCGTTTCCCGGTCCATCGGATGAGGACCGTTCTTCTTATAGGAATTGGATCGTATCTGCCGAAGTGTGTTTTGCTGCAGGAAAGTATGACAGTGCTAAGGTGTTCTATGAGCGCTCGTTAATGGAGACCGATCCTGAAACCGACATCGTAGAATATGTCGGATCAAAAATGGGTGTTGCGAATTGCGAGATACGGATGGGCCGAATTGCAGACGCTGTCCGGATCCTGAAAGAATTGGAACAGATTCATGAACTGAACAAATGTGTGAAATGTACGCACATCGGCCCGATCTTCTCCTCCTTGAGTTACTGCAGCTCCATCAATGATGATTTTCCTCAGTCAGTACAGTATGCCGAGAAAAGCATTGCAGCAAATACCGAAGCGTTCGGAATCCATCATGAACGTACTGCAACTTCCTATTATTATCTCGGACTCGCCCGGAAAGCGATGGGAAATTATCCGTTGGCCGTCGAAGCGTTCCGGCAGGCGATACGGATCCAATCGAATGTCCAAAATGGTCTGAACAGACTGCATTCAAATGCATTAATGATGCTCGGAACGGTGTACGATGATATCAACCGGTTTGATACCGCGCTGGTGTACTATGATCACTCGTTGCGAATTCTTCGGGGTATGGGGATGCAGGTCTCCATGGAAGCGGCAGCGAATCATATCTATTCCATGTCGTCTCTCGGGCATCTTTCAGATATTGAGGGTGCAGTCAACCACGGCGAGACAGCGCTGGAAATCTATGATTCCCTCCGGATCAGTGAGCATGCCAATGTCGCCAGCACCTGCGCAAAACTAGCCGAGATATATTTTACCTCCGGGGATTATGACCGTTCAAAGAAACTCCTCCTTCATGCCCTGGAGATCTATGAAAGAAGATACCCCGAAAAGATCTCAGCGATCGGTCACTATACTCTTCTCTACGGTGATCTGATGAACCGCTCTGGAGAATCCTCCGGTGCAATTGCCACGGCAGAAAAAGGATTGAAAATGTACGAGAAGGCACTCGGTGCTGATCATCCTCAGATCGGGTATCGATACGAAACACTCGCACGCATCTATTTCGATGCCGAAAGGTTCGGCGATGCACTGGTCTACTTCCGGAAAGCGCTCACCGTACGGGAAAAAGTAAATGACTCGCTGGTTGGAATGGATATAGTCGGGTTGAATTCATCAATCGGGAATGTCTTCCGTGCTTTGCAAAAATATGATTCGGCTCGTTTCTATTTCGACCGCGCACTCTCTCTTGAGCGATCCGTTCAGGTTCGGAACCCGTCATCGTCGGCGGTCATCCGCACGCAGTCAGGCGATCTTTCCGCTGCTCTCGGTTTGCTGGATGAAGCAATTTCACGGTATCGCGAAGCATTATCTCTTCTGACAGGATCGGAGAACATTGATGCTGCATCCTTCTCCCAAGCCGCATTGGATAAGAAAGAAGTGATCGAGATCCTTGAAAAGATCGCCGGTCTCCACGAACGGAAATATCAGCGTTCCGGATCGCTCGCAGATCTAACGGCGGCCCAGAGGAACTATCTGACCGCTATGGAATTGATCGATGATCTGCGGCGGCAGTATTCTTCTGACGCGTCGAAATTCTTCCTCGCATCGCACGGCTCCGCTGTATATCGGCGCGGCTGCAGTGTTTCGGTTCAGTTATACGAACGGACAGGTGCGGCGGAATTCCTTCAGCAGGCATTCGTGATCGCAGACAGAAGCAAAGGGAATGTTCTGCTGGATCGACTGGCGGAGAACAAGGCGCGGAAAGACGGTATGATCCCGGACTCTCTGCTCCAAACGGAACAGATGCTGCTCGAACGGATCACGTATCTTGAAACTGTACTTTCACGTCCTACCTCCACCGCATCAGCATATACTGCTCAGATGGAGTATTTCAAAGCGAATCAGCAGCGTCGATCACTGGTCGACCTCTTTGAAAAAGAATACCCACTCTATCATCAACGGAAATATGCCAGAAACACTCTCTCGGTAGCGGACATCAAACGCAGACTGGAACAGGGTGAAGTACTGGTGGAATATATGATCGATAATGATCAGATCTTTCTCTTTGCACTCTCTCAACAGTCCCTGACCGTGAAAAAAGTGAAGGGGTATCAAAAGATCGTGCTCGCCGCACGCAGGTTCACCGGTGCGTTGAAGACGTTCGATACCAGATCCTTTTGGACATCTGGTGCTGAATTGTATTCACAGCTTATCAAACCGATTCGTTCCGTGATCGGCGGAGCATCCAAATTGACGATCGTCCCCGATGGAATCCTTCATTCCATCCCGTTCGAAGCGCTCCCCGTCTCCGGAATGTCGGCCGATCGGACAGATTTCTCGACGGCCGATTATCTGATCGAACGGTCCGATATCGCGTATGCGTATTCCGCGGCTTTCCGTCTGACGTACGGAACAACGGCCAGGGAACTGACCGGATCGTCCATGAGCTTCGCTGGATTCGCGCCCGTATTCAGGGATTCTTCCAAAGGGAATGAATTGTTAGCGAACCGTTCTTTCGCTGAGCAGAGCGGTGTTTCGGATGTTCGTTCCATAACACTGGACGGCAGGAAATTCAATGAATTGAAATATTCGGAAGATGAGGTTGTATCGATCGGACAGCGGTTGAGTGCCCGTTCTGTTTCAGCCTCGACATTCTTGTTCTCGTCTGCAACGGAACACAATTTCAAACTGAATGCCCCCACCGTCGATATCCTCCATGTAGCGACGCACGGATTCATCAATGAGCAAAATCCGTCACTTTCCGCCGTGATCTTCTCGCAGCCGGATCAGCCCGGCAGTGATGATGACGGCATCCTCACTGTGAGTGAAACGGTCAACCTGAATTTGAAAGCGCAGCTGGTGGTGCTAAGCAGTTGTGAAAGCGGAGTTGGACAATTCGTGAACGGAGAAGGGATGATCGCTTTGTCGCGGGGTTTGCTCTATGCCGGTGCACAGAATATCGTTTTTTCCTTATGGAAAGTATCGGATCGTCAAACGTATCGCTTGATGGATGAATTTTATGGGAATATTGCGGAGGGAAAAGGCTTTGCATCCTCTCTCCGTGCTGCGAAACTTTCCATGATCCGTTCAAAAGAAACCGCATTCCCCGGCAAATGGAGCGGATTCGTTCTGATCGGCCGGTGATCTCACTTCACAAAGAATTTTCCAATATACAGCAGTTCCCCTTCATCCTCCAGTTTCCAATAATATAATCCTGGCAAAAGGGATTTCGTTGAAACGAACCGATTCACCTTCACGTTGGAGGTCTGGACGGTCATCTCCCTGTTGTTCAGGATCTTCAGAATGACCGGTCCCTGATATTGTTTCCATCGGAACGTAATGGGTGATGAGACGATGGCATCATTTTTCGGAGCGAGCACTTCGATCGACTCAGAGCGGAAATCGGATCGGACAAGATCATCAAGATTCGGAGAAGGTGCAAAATGGTCGGCAAGGATCAGTTCGTTTTCCGGTGCCGGATCAGAGAGTGTGTCCGCGGACGTAGTGACCGGTCCTAAGGATTGGATCGGAGCATCCTGACCGCTTGTGCCGTTTGACGTGAAGAGGAGGTAGGCGGCTCCGCCGGCCAATACGGCGGTGATGACTGCTGCTGCTTTAAGATAGCCCGGGAAGGGAAGGATCGCAGACCGGCGGTCGAAATACGGATGCGGGAATTTCCGATCAAGGGGTTGCTCTTTCATCAATTCCAGAAGTCCGAGCACGTGGATTTTACATCGGTCGCATCTCTCCAGATGTTCGGTGATCTCATTCGGTAATTCCGTTGTTCTGTCCAATAAAAGTGCCTCAGCGGAGAGTGCCGTGCCGTTCTCATTCAGATGCCGGCTGTGGTCGAAGAAAGTGTGGTTGGCTGGTTCGGTCTTCATAAACGTTGTCGTCGTTGTGAATAATGGTCCATCAATATTTTTATCGTTTCAGTGGTGTGGGCACGCTGAGACGGACCGGAGTTGAGGATCTCGATGATCCTGGTGATCTGTTCCTGTGTCCATCTCCTCAGCGATGGTCCCGATGTGGAATTTCCTTCTTTCTGATTCATCAGCGGGGCGATCATGCTGAAGAGGTCGCTTTCCGGTGCTTCCGCGTAATGCCGTCCGATATTCCGAAGCAGTGATTCCGCATCTTCCACCGTCATTCCATCAAAACATCCGGTGACATCCGCTGCATCGACCGGGATCCGGTAGAACATTTTTAAACAAAGCTGCAGTTTCATCCGTTGTCGAAGGAACATCGTCAGGACAGCATCAAAACGCTTCAGCTCATCCTGCACGATCAGGGAATCAATGATAGGTTCTCCGTCCGTTCCGTGATCGACATCCCCCATTGATTGATGCGGGATCGTTTCTTTCATTGTTTTATTGAGATCAAGACAGATATTGCGGATGACAGCATTGACATATGTTGCCATCAGTGTGCTTCCGTTGTAATTCCGTTCAATTCCCGGCAGCCGGATGATGAATTCTTCATTCACGCTCTGCACGATATCCCGCAGCTGATCTGAACGGAAAAGTCCGGATTTGATGAAATATCGGATGACGATTTCAATGATCGGTTGACACTTCAGGATAAAGGCATCCCTGTTGCTGCGAAGCAATGCAATGTCTAACGTGTCATGTGGTTGCTGCATTGACGCTCGTTTGCTTTGAGTGAAGGTGAGTGGATGTACGATGCCGTTTGTAGTTCGTTGAATATACAAACTGACCTTCATCACCGCAATACGATACCGCAATTTCTCTGTCAACCTTCCGTCAGTATCCGTCGTTGTCTTCGAAATGCTCCCAATGGACCGGGAGCAGATTACCAACATCATCCGTTCCGCCCTTTTCGGGAGGGATAATATGCATGATCTTCCATCCGTACTGAGTCTTCTTTCCATACTCATGTTTGGCGATGATCTTGCCCAAATGATCCCGTTTGAAGAAAAAGAAGCCAAACTCCTTTTTCCCTTTCTCCCAGACCTCGCCTACCAGCATGACTGGATACTTCGGCATATCGATCACTTCAGTAGAATGTGCTCTGTGCGGGAAGTTTTGCCGTTGTTGATCCGGAAACCGTTTTTTATTGATCATAATTACCCCTGCTTGCAAGTTGGTACATGTATATACATATACTGTTATGGGAGAGCATTTGGAGCCGAATTACATTAGAAAAAATTAATATTGATCTTTTTTCGTCCGAGCGTCTGACCGCGATGGGAAGAGTGCACTTTCGACAGAGTACAGATTGACCGTGGTTCAGAAGCAACCGTTGCAGCCGCGGGGTGTGGGTAGAGTGTTCATCATTTCTTGTGTTGACTCTGAATGCGTATTTATTGCTTCTCAAACCGAATTTCGGTAACTTTAAATCCATTTTTTAGGTGAATATGCGCGCCATTATACCTGTCGCTGGAGTCGGAAGCAGACTTCGACCTCATACATATACAGTTCCCAAAGTACTCTTGAATGTTGCCGGTAAACCGATCATCGGTCATATCATGGATAAGATCATTGCGGAAGGTTTCGATTCTGCAACGATCATCGTGGGATATCTCGGCGACCTGATCAAGGATTATATTACCGAGAACTATAAGATCAAAGTTGATTTCGTTGAGCAGGAGGAGCGTCTCGGACTTGGACATGCCATTTATCTTTCGCGGCATACGATCTCAAAGGATCCGATCCTGATTATTTTGGGGGATACCGTCTTCGATGTTGACCTTGGAAAGATGATCAAAAGCGATTACTCAACGATCGGGGTAAAAGAGGTTCCTGATCCCCGGCGCTTCGGTGTAGCAGAAGTGAAGGATGGATTCATCACAAAGCTGATCGAAAAACCGGAGAATCCCACCAGTAATTTGGCCATCGTCGGCCTCTACTATATTAAGCGTCCCGATGTCCTCATCGAATGTCTGAAAGAAAATATCAAAAGGGATGTGCGGACAAAGAATGAATATCAATTGACCGATGGT
>CALRIY020000092.1:0-15087 GCA_943364975.1 Synechococcus sp. UW140
ACTGCGTGCCGAGATCGAATGCCATGGCATCGGCGGTTTCGTTCCATATCCGCTGCTGGATATATTTTACGGTGACGCCGACGCTGAATTCTGCGGAGAGTTTCCTGCCGTAGGTCAATCCGAGCGCGATATCCTGCGCATCATAATAACGGCCGGTGCCGTTGGGCTGCTCTTCGGTGGTGATCTCCGTCTTGCCCATCGAGAGGGAAACAAAGCTCAGCGAAACGGTCCCCACATCTTCGAGTGAATGCGAAAGGACCGCCGCATTGTGATCGAACTGTGAATAGAGGTCAACGAAGGAGAATTGCGCCTCCGTTCCTTCGATGGATGCCGTTCCGGCCGGATTCCAGAAGACAGAGGAGGCGTCGTTCGTCGTTCCGATGAATGCGCCTCCCATAGCGGTGCCGCGGCTGCCGACGGGGATCTGCAGGAATTTTGCGCCTGCAGTCCCCAGATTCGGATTTTGTGCCGATGCAGCGCACACGATCAATGTCAAAAGAAGAATAAGTTTTTTCATGGTAATTCCTGTTTGGTCCGGACTATTTAATGACGGCGAATCGGTTCATGTACTCTCCCGAATCGGTTTTCAAAAGATACATATACACGCCGGAAGCGACCTCGCGGCCCCCTTCGGATTTCAGATCCCACGGTTCTGTCCCGTTCCCCGAATTATGCCGGATCGTCTTCACCAGATTCGCATCCACAGTGAAGATGTGGATGGTGCACTCGGGCGGAAGATTTGTGAACTGGATCTGACGGACCGGTTCGCGGCGGAGTTCACCGTATTCCGGTTCGAAGATGGAAGAGACGATGTACGGATTCGGGACCACTTTGATGTTGGAGAGTCCCGGTTTGATCTTCTGCTGATCGATCGTTGCACCGTTGATGGTAAAACGATACCGGTCCGAAAGAGTCGGTTCGACCGGGATCACCGTCGTGACATAGTATTCATTCCCTGCCTGCGGGATGGAAGAGGCCTGGAATTCGACCACTGCCGCGATGCCGTTGAAATTGATCGAGCTGAGCGAATACACTGTATCGACCTTCTTAACGTTCACCGTGTCGCTCATCCGAGTGACAAGGATCGACAGAAAGGGAATACCGGAGGCATTCGATCCGAATCCGGTCGTCATTAACCGATACGTATTGTTCTTAATGCTGTCAGCCCTGCCGACCGAGAAAGAGATCGTAAGATTATCGGTCCGTCCGTCGCGACGGTAACTTTGGATCATCTCCGGCGGCCGGACAGAAAAGAGCACACCGTCGTTGGTCGCCTGGACTTTATCCGGCTGTGAGATGAACTGGCGCGGCGCGATCACCGTGTCAGTCCCGTTCCGAACAACCATCGTACTGAAGTTGACGGAGAAGAAATCGCCTGCCTTCGGTCTGTTGGCAACGATCGTATCGGTGGCATCAAGGAAGATCCGGAATGAAGCGGGTGTGCCCTGCATCAGATATCCTGCGGGGAGCGGATAGATCTTTGGATTTCCGGCGATCTCAAGTCCTGTCGTCAGGTCGATCAGATTCACTCTGTTCGATGCGATGAATTGGAATCCGTAATTCTTCGGGATGACACGTGATGAATCATTCACTGTGTACCGAAGACGGATGGAGGGGGAACCTTTTTCATATCGTGAAGAATAGCGGAAGGAGACATCATACGTATTATTCCCGAGCGCGGGGATATCCGCCGGTTTCACATCCATGATATAATTCGATTTACCATTCCCGATATGACTCACTGTGTTGAGTGTGACGGGCGTTCTTCCGGATGCATCGGAGCGGGGAATGACAACGGCAAGGTTCTGAACGCCGGGGACCTTCCCAAGACCGCTTTCAAGGCTTACCAGACCTGAATCTCCGCGGTCGAAAGCCGTGATGGTGTACCAATATTCGATGCCATTCGTGACGGTGGAATCGGTGAAACTGTACCGAAGTCCTTTGTCCAATCCGATCTCATTCACGATGTCATAATCGGCCAGTTTTGTCCATTGGATCCCTTTGTCCACGCTGCGGTAGAGACGGTATCCCTCAAAATCATATTGTCCGGAATAAGCGTCGCGCGTCTGTTCTGCTTTGTCGTCCCAAAAGAGAGTAACGCGCTTATTCCCGGCAACGGACGAGAGTTTCGGCGATGCCGGCGGCTTGGCTGCTTCAAAATTATTCAGGAAGACCTTTAATGCTTCCGCATAGGTCTTTTTGATATCGGCGGAATCAGTTCCGCCGAGCATGGCTGTGACGAACGTGAGGGTATCGCCCGGCGCAAGTGTGTATGGACCGGAGGAGACATTCCCCACGATATCATCACCTCCTACAGGCATGCGGACCGGATCGTCGAAGTGGATCCCTGATGCGGATGTTACGTGGAAGTAGCGCGCGGAATCAGAGGAATTGTATAATGATGGTGCGCTGGACATGATGCCGTACTGAATAGTATCCTGATCTTTATCGTCGTCGTACCTATTGTAGTGCATATCGGTCACGCCGAGCTCTACGCCGTTCACTTTCGGCGTCTTCAGGAATGTCACTCCGAAATGACCGGTCTTTCCATCCGACCATTCCGTGGTCAGTCCGTCGTCAAAAAAAGTGAGCAGGTTCCTGGATTTATCAAAGTAGAATTTATCATCGCCGTATTCCGCAACACCGCCGCTGGCATCTCCAACATCGATATCAGTATAGAGACTGAAATAAAGATTGTTCAGGACGGTATTTTTTGTGGTGACGATCTGGAACGTAAAGAAGATGATGTTCTGGATATTCTTCAATCCGAATGCATATCCGGTTTGGATGACACGGATGCCGAGTGCTCCGCGCTGGTTGTTCGCATCGTCATAGACGCAGTAACTGTCCTGATCGGATTTGATGATAGGATTTCCGGCTGCATCTTTCACCGGCCAGCCGGTGGCGGGCCATGTAGAGGGATTGTCGCTGAACGCGATCTTCGCAGAACCGCTTGCCTGGTATCCGCCGACCGCCTCCCATTCCTCGTTCGTTGTATAGCGTCCCTGGACAACGTTCCCGGGAATTCCCACCATGGGATTGATCCGATAGTTATAGTGTTTCCCGCTGTTGATCGGATACTCGCCAGACGGGCCCTGCGATAATCGGCGGGGATAGAGTTTTCCGCGGTTCTCGAAGAAATTGCCGATGTTACTGGCGTTATGCGTGCCCGCTGCCCGGTCTGTAATGCCCGAGGATTTTTCCAATCCCATAGCGCGTTCGATCTGTTCGACCGCTTTCGGTTTGACCTGCGCAGTAAGCAGGAGAGGGGTGAAACAAAACAGGAGGAGTAATTTTTTCATGGTGTCTCTCAGAATTTGATTGCTGTTCCAAAACGGATGATTCGCGGTGCGCCGTAGTTTGACGGATCCTGCTGATATTCTTTTGACAAGCTTCCGGATAAGGTCACATCCGGATCGCCGGTATCCGAATAGACATAGAGAACATTCTTGTGATTGGTGATGTTGACCGCCTCCAGGAAGACGCGGAAGGTCGGATACCCTGCAATCAGAATGTCCTTACCGATCTCAAGATCGATGGAATAGGTTCCGGGCATCCGGAGCGAATTGTTCACCACAAACCCGACATCACGTCCGCCGGGTGTGTACGGATAACCGGAACTGGCTTTGGCAAGGAGGGTGATATCCAAATTCTGCAGGAAGACATTTTCATCATCCGACGGGAAGGCATAGGTGGCTGAGGCGTTGAATACATGCGTCTTGTCGAAATCCAAATAGGTGAGAATAGTGGACTTCACCGGTCGCCCGTAATTCTCCTCTTCCGTCGAAGCATTTCCTTTAGCTACGGAATAGGTGTAGGTGAGTCCGCCAGAAATATTCTTTGTCGGACGAAGCTCCAGATTGAGCTCGAATCCTTTCATGTTGGCGTAATCCTCATTGATATAGAGAGTATAAGCGCTGTAGCGTCCAGGCACTTCATATGCCGCATAATAATGCGTTCCGATCAATCCGGAAACATCCTTGTAATATGCCGTACCGCTGAGGATGACCTCATCCGAGAAGAGATGGGATACGCCGACCTCGTACGCAACAGTCCGCTGCGCATCCAGTGAAGGCTGGCCGAAGATCGGTTCACGTACGGAGATCTTAAAATCCTTATTCTCGAACATGAATTGGTAATCCGGATTCTGGAAGAAATGTCCGTACGCAAAGTGGAGTTTTGTCTTTTCAGAGATCGGGTGAGCGATACCGATCCTGGGACTGAACTGCTGACGCGATTTTACCGATACCACCGAGTTCGGATTGAGCGGGTCGGTCCGGAACTGCACATTCGCATTCAAATAATCGTACCGCAGGCCGAGATTGATCACCAGATACGGGAATTCGATCTTATCCTGAATATATCCGGAGATCTCGTAGGGATTGGTGGTGAAATAATCGTCGATATACTGCAGGTTCAAAGGACGCTTGATTCCGTCGATCTGGAACAGCCGTAAACGGTGTGTCTTATACATCCCGCCGAATTTCACTTCATTATTCTTGCCGATCTGCCACACGGCATCTGTCTTTACATCCACAGTCACCGTTCTGCTGTCGGTCATCGAGGTCGGATTAGCAAACGCGTAGAAATCATGATAGATGATCCCGTTCTCCCTCGTATCCAGCAGCACCCGCTCATTCTCCGGAACAACTTGTGATGTATCCTTGTCGATGCCGGAATACGAACCTTGATTGAAATAGGAAAGTTTCACGTCGTAAAAGAATGTCTCGCCGACAGTATGCGTAGCAGTGAAAAGGGATTGATTGCTTTCTGAGCGGGATTTGGAATACATCCACGGGATGTATTTATAACTGTGATTATAATTTTGTCTTGCTCCTTTGCTCCCGCGGTTGGAGAGAGTGAACCGCAGAGAGGGGATCCCGGAATAACTGAGTTTCGTGAAATAGGTTTGGGAATTATTATATCCGAACGACAGATAACTTCCTCTCCGGTCATTCTCCGCGGAGAGGAAGAAGCGAAGGTCTTTGGTAAGGAGCGGACCGTTCACGGTTCCGGAATACCGCATCTCGTGTATATTGTGATACGGATCGAGACCGAATTCCGTCGTGCGCATCTCGATCTTTCCGGCGTAATTCTCTCCGCCGTCGCGGGTGACGATGTTCACGACACCGCTCATGGCATTCCCGTACTCGGCATTGAACGTACCGCTCAACAGACTCATCTCCTGGATCGCATCGTTGTTGATCTGTGTTGCAAGTCCGCCGAGCAGCGGATCCTGTACATAGGCACCGTCGATCAGATAGGAAACTTCATTGGACCGTCCGCCGCGGATATGCAGATTCGATCCGCTGCCGATCACACCGGCCTGCAGTCCGATCAATTCGGTGAAGGTCGAGACCGGAAGGGCTTCGATCTTGCTGGCCGAGATGACAGAACGGGAACTGGTCAGATCCTTTTGAATGGCGGGATTGTCGGCGGCAACGACCACTTCATTCAACTCGACGGCGGAAGCCTTCAAGGTCACCGGCAGTTGTGTCGTCTGGTCCACCACCACATGCACACCGGAGATCAGTTTCGGTTCGTATCCCAGCAGACTCACACGGACGGAATACGTGCCGGGCGGGATATTCAATATGACGAACGAACCGGTGATATCTACGGCCGCGCCGAGCATCGTTCCGACGATCTGAACGGTGGCTCCGGCCAGCGGATCCTTCGATGATTGATCCTGAACGGAACCGGATAATTTCCCGGTCGTTCCCGCTGCGGCGGGCGAGCAGAGCAGCAGGACCGAGAGGATGGATTGATGTACAAGTTTTTTCATAACAACTCACATGTGGATAGTGGTGGATTGTACCAACGTGCTCAGTTCATTGAGCATCTTTTCCGCCCTCGGTTTATCTTTCAGCGCACATTGTGTCGAGAGCGCGTTGATCAGGACCGATATGGCGGCGAACGAATTCGTGAAGAGCATATTCTCGCTTTTTACCAGCAGGGAAAGCGTCGCAGAGAAGGTGATCGGTGCATTCGCTTTATTCGTGATGGCGATGACCTTGTTCGCACGGCCGTGAGCGATGCGCGCAGTATCGACCGTCTCCAGCGAATACGGCGGGAAAGAAAAAGCGATCAGCAGATCGTTCGGCTGAAAATAGAGTACCTGCTCGGCAAATTCCGTTGAGCCTTGACGCAGCGGTGTGGAGGAAATGCCGACTTGGGAGAGCTGATAGCTGAGCAGATCCGCAAGGATATATGATATTCCCAGTCCGGCCGTGTAGACATGACGTGCTGCAAGGATCATATCCACCGCACTTTCAAAACGGTCCCGCTCGATCATTCCGAGCGTATCGTTGATGTTCTTCACATCCTGCCGGGCGATGGAGGTAAGCGTATCATTCTCGATCCGCTCCTGAGACGAGATGGTGAAGAGTTCCGGCTGCTGCAGTCTGTGCTGGAGTGTTTTCCCGATCTCCTCCTGCAGTTCTTTGAACCCTTCATAATCGCAGCGCTGGGCAAATCGGACGATGGAGGCATCGCTGGAGTTGGTGTTCTTTGCGATCTCCTGAATATTCAGGAACGGGATCTCGTCGAAGTGCTCCACAAAAAAGTCGGCGATCTTCTTCTGGTTCCGCGGGAGGGAAGAATAATTCTCCCGGATGGTATTTTTGATCTCGTCGTATCGTGCCATAGGCATTCGTTGGAACAGTAAGTGAAACGGTCCGTGTACGGAACAGACCGGCTGACGGTAGCTCCGCCGGGAACCGCAAGGTCCCCGGCGGATGTGGAACTTATTATTTTGTCAGGAGCATCTTCCTGGATGAAGTGAATGAACCTGCCTGGATCGTATAATAATATACGCCGCTGGAGAGGTCCCGTGCGTCGAAGGGGACCGTGTAGGATCCGGCGTCCAGATTCTGGTTCACTAACGAACGGATCTCGCGGCCGAGCGCATCATACATTCTCAGAGTGACGAAGGATGATGTGCCCACGGAGAATCCGATGGTTGTAGAGGGGTTGAAGGGATTCGGGTAATTCTGTTCCAGCGAGAAACCGTTCGGAGCAGACTGTTCACGGAGCTGGACCGATGTTGCGATCTTCGGGAATTTTGCTGTTGCGGAATCCAATGATGCGAGCATGGCGGATTCAGTCTCACCGTAGCCGAGCGCATAATAGATGACCGCTGAATCTCCCTTGTTATTGAACGCGCTCTTACCGCTGTTCACGCTGAAGAAACTGCCGTTCGACCCGGCCACAACGGAAGCATCGAAGGAACTGTATTTTGTCATCTCGTTACGGAGTGAATCGGTGGCAAGATCGTTGTCCGGATCGGGTGAGTATTCATCCCAGTCCATCGCGCGGAATCCGAAGATCTGCGGGCTGAGGGCTTTCACGCCCCAATAACTTGCTTCGTTCTCGCGGTAGAAATATCCGACCTTTTTCGCCGCATTATATTTCACGGTCTCTCCGCCGTATGCAGCGCCGACACGCGGTACAACCACAGCCGCATAATACATGGAACCGAGATTGATCGTATCGGCAATAATGGTGTAGCGGACGATCGCGTAGTTCTGATTGTCCCATCCCATCACTCTGATCCGGACGAGGATCTTCGGAGGAAGGTTCGTATAGGAATTGTCCGTGAGCACTTCAACGGTCGAATCAACTCCGGGAACTGTCTTCAGATGCGCCAGGACAGTTGTGGAATTCTGGTCCTCATTGTAATCGAAGACGGCAGATTGAGACTGCGCAACGACGATGGACATGCGGCCGACCTCACGGTTTGCATGTACATAGGGACTCCCTTTGGCCATCGTCAGACTTCCTGCATTGGTCATTCGGAAACTGACCGTACCGGTTCCGCTGGCAACCTGTGCCGATGAAACCTGCGCGAGCAGAACTACCGCACAAAGCGTAAAGAGTTGTTTCATTGAATACCTCCTGTTAGTGGATGGATAATGATTGATGAATTGAATTATTGCCAATGGAATATTACCGGGGGTATCAAGAGTAACAATGCAACAATGAAGAAATAGATCTGGATCGGAAGCATCCAGCGGAACCATTTGTCCCACGGAATGTTCGCCAATCCGAGCACACCCATCGTGAATCCGGACGTCGGCAGGATGGGATTGATCCATCCCTCACCGAATTGGAACGCAAGCACGGCGGTCTGACGGGAGATACCGATAACATCCGCGAGAGGGGACATGATCGGCATCGTCAGTGCTGCCTGACCGGAACCGGAATGGACGAAGAAGTTGATGACACATTGTACGACGAACATCATCTGCGCAGCGAAGACCGGGTGGAGGGACTGAATCACGCCGGAGCATGCATACAGGAGGACATCGAGCACTTTCCCTTCCGTAGCGATCACCAGGATAGCACGCGCACAGGCAATGATGAGCGCGACGCCGACCATATCCTTTGCTCCATCCTTGAAACTGTCCGTAATAATTGTAGCGGAAAGCCTGCCGACGATCCCCGAGAAGATGCCGAGAGCGAGGAAGAGTGCTGCGATCTCATTCAGCCACCATTGGTGCTGCAGAACGCCGTAGACGAGTCCCACAAGCGCTGCCGCGAATCCAACGAGGATGATCTTGTGCTGCACGGTGAACGCTTCAAGGATGGTTCCCTGAAGATGCAGCGCCGCTTTCTTTTCTTTGTCCGCTTCGAACATCACGCTCAGTTCCGGGTTCTTCCGGATCTTATTGGCATAGCGGTTGACGAAATAGATCATGGATACGGTGCTGATCACCCAGACAACGATACGGTATTCCATTCCGGAATACAACGGGAGTTCAGCGATGCTCTGAGCGATGCCGACGGTGAAAGGATTGAAGACCGAACCGGCGAATCCGGCCGCGGCACCGAGGAACGGGATCGCCAGGCCCACGATGGAATCATATCCGAGCGACATCGCCAGCGGGATGAAGATCGGGACGAAGAGCATCACTTCTTCCGACAGTCCGAAGGTCGCACCGCCGATCGAAAAGATCGTCATGATCGCCGGGATGAAGAATTTCTGCAGGTGTGGCCTGTGGGAGAAGGTATGGGCAAGGTGCTGAATGGAAACGGTAATAGCGCCGGTCCGGATAAGAATAGAGAAGGAACCGCCGAGTATGAATAAAAAGCCGATGATCTCAGCTGCTTTGACGAATCCTTTATACGGAGAGGTCAGAACGGCGGTGAATCCTTGCGGATTGCTCTCCGTGAACGAGAAGGAATTCGGAACAACGAGCGTTTTGCCGTTGTTCAGTTGGCGCTGATATTCGCCGCTCGGGACGATCCATGTGGCAATCGCCACCAGGACGATCACGGCAAAGATCATGATCAATGTGTTGAACGAGAATTTCTTCATCGAGCGGTCATCACTTTCTTCTGTTTCAGATCATAGCGGTCGCCGGATTTCAGGATGTTCAGCGAGATATCCCGCGCGGAAAAATATCCATGTTTGTTCGTGGAGATGCCGGACGCTTTGGTCGCATTATAGACAAGCACGACGCTTTCACCAAGCACCTGGAACGTCCTGTCCGGTTCGACGATGATCGATGTCGATTCATCGATAGCCACACCGAGCAGGGCAGGATTCTCCAACATCTTGATGATCAGACGGTTGTGCCGTTTACGGACGACGAAATGCTGATCGATGATCGCTTCGGTGATGAAACCGAAACCCTGTTTATGTTCCACGTTCCCTTTCAGCAGAGTATGGAAAGAGGCATCTTTTTCCTTGTTCAGAAGTTCCTCGCCGGTGATCATCACTTCGCTCATGACGGCGGCGCCGGCACTGGTGCCGCCGACAACTCCGCCGTTCCTCCAGATCTCCTTGATCCTCGCTTCCATTTTTGAACCGAGCAGCGCGTTCATCAACAGCACCTGATCGCCGCCGGAGAAGAAGACGCCGGTGACATCCTTCAGCAGGGCAACGATGGAATCATTGTCCGCCTGCTGACGGGTGATATTTAGATAGAATGACCGGGCGACACCGAGTCCTTTGATCTCTTCGGATTGGCTGATGCCGACCGTTTCGGCAATACTGCTTGCCATCGGGAAAACGACAACGGTTGCTTTCGTTCCTCCGGCGAGATCGACGAACTTCCGCATGATCTCTTCGGTCCGTTCGCCGCCGCCGATGATCACCAGCCGGCCCTTCGCAGTGTTCCCTGAATAGGACAGGGATGGGAGAAGAAATATTATTGCCAGGAGCAAAATGAGATTATTTTTTGACGAGTGCAAAGGCGATCTCCTTTGATATGATCAGGTCTTCGATTAAGATGAATTCTTCAAACGCATGGGGCTTCTGTGCACCTATCCCGATGTTCACGGAAGGGATCCCTTTGGCATTGTATGAATTCGCGTCGCTGCCTCCGGTATAGCGGATCCCCTGTGGTTTCAATCCTGCCGCACTGATTGCTTTTTCCACGGTGCGGACAATGGTCGTGTCGGCATCAAGTACATAGGGATGGAAATCCATTTCGCTGGTGATGGAAAAACTCCCGCCGGTACCTTCGACTGCACGTTGAAATCCTTCGATTATAACAGCGAACTCTTTCTCGATCTTCTCTTTGGTGAAGGATCGGACCTCGCCGTCGAGCACTGCTTCATTCGGTACGACATTGGTTGCGCCTCCTGCAGTGAATTTCCCGATGTTCGATGTGGTCTCTTCGTCGATCCGTCCGAACCGCACGTTGGAGATCGCCTGCGAAGCAAGCGTGATGGCATTGATCCCTTGTTCGGGCGCCACGCCGGCGTGGGCCGATCGTCCGTGGAACCTTGTAGTGAAGATCATACAACCGGCGCAATCCTTGATATAGATGCCGGGGCGTTTTGAACAATCGAAGACGTATGCTTCCGAAACATTGTACGGGGTGAGGTCCACATGATTTGCTCCGTACATTCCCAATTCTTCCCCCACTGTGAAGACACAAATAAAATTCTTCACCGGACCGTTCACTTCATTCAGCTTCATCATAAGATAGAGAAGGATCGAAAGACCTTCTCTGTTATCGCCGCCGAGGATCGTCGTTCCGTCGCTGGAGATCCGTTCTGCCGTAACGACCGGTTTCAAATTCTTCGTCGGAGTGACCGTATCGAGATGAGCGCACAATGCGATCGCCGGTTGTGTGGGATCGTAGTGCGGCGGAAAGCAGATAAGATTACCTGTATTGCCGTTGATCTTCTCCGCAGTGGAATCTTCGATCACTTTTATGTTGTTCTTCTGAAGAAGGGAACGGACATGATCGGCAATATTCCGTTCGTTCAATGAAATGCCGTCGATGACGGCCAGGGAGAGAAATAGGTCGATAAGGTCTTGATGAGTTCGGGAAGTAGTATTCATTACAGTTGTTTTGATGAGAGAAATAAAAATTTCAATGGATATTACTTACATTCCCACCCTTTGTCAAGAAGTTTTTAATTTTTCATGAGAAATTTACTCATTGACATTTAAGCGACAATTCCATATAATCTCATTAGTATCAACGAGTTACAAAGATTTCTTTCAGAAAAATTATGAGTAAAACGGCTAACTGGCTGATCGGGATATTCTCGTTTTTGGCGATTTTCTTTTTGTTCATCGTCTTTGTCTTCGTCTCGTTGTTCAATAACAGCGAAACCGAGGATGTTTCATCCGGTTCTGCCGGTACGATCGCACTGGTGGAATTGAATGAGGAGATAGTCTCGTCCCAGCATATCGTACAGCAGATCAAGCGCTATCGTGAGAATACGTCCGTTCGGGCGATCGTTCTTCGCATAGAATCTCCCGGAGGCGGTGTCTCTGCGAGCCAGGAGATCTACGAGGAAGTGAAGAAGACGAGGGAATACGGCAAGCCGATCGTCGTTTCGATGGGTTCGGTCGCAGCGAGCGGCGGATACTACATTGCTGTGGGAGCAAGCAGGATCGTCGCGAATCCGGGTTCCATCACCGGCAGCATCGGTGTGATCTCGCAGTTCATGCATGTGAACCAATTGCTGGAGAAGATCGGTGTTACTTCCACCACCGTGAAGAGCGGACAGATGAAGGATGCCGGATCGCCGTTCAGAGCATCCACAGCCGAGGACCGAAAGTATTTTCAGGAAATGATCGACGACATCCATGATCAATTCGTCTCGACGGTCGCAGCGGAACGGAAGCTTGAAAAATCATTGGTAAAAAAATATGCGGACGGCCGAGTTTTCACCGGCCGGAAAGCGTACGACATGAAATTGATCGATACACTGGGAACATATCAGGATGCCATCAAGATCGCCGCAGACATGGCCCAGGTGTACGGAACGCCCAGGATCATCAAAGAACGAAAACGCGAACGGATCACCGATATCATCTTCGGCGAGGTCCGCTCCGGTTTGACGCAGATGAAAAACGAATTGCTCAACCAGCCGATCATTCAGTATCGGTACAATCTTCCACAATAGAGGAGATCCGCCGTGACAAAAGCAGATATCGTCGATGTCATAGCATCAGGGACCGGACTGACGAAGGTCGAGACCGAAGCTGTTGTTGATGGATTCATCCAAACCGTGATCGCATCACTGCGCGACGGAAAGAATATCGAGATCCGCGGATTCGGCAGTT
Organism: Synechococcus sp. UW140; assembly: GCA_943364975.1. Taxonomy (GTDB): domain Bacteria; phylum Bacteroidota; class Ignavibacteria; order UBA10030; family UBA8401; genus UBA8401. The sequence goes on from CALRIY020000092.1 coordinate 12,536, forward strand.
TCAAAGTGAAGAAGCGGAAGGGAAGAATGGCAAGGAATCCCCGCACCGGAGAACAGGTCCCCGTTCAGGATCACTATGTGCCGATCTTCAAAGTCTCCAAAGAATTGAAAACTGTCGTCAACGAAAATTTAATGAAAACGCTGGGGTAATCTCTGACAACGAATGAAACTCATACCATCACCTGCTCCTCCTGCGGCATCGTCAACACGAGTTCACATACGAACTGTACGGCGTGCGGTTCCCCGCTGACACCGGAACAGGTTGCTCCATCGAGATCTGCCTCCGAAGCAAAACATCCCAAAGCAACCGCCTCAGAAATGCCCTCTTGGCTCCGTTCGCTGCTTGCGGCGTTCGGAATATTCTGCGTTGTTGTCATCATCTTCGAAGTGATGCAGCTTCCTTCCGGCACGGTCCAGCAGCGCCAGGACCAGCATCAGGAACATACGGCTGTTACCGATCCGGCAGTTCTCGACCGGATCGCCATGCTTGAAAAAGCGCTGTCCGCCGATCCATCCAATGCGGACCTTTTGCTCCAGATGGCGAACTCCCTTCATGATGCAAAGTTCTATCCGCGCGCGATCGAGACATACAAAAAATATCTTGCAGTCGACCCGAAGAACCATGATGCCCGTGTGGACCTTGGTATCTGTTATTTTGAGACAGGGAATGATAAACAGGCGGTGATAGAAATAGAATCAGTCATTAAAAAACAGCCGAAGCATCAGATGGCGGTGTTCAATCTCGGGATCATCCAGTTGAGCCTGCAGAATATGCCTGAAGCGAAGAAATGGCTGAAGAAATGCGTCGAACTTGATCCACAATCAACGGCTGGGCTGCGAGCCCAACAAATCCTTCAACAACATTAACCCGAAAGGAGGTTGGTATGCCAAGCGGAAAAAAACGCAAACGTCATAAAATGGCAACCCACAAACGGAAGAAACGTCTTCGTAAGATGCGTCATAAGAAGAGACTTCGGTAGGCACAAGACGCAGGGACACGGAGAAAATCCGTTCCCTGCGTGTTGCTTTTTCCTGATTTTTTTTTCACTTTGAATTCAGTAGTTCAACATCAATCCTATCAGCAATTGTGAGGCAGTTATGGCACAGAACGAAGAAGATTCCAAGACCGGTTTTTTGATCGGATTCCTCGCCGGAGCAGTAGTCGGCGGCATTGTCGCATTATTATATGCACCGAAACCTGGAAAAGAACTCCGCGCCGACATCAAGAACAAGACCGGTGAAGCGATCGACAGCGCCGAAGAATATGTGAGCGCTGCAAAGACCAAAGCGGTGGACATCATCAATGAAGGAAAGAAAAAATCCGAAGTGCTGATCACCGAAGCGAAGAAGCGCGCCGAATCGCTTCTTGGCGATGCGGAAAAGATCCTGACCGATGTGCGGAGCAAAGGTTCCGAAAAGAACAAAAATTAATCCTTGGGAGTACCGCCGTGGAAACATTCTTAACGATCGCGCAAATCCTCGTCCTATTGCTGCTCTCCGGAGTGGCTGTCTACGCCATGATCGTGCTGGTGCGCCTCCGCGATCTGCTGATGACCGTTGATACGAATCTGAAACAGGTCGCATCGAAAGCGATACCGATGCTGGACAACCTGGAAGCGATCACCGCAAAGATCCGCACCATCGTGGAGAATTTCGATGAGCAGATCGCCATTTTGAAAAGCTCCGTCGACACACTGAAAGGGGTCGCGGACAACGTCGCGGCATTCGAACGCCGAGTTCAGGAAGCGATCGAATCTCCGATCATGGAAGTGATGAACACCATCGGCGGTGTCATCCGGGGTTTCACCTCATTCTTCAATCGTGCAGTTGGAGGAAGGTCTTCCCGAACGGGGGAAGAATAACAACTCAAACCACCGAACCGACCATACCCGCATATCATCGTCTGCTAGCGATGACTCCTCATTACCAGCATACGAGTAAAGGAGTTACTTGTGAGCCAACAAAACAACTACAGGGAATATCCCTCGCAACAGATCCGGACCATCGCTCTTATTGGGCACGGCGGCTCCGGAAAAACGACGTTCTCCGAAGCCGCGCTTTACTCAACAGGGACCACCAACCGACAGGGAAGGATTGAGGACGGCAACACCATCTCCGACTATCATCCCGACGAAATAGAACGTAAGATCTCCATCAATGCTTCCCTCCTCACCACCGATGTCAACAATATCAAACTCAACATCCTCGACACTCCCGGATATACGGATTTCACCGGCGAAGTGAAAGCCGCACTGCGTGTCTGCGATTCCGCCGTCACATTCGTCCGTGCATTCGAAGGGGTGGAGGTCGGCACGGAACTGGTCTGGGAATATGTGAAAGAATATAAACTCCCGTCGCTGTTCGCCGTGAACAGGATCGACGGAGAGAACTGTGATTTTGAAAAAGTGTTCGCCTCCATCAAGGAACGGTGCAGCAGTGATGCCACGATCATTACTTTTCCGGTCAAAGGCGGACCGGGCGCAAGTGCGGTGATCGATGTGATCAAAATGAAACTGCTCCGGTTCGTCCCGAATGCGAACGGAAAATATACCG
>CALRIY020000093.1:0-14941 GCA_943364975.1 Synechococcus sp. UW140
TGATCAATACCAGCGCCATAAGGAATGAATTCGTTCCTGCCGCAATGGAATCCTCACCGAGCGACGGTCCGACGCTGCGTTGTTCCATGATCTCGACCGGGGCGGGAAGTGCACCGGCCTTCAGGATGATCTCCAGAAGCCGTGCTTCCTCGATATTCTCCATCCCTTCGATCTGTGAACGGCCTCCGGTGATTTTGCCCCGGATATTCGGAGCGGAGAAGACGGCATCATCGAGAACGATCGCCATCCGTTTGTTCACATTTGCTCCGGTGATGCGCGCCCATTCACGTGAGCCTTCGCCGTTCATCTCCATCGTGACGATCGGCTGATTGAAGTTCGGATCGATGGTCGCCTGTGCATTCACGACAACACTTCCGGTCAGTTCCGGATTCTTCTTCAATCCGTACAGACTGAAATATTTGATCCCTTCGCTGATGAATACATGCTTGGAGGAGAAATAGAAAGCCATGTCGGACGGCAGCAGACGCTGTATGTCAGGACGTGCAAGGATCCTCAATACTTTATCCTTGTCATTCTCGGAGACATAGGCCTCGCCGGTTCCCTGCTGGTTCGGACGTGCAAGGAATAAGAACGGATGTTCCTTCGCAAGCTGTTCGGGAGTCTTTTGTGCATCGGAGACCGCGCTGGCACCGGTATCGCTCTTGCTGGTCAACGCTGTCAACGAGTTCTTCGGTTCTGCACCTTTTTGTGTAGTGTCCGCCGTTCCGGTGGAATCGGAATATCCTTTGCCTGCCAGATATTTATCCAGCGCTTCCATCGTCTTGTAGATCACATCGGCATCCTTCATCAGCTTGAACTCCAGCAGAGCAGTTCCCTGCAGCAACTGACGAACTTCATCTTCTTTGGAAACGCCCGGCAATTCCACGATGATCCTGCGGCCGCCCTGTTTCTGGATGGAGGGTTCGGAAACTCCGTACTGGTCAACACGATTACGGATGATCTCCATTGCACGGTCAACAGCTTTATCTGTCTCATCCTGCAAACGGCTCAGGATCCGGTCATTATCTTCACGTAAACTTCCGTAGTACCGGCTTAACCGGACCTGCTTGGCATCGAAAGCGCGCTGGAAGATCGTGATGATCCCTTCATCGCTGGTCTTTGATTCACGTTCGACATCCTTCATGATCAACGCGAACTGATCGTCTTTGTTCTTGGCGATCTGTTCAAGCATTTTCAGCACATTCACTTCCATCACCACTCGCATACCGCCCTGAAGATCCAGTCCGAGTTTGATCCGTTTCGCCTTGGCTTCACGCATCGATGCTTCGTTGTCATTCAGATACTTGGCGCTGTCCGCACCTGTCAGAGAGGTCAATTCCTTCTCATACTGATACGCTTGATAGGTAGGGAAGAGAAAATAGATCGCCAACGCGAATGTGGCCACAATAATAAACAACTTACCGCGATTTTTTTTCACAAATAAACCTCCGCAATTACAGGTGTTTTTTAATTAATAGTAGTACAAGGAGAAAAATATAACGCAAAACCGCTCTAAAATCAATGAAAATTTACCCTTTTCCGCACCTATGTCCGTTGTGAATGAAATGATATTTATCTACTTTGTGCATGCCGTGTAACTTTTCCGCCTAATATCCGAAAGATTTTACGGCATTTCATCTATCCGGACACCATGCGTCTCAGAAAAATCCTGCTCCTGACCGGAGCGATCATACTTTCCGTCGTCGTTTTCATCATCAACGCTGCAACCAGGAACATCGATCTTGGTGCGTCGATGCTCAATTATGTCCGAACAGTCTGCATTCTGCTTGCATTCACCGCCGCGTTCTTTTATATCCAGATCATCAAACGGGAAAAATCCCGCGGTATCGTTCAGGGAATCGGCTCCGTTGCGGTCTTTGCCGGGATCTTTCTCGGGACCTACCTTGTCATCAGTTTTCTGCCGCTGAAAGGATTTGAAGCACGCGACCTTATCCTCTATCCGCGGGATTATCAGACGATCTTCTTCTCCTCCATTATCAGTATCGTCTCCGGCATCTTTGCCATTGTTACCCTTCTTTTTATCAAGGATCTGGTCCTCTATAAAAGAAAGAAGACGACACTCCGCAATTTTCTGATCCTGATCGGCAGCATCATCATTGCTTCGCTGTCGGAGTTGTTGAATAAACCGCTCGAAGATTCCACCTTCAGCGTGATCTTCTTGGTGATCGCCATTCTGATGATCATCGTCAACTCTTTCCGGCTGGCGTGGATCGCCTATCTGCCGCGGAAGGAAAAGATCTATTCCTTATTGTATTCTTTGCTGTCATTCTTCGGCTTCCTCGTCATTCTGATCATTATTTCCAGCGAAGCGGGATGGACGGAGAAAGGGCTGCACTATTATAGTCCGGCGCTATTCACATTCGTCCGGCTCACATCGATCTTCGGTGCGGTCTATTTCGGAATGTCGTTCAGCAGTACGTTGTTCCATCTGCCGACGGCAGAAGCGTTTGACCGGAAACAGACCGAGATCAGCTCGCTTCATAATTTGAGCCGGCTCATCAATCAGGTGTTCGATCTGAAGGACCTGGCGGAGACCGCAACAAAAATGACGACGGAGGTGATCCAATCTACCAGCGTCTGGCTGGAGATCATTCCGACGGAAGGGTCGTTCCACAAGAGCGGATTAATGTCGCACCGGAATATCGATGAGAAAGAGATCGAAGAGATCCTTGCGGGTGGCGAGAAATCGGTCCGGAAGATCGTCTGCGAAACAAAGAAAGTGCTGATGATCGACGATATGAGCAGTGACCGCCGGACGCGGCATCTTCCAAAGATCAAAAAGGCCGGATCACTTCTGATCGTGCCGCTCCTTTCACACCAGAATGTGATCGGAATCCTGTATGCGACGAAAGAGATCGATTACGGATTCGATCAGGACGATGTTGACATCCTTGCAGGATTTGCGGACCAGGTGGCGATTGCGATCGAGAATGCACGTCTGATCGAACGGTCCTTCGAAAAGGAACGACTCCAGCGCGAACTGATGCTGGCGCAGGAGATGCAGAAGCGACTGCTTCCGCAGCAGCTGCCGGTGTTCGATACTGTGGATATGAAAGCGGTCTCATCCCCGGCACTTGAGGTGGGGGGTGATTATTATGATTATGTCATGATCGACAAGGATCTCGTCGGTATCGTCATCGGTGATGTCTCCGGCAAGGGTGTCGGTGCAGCTTTTTATATGGCTGAAGTGAAAGGGATCTTTCAATCCTTGGCGAAGATCTACCGTTCGCCGCGCGAGTTCATGATCAAAGCGAATGATGCGCTCGTCTCGAGTATTGACAAGCGTTCATTTATTAGTTTAATTTATTCCACCATCAACATTCGCACAGGTGAACTGATCGTGTCGCGTGCAGGACACTGTCCGATCCTGTACATCTCAGCGACAACGAAGGAATACATCAAACCGAACGGAATGGGACTCGGCATCAAGTCCGGCAGGATCTTCGAAGAGAATGCCGAAGAGCAAAAAATCATGATGAAAAGTGGGGATGTCTGTGTATTTTATACGGACGGCGTCACGGAATCGCGTGCAACGGACGGTGAGGAGTTCGGATACGAACGGCTGCTGGACGTTGTGGATGCCAACAAACACCGAACGGCGGAGGAGATCAAGGAATCGATCATCCAGACCGTGTGGAGTTATACCGATGCGCAGGGGTATCACGATGATCTGACGATCTTCGTCGTGAAATGGCTGTAAGAGAAACACCTCTGCAGTGGAACAATCTTGATGATAAAACGTTTATCCTTTTAGGAGAAGGTATGAGTGAATTCAAAGTTTCTATTCGATCACGGGACAATAATATCCAGGTGTTGGAGCTGAAAGGGTATCTGGATGCCCACACGACCCCGGTATTGGAGGATTCGTTCCAGAAGATGCTGAACGAGAAAAAATACCGGCTCATCGTCAATTGTAAAGAATTATCATACATCTCCAGTGCCGGTCTTGGTGTCTTCATGGCATTCATTGAGGATGTCCGCGCCAACGAGGGGGACATCAAACTTTCCGACATGACGCCGAAAGTGTTCAACATCTTCGACCTGCTCGGTTTCCCGATGCTCTATGATATTGTGAAGGAAGAGGAAGAAGCGGCAAAAAAATTCGAAGGAAAACAATAACCGGTTCCACAAAACCACAATGGCAGCCCAGCAACCATATCGATCCTCACTCACCATTCCGAGCCAAACGGAACGTCTGAACGACGTCCGGGAGTTCGTCTCGGATCTTGCGCGTGTGCACGGATTCAGCGAGGATGATATCAACAAGATCACCATCGCTGTGGATGAGGCATGCACCAACATCATCAAGCACGGCTACAATTATTCTCCCGACAAAAAGATCGACGTCGAGATCGTCCGCCGAGGACAGGATTTTGAGATCATCATTTCCGACAAGGGGAAACGGTTCGATCCGAGCGCCATTCAGACGCCGGATATGAAGGATTACTTCGAGCACTACCGCCGCGGCGGTCTTGGAGTGTATCTGATGAAACGGATCATGGACCGGGTGGAGTTCAACCTGCAGAGCGACAGGAATGTCCTCCGCATGATCAAGACGCTTCACTGAAGACCATGACGACATTGTGAAGACCAAACCCCACACATCCAGATCCGAAGCCGAACTGCTCTCCCTTTTTGAATTCAGTCACGTCGTCAACTCATCGCTCGATCTCGCCTTCATTCTTGACACACTCCTGCTGACACTGATGGGAAAACTGCTCACCTCCAAGGCGGTGATCCTTCTGCGTCACGGCAAAAAGAATTTTGCCGTTGCGAACGGGAAAGGGGTACCGAAAAGTTTCCTGCGTCAGGAACTTGCCTGCACTTCGGTCAGACGGAAGCAGACTCGTATCGACCGCGATTTCTGCAGACCGCTCTATGATCAGGGGATCGATTATCTCTTTCCGATCATTTCCCAGGAAAATGTGCTCGGATATTTCGGCGCGGCGGAGAATCCGAAGCGTCCGGTGAACAAGGAACTGAGTACATTCATCGAGACTTTGATCAGCATCGCCGCAACGGCAATTGAGAAAGGATTCTCCTTTGATGATGTGAAGAAGGTCAACCGCACGCTCGATGAGAAGGTCCACCAGTTGAAGACGCTGTTCGAATTGGCGAAGGAATTCGGCGGTATTCTCGATCAGCAAAAACTGCTCAAATTGTTCTCACTGACGCTGATGGGTCAGGTGGGGACGAGCCGGTACGCCATCTGTCTGAAAGAAGGGAAAAGCATCTATTCCAAGATCTCCGGCAGCTATCTGGAGACCGATAAGCCGCTGATCTTCGATCTGGTCTCGGCGCCGTTGCTGGTCTCATCGATCCCCGTCAAAAAGAAATATGAGATCCTCCGCGGACATCTTGCCCATGAGAAGATCGTTGCGATGGTCCCGCTGCAGATGCAGAATGAAGTGAAGGGGGTCCTCTGTCTGGGTGAACGCCTCCGCGGCGGTGGTTATTCGGAGAGCGATCTGGAATTCATCTTCTCGCTGGCGAACCTGGCATTCGTATCGCTGGAAAATTCCCGGCTGTTCGATGATGCCATTGAAAAGAAGAAATTAGAGAGTGAACTGCTGATCGCGCGCGAGATCCAGCAGGGACTTCTGCCGAGGGAACTGCCGCCGATCAAAGGATTCGACATCTCTGCGGTGAATATCTCTTCGAAGCAGGTCGGCGGCGACTATTATGATGTCATTCCGACTGACGACGGATCGTTCATCATCGCCATCGCGGATGTCTCCGGAAAAGGGACTCCGGCATCTCTATTGATGGCGAATGTGCAGGCGACCGTGCACGCGCTGGTGCCGTTCAATCTCTCGCTCTCCATCGCGACAGCGCGCATCAACGATCTGATCTTCCGGAATACCGGCTCCGATAAATTCATCACATTCTTCTGGGGATCGATCGATCCCTCCACGATGATATTCCGCTATGTGAACGCCGGACATAATCCGCCGATCGTCCTGAGATCGGATGGTTCGGTGGAACGGCTCTCCGCCGGAGGGCTGATCCTCGGCGTCATGAGGACGATGATCCCGTATGAAGAAGGGAGTGTTCAGCTCCGTAAAGGGGACAGCATCATCCTCTATACGGACGGCGTGAGTGAAGCGATGGATATCCAAGGTGAGGATTACACCGAAGAGCGATTGGAAGAATTCGTCCGCGGTCAACGTGGAAATTCCGCCGATCACATCCTCGGCGCGATCAGGAACGAGATCGAACGCTTTACGCTCGGAGCGCCTCAGTCCGATGATATCACGATGGTCGTACTGAAGGCTCGATAGATCATGATTGTCGGTCGGTGAACACAAATCGCTTATCATTTTTCCCGGCAGGCTGGGAGCCCGCAGGCTGAACGTTTGATTTCCGCCGTTTCTTCCGTATTTTCTTCCATGCAAAACACGATCGAATATTTCTTTTTCCGCATCCTCCTTTTTTGTATCCGTCGTTTCAGCTTCCGTACCGTTCAGATCATCGGCGGTTCATTCGGAACGTTCATCTATTCCGTGATCGGTTTAAGGAAAGGACTTGTGCTTTCCAATCTTCGGCATGCATTCCCGGAGAAGAGCGAAAAGGAGATCCGCTCCATCGCCAAAGCTTCTTACCGGAATCTCTTCATGGCGTATCTGGAGATCCTCGTGTTGGATACCGTGAGCGAGGAGCAGCTGAAGAAGATGATCACCTTTCCGGACCATGGTCAGATCGACGAGATACTGAAACGGAAGAAAGGAATCATCATTCTCTCCGGACATTATGGAAATTGGGAACTGCTCGCTTTGTCCGTACCGCTGTTCTCGAAGCAGACCTATACGATCGTCGTTCAAAAGCAGCGGAATCCGTATGTGAACGATTTTATGACGAGGATGCGAGGCCGTTTCGGGACGAAGATCGTGGTGATGGAACGGGCATTTCGGGAATCGCTCCGTGCACTTTCGAACAATGAAGCGGTGGCGCTCATCGCGGATCAGAGCGGACCGGAGAGCGGGATCTACACGCGTTTCTTCGGACGTCCGGCGTCCACACATCAGGGACCGGCAGTCTTCCAGGTACGGAGCGGTTCGCCGATGGTGATCGCGCTGTTGGTCCGTGAAGGTCTCGAGAAGTTCCGGATCGAGTTCGAGGAGATCGACACCACGGGACTGACCGGTACCGATGAAGAAAAGATGCAGCAGATCACGGAACGGCATGTGAGCGTCCTGGAACGTCATATCCGTCAGCATCCCGAGCATTGGCTGTGGATGCACAAACGATGGAAACACACCGAATCGTATTTGAAGAAACAGTCCACGGAGAAGGAGAAATACCGCAGCCGTGAATGATCCGAAACGAATCCTCGTCTTTCAAACCGCATTTCTCGGCGACGTGATCCTGACGCTGCCGATGATCCAGCTTCTCCACCTCCGTTATCCGTCAGCGGAGATCGATGTTGTCACAACACCGAAGGCAGCACCGTTCCTATTGAACCATCCCGCCGTCAGCAACATCATCCAATTCGATAAGCGGAACCTGCAGAGCGGATTGAAAGGGATCATGGCCCTGGCCATCGTTCTGGCGCGAAGGAAGTATGATCTTGCCGTTGCTCCGCACCGTTCCGTCAGGACCACGATGATCCTGATGATGAGCGGAGTGAAGGAAAGGATCGGATTCTCGAACGCTGCAGGAGCGTTCCTGTATAAGTACAGGGTGCGGTATGAAAAGTCGATGCATGAGATCGACCGGAACATCTCGCTGCTTCAGCCGCTCGGGATCCGGAATCCTGACCGGGAGCTGCCGAAGCTCTTTCCATCGAAGAGCGATTCGGATTACATCAACAAATTCCTATTCGAACGAGAACTGCTGAATCAGGAGCGGATGATCGCCGTCGCTCCCGGTTCGGTCTGGGCCACAAAACGATGGCCGGCAGAACGGTTCGCTCAGCTTGCCGTGATGCTCGCGGAAGCCGGTTACGAACTGCTGATCATGGGTGGGAAAGAGGATGAAGACCTTGCCAATGCGATCATCGGAGCAGCGAAGCATAAACATATCTACAACGCTGCGGGGAAATTATCTCTGCTCCAATCCGCGGAACTGATCGGCCGGTGCAAAGTGCTGATCACCAACGACAGCGCGCCTCTGCATATCGCGGTCGCGATGCGGACACCGGTCGCTGCGATCTTCGGAGCGACCGTTCCAGCCTTCGGATTCGGACCGTACGGCGATCATGACCTTGTGATCGAAACGAAAGGATTGGAGTGCCGTCCATGTGCCATTCACGGCGGTAACAGCTGTCCCATCGGAACGTTCGTCTGCATGAACAATATCGAAGCGGAAATGGTCTACCGCAAGGTCGAACGCCTTCTCGCCACGCTTTAAAACCGGAACGTCCGCAGGATCTGCGGACGTTCAAGAATCACTCCAATCCTTCCTTTTAGAATTCCGTCGATCCGCCCGTAGAGAGGGAATCCGCCGTGAGATGCAGATCGCATTGTGCAGGCGGATATTTCGAATTGAAGATGTCGGTGATGCGAACGGGACAGAACTGCGTCACCGCTTTCTTCGTATCGGCGCAGAGTGTGTCCCGCTCAACGCCGTTCGGTATCTTGAAATACGGCTGCGTGATGGGAATAGTCTTGTCTTCATAGACATATTTCATGAACCGGCCGAAGAGCGGAGCAGCGGCACGGCCTCCCTGACCGTCGGCGGAATTGAATGTCACCGCCTGATCATCGAATCCCACCCACATTCCTGCGGCGAGCTGAGGAGTGAATCCCACGAACCATGCATCGGTATAATCCTGCGTTGTGCCTGTCTTTCCGGCGGCGGGATAATGGAAGAAATTCCTGATGCGAGCACCGGAACCGAGAGGACTGTTGATGACATCCTCCATCATGTTGGTCATGATATACGCGGTCTCTCTGCTCAGCACTTCCTTCTTCTCCGGGAAATTCTCTTCGATGACATTGCCGTCCTTATCCTCGATCTTCAGAATGGAGTTCGGTTCCACATAGACACCTTCGTTGGCGAACGTGCCGAATGCGGAGGTCATCTCAAGCGGCGTTACCTGCGCCGTGCCGAGCGCGATGGATTCGTAGGGAGGGATGGGGGATTTGATCCCCATCCGTTTCGCATATTCGACCACTTCCTCCTTCGGCGCGATCTCCATGATCGCGCGGACGGCGACAAGATTCAGCGAACGGGTGAGCGCATTCCGCAGCGTGGATTTTCCTCCGACATCTCCTTCGAAATTTCCCGGAGTCCAGCGCGTGCCGTCCATCATCTCTACGGTGACAGGCTGATTGTCCAATTCATAGGTAGTGGGGAATCCGTTATCGATCGCCACGGTATAGACGAACGGTTTGAATGAGGAACCGGGCTGTCGGCGGATCTGCGTGACGTGATTCAATCCGTAACGGAACGTGCGGAAATTCCTTCCGCCGACCATCGCACGGATGCCGCCGCTCTTCGGATCGATCGCAACGAACCCGACCTCGATGGACTGCCAGACCAATTTAACGGAGTCGATGAAGGATTGATCATTCTTCAATGCGTTCAATGCACTGTCTTTGCTGGCAGCCCGGCGGTATTGAACGGACTGACGCGCGGCGCGGTCCAGGATCTTCTCCAGCAGGACCGGTTTCTTGTCCCAATTCCAGATCTTGTTGAATTGTTCCTGTTTTTCGGCAAGATGTTCCTCGACAGCGCGGTTGGCATACCGCTGCATGCGGCTGTCCAGCGTTGTGTAGATGGATAAACCTTCCTTATAAATATTGAAACCGTATTTCTCCGCTTTGTCCCGCATCTGCTGACGGATGTATTCGACGAAATGCGGTGCAAGTCCCAGCGGTGCTTCATCGTTCGTGCTGTACGTCAGCGGAAATGCTTTCACTTCGTCCGCCATCGTCTGCGACAGGCGTCCTTCCTTCACCATCAATGCCAGGATCAGATTCCTCCGGTTGAGCGCCCGTTCCGGATGTCTCAGCGGATTGAAATAGGCGGGATTGTTCAGGATTGCGATGAGCATCGCCCCTTCGCCGATCGTCAATTCACCGACCGATTTCCCGAAATATGCGCCGGCGGCGGCCGAGATCCCGTACACGCTCCTGCCGAAGTAGATCTCATTCAGATACATCTCGATGATCTCTTTTTTCGTGAAGTTCTTCTCGATCTCCACGGAGGTGAAGAACTCGCGGAATTTGCGGGTCGCTTTGTCGAACGTACTCTCATCCGCAGTCTGAAATCCGTAGAGATTCCTTGCCAGCTGCTGTGTGATGGTGCTGGCTCCTTCCTTCAGGCGGAGCGAGAGGATATTCTTGATCATTGCACGGAGAAAACGCCAGGGAGTGACACCCCAGTGTTCATAGAAATCCTTGTCCTCGGTGGAAATGAGGGCATCGATCACGCTTTGGGGAATGGAATCATACGGAACGTAGGAGCGGTTCTTCGTTGAATAGAATGTGGAGAGGACTTCACCGTCGATGGAGTAGACCTTCGTCGCCAGTTCCGGTTTCGGATTCTCAAGGTCCTCCAGGGAAGGGAGTCCGGAGACGATGTAGTTATAATAGACGACCATCAGCAGCAGGAAAAAGACGGACAGTCCGAGAAAATAATAACGGTACTTCCGAAAAAATCCGCGGCTCCGTTTGAGCAGCTCTTCCCGGTAGGTCGGGTCATTGAAATATTTCTTCATCTCTTCAGAACTGTATTTAGGTCTTTTCTTCTCAGCCATAGTCACTCAGTCATTGCTTGGAACGTTTTGCTGGTTTTCGCTTGGCAGTGCGTACCGGCCGTTTGACCGGTCTTGCCGGTGACGGTTCGGTCTCCGCTGCCGTTGATTCCCACTCTTTCAATTCGAGGGTCGTGCCGTTGAACTCAGCGTACGTATTATGATGGAGCCAGTCGCCGAGATTGATATATAATCCCTTGCCCGATTCATGCCTCAGCGGTTTATGCCGGTGTCCCATCACGACAAAATCATATCCCTCACTGATCTTCTCTTCCGAGAACTTGATCATCCCGTCCGTCTCGCCGAAATCCTTGTTCCCTGTGTATTCGCGGCTGGTGCGCGAGGAACCGCGGGCGATCGGAGCGGACCAGTCCGGATGCAGCAGTGAATAGAGGAAGATGCTGACCGGATTCCGCAGTACCTTCTTCAGAATGCGGTATCCGGTATCATTCAGCGCCAGCCCGTCGCCGTGGTGGAGATAGAATTTTTTTCCCCGGAGTGTGATGCCGACAGGATCCTTATAGACCTCGATGCCGAGATCGTTCGGAAAGAAATCCTTCAGCCAAAAATCATGATTGCCGGCGAGATAATGGATCTTCATTCCGTTCTCGGTCATCGTGGCGAGTTTCGACAGGATGTGGTGGTACCCTCTGGGGATGACATACTTGTATTCGAACCAGTAGTCGAACAGGTCACCCATGATGAACAACTCTTCCCCGTGCTTTTCCACGTGAGTGAGGAAGCGGAGCAGACGCTGTTCCTTCAATTTTTCCTGAAGCGGGTCCTGCAGTCCGAGATGGACATCGGAGAAGAAGAAGATCTTTTTCATCGTGCGATCTCGATCGTCATTTCCACCGGCTGGGTGAACCGGTTGCACCACCCGTCCTTATCAGAGCAGTAGTAATAATTCAATTTTCCCTTCAGCACGGACTTCCCGGCAGGGAGTTCCTTCTTTGCTGACAACGTGAAGATCACCGGTTTAGAAATGTCGAGATAATCCTTGTCCGTCTTGGAATATTTCGGTTTCCCGACGATCTCGAACAGGGAATTCTTTTCGAGTTTCAATTCGATGTTCGGTGTCGTGTTGACGTGGATCCCTTCCAGCGGCGTGAAGGTGAAGGAGACTGTTCCGACGGACTGCGGTGTGATGGAGAGTTGAATCGATGTCTCCAGTTTCACATGTTCGTTCACAGTCGGTGACTGCATCAGCGGGGAATGGATAAACAAAAAGAGAAGCAGTGAGATCATCATGATGTGGTTTCCTCGTTGGTTCTGACATGTTCCTTGTCGCTGACCCGTTCCAGCAGGACCAGACCGGCGACAAAGAAGAGTCCGATCGTCAGTACGGAGATCCGCTGATCATTGGTAATATACGAAATCAGTCCGAACAAAAAAGTCCCTACGACTGCCGATGCTTTTCCGCACAATCCGTCGTAGAATCCGAAGAATTCCGCTTCACGTTCTTTGGGAGTGAGCTGTGCCATCAGGCTTCTGCTGGCTGCCTGAGATGCACCCATGGAACTGCCGGCGACCGCACCGATCAGATAGAACATAGTCTTGGATTCAGTGAAGTATGCTCCGGTGACAACGGCGATCCAGATGACCAGATTCACGGCGATCGTCCTCTTGGCCCCGATCTTGTCGGTAATGACACCGAAGAAGAGTGAACCGATGATCCCCGATGCCTGCACCACAGCGAACAGGACCAGGACCTCCTTCAGCGTGAAGTGGAGCGTCTGCGTGGCGAAGATCGAAGCGAACGAGATGACGGTGAGGATCCCGTCATTATAGATGAAGAACGCCAGAAGGAACCGTGAGACATTCTGGTAATTTTTCAAATGGCCGATCGTCTCGCGGACACGCTGAATACCGGCTTTGATATAGGAGACTTTATACTCGAATTTTGTTTTATGGTCCCGCAGAAAAATGAAGAGCGGTGCCGAGAAGAGAAGGAAGATCCCTGCGGCGATGGTGAAACTGAGCCGCACATTCGGAAGATTCTCCGCGACGAAACCCTCCGCATAGAGCGGCATGGCGATGAAGAGGGTCACGAGCGAACCGACATAGCCCATCGCAAATCCGTATCCGGAGACCCTGCCGTAGCTCCGTTCCGTTGTGAGATTCGGAAGGAACGCGTCATAGAAGACGAGGCCCCCTTCGAAACCGACATTCGCGATGATGAAGAGGAGCATGCCGGTGACGATCATTCCCGCCTCTACAAAGAATAGCAGGAATGTGGAAATGATACTGACGATCGTGAATCCGAACAGGAAGCGTTTTCGGCGCGATGAAAAATCCGCTGCGGCGCCGAGTACCGGTGCGATCAGTGCGGTGAGGAGCATGGAGATGCTGACGGCGATCCCCCAGAGCAGGTCTCCTTTACCGCTTCCGCCGGCGACCACTTCCTTAAAATAGAGGGAGTAGCCCACGGCAACGATCATGACGGAGAAGGATGTGTTCGCAAAATCGAAGAGGGTCCAAACAAAGATCTGAAATCTGTTCGATTGGGTCGGTGTGAGCGCCATGAAGGAACTACGAGTGAGATTTTTTGGATTGAGTGTCGAGCAGACCGCGGCCGGTCTTGTTCAGTTCTCCTTCTTTCCTCAATTCGATCAGGACCGCGTCCATGATGCCGTTGATGAAGGTGCCGCTGCTTTCTGTGCTGTAATCTTTTGCGATCTCGATCGCTTCGTTGATGGAGACTTTCGGAGGGATGTCCGGGAAATACAGGATCTCGCACAGGCTCATACGGAGCAGGATCTTATCGATCAGCGCGATCCGGTGGAAATCCCAATGTTCGGATTTGGATTTGAGACGTTTGTCGATCTCCGCCTGATGAGCGATGGTCTTGATGAACATCGATTGTGCAAAATCGAAATCGGCGCCGTTCTCCTTCAGTTCGGAGAGGATAGTGTCAACGACATGCTGCGGTGCATCTTTGGATATCTCCAGGGCGTACAGCGCCTGCATCACTAATTCACGGATCTGTCTGCGCTTCGGTATTTTTTGTTCTGTCATACACAAAGATACGGAAAAATGAGAAGCAGTGCCACAGTTTAAAGGCGCAGCATGGATCAAGGTGGAATCAACCCTTCCAGGTCTTAATGACTGGAAGGATTTTACTCAGAAAATCTGACACTCAATGATGGCCATGAATGATTCAGCTGTTCGACATACTCGCAGCACTATTACGGGAATTCTTATTATGTATCATGAAGGTGGAACTGCTGATCGCATGCCGATCCAGGATGAAAAATCGCGTGGTTTTTAGTATGTTACACTCCTATGCTGACCAAATTACTTCCGACGCCGTCGGATTTTCCTCAGGATCATGTTCCTGTCCTTCGCCGGAACATCCGGATGCATCTCTTTGACGGATCGCTTTATGTGCTGGGGATGAGTCTTGTTTCCATGCAGACGATCCTTCCCATCTTCATTAAAGAACTGGGCGGGAGTCCGGTCTCGATCGGTTCCGTGCAGGTGCTGTGGTGGCTGGGACAGAATATACCTGCTCTCGCCGTTGCGCATTCTCTTCGGAAGAGGACCTTGTTCAAAGCACCGATGGTCTTCTGGGGATTCATCCACCGTGCTATGCTTCTTGTCTGCAGCATTGCCGCATTCTTTTTGATTGGACGGATCTCCTCCCAGCTTGCCGTACCGATATTCCTCTTCCTGATCTTTTTGCTTCCGGCATTCGGCGGCTTCTCGGGACTGCCGTGGTTCCAGGTCTTCACAAAGACCGTTCCGGTGAAACTCCGGGGTCGGTTGATGGGGATCCGTCAACTGCTCGGTTCCGCTGCCGGTGCGGCAGGAGGAATGATCGTCAGTTTCATTCTGTATGCGGTATCGTTTCCGTCCAACTTTGCACTTCTGTTCCTGCTGGCGTTTTTCGTGACGATGTTTTCATTCATCTTTCTTACTCGGATAGAGGAGGTCCCTTCGGTCCGGGATGAACAGGAGGAGGGGAAGAGAAGAATTTTATCTGATGCACGGAAGCTCATCGCCTCGAACCGGAACTTTCGGAATTTCCTTATCGCCGATGCATTCATTCTGATGTCCCTCGCCGCATCGTCATTCTATTCCGTCTTTGCTGTGGAGAAGTTCGATCTTCCTCCATCCTACGCCGGCACATTCACCGCGATCGTCATGCTGACGAATGTTGCGGCGAATATCACCTTCGGTATCATCGCTGATACATATGGTCACCGGACGAATATGCTC
>CALRIY020000094.1:0-14913 GCA_943364975.1 Synechococcus sp. UW140
ATCCATGCCGGCGATCAAACCGATGGTCGGAACATATTCCTATCATGGTTTTGGAATCCGCATCGATCCGTTCATCGGAGCTCGGAAACTGCATGAAGGCGTGGATATTCACAATGATATCGGTACCCCGGTGTATGCCACCGGAGACGGTGTTGTGGAGTTCACCGGTGCGACCGGCAGCGGTTATGGTATTGCCGTTGAAGTAAATCATGGGTTCGGATATAAAAGTTGGTATGCTCACTTATCAAAATGTGTTGCAAAGACAGGTCAGCGCGTGAAACGCGGTACTTTGATCGCTTATTCCGGAAACACGGGCCGTTCCACCGGTCCCCACCTCCATTATGAAGTGATCAGGAACGGCGAGAAGCAGAATCCTGTTGAATATTTCGTGGATGATATCGATTACGAAAAGATCCGCGCCCAACTTGTCGACAATAAAAAATAGTAATTTAGAGTAGAGGTAATTGCGTTATGATCTGGACTATGGAACTGGCTTCGTATCTTGATGATGCTCCGTGGCCTGCAACAAAGGAAGAGTTGATCGATTATGCGATCCGTATGGGATCGCCGCCGGAATTGATCGAGAACCTCAATGAACTGGAAGATGCCGATGAGCCGTATGAGAGCATTGAGGACATCTGGCCCGACTATCCGACGGATGGCGACTTTTTCTACGAAGACGAAAACGATTATTGATCGTGTCGATCACTTTCGAGTGTTCAAGATGACCCAGTGCTTTCCCGCTGGGTTTTTTTATTCATTTTTCTTTCCGCCTGTTTTGTGACACTGCTGCTCCTACATCGTACCTTCACTGTCCTCCTGCTCCTGCTGCTCTTCTGCTGCAGTTCATTCGCCCAATCCGGTGACCGGAAGGTTGAAGTGAACGATATTGATATCACGGTCGACGGTCCGATGTCCACACAGGAGATCCTCAATCAGATGACTACGCTGGAGTCGCCGTTCTCCGTCTGGATATTCCTGAATGAGAATATCTACCAGAAGATCGGCGCACCGCGGGAATATTTCGATCCGTATCTCTTCAAGCAGGATATCAATCTGATCCGATCCTATCTCCGCGACAACGGTTATTTCCGCGCCGAGATCGACACGACACTGACGTTCTCATCGGACAGCCGTTCGGTCGATATCGGGATCTTCGTACGGATGAATGAGCTTTCCCTGATCGATTCGGTCTCCATCCTTGGATTGGAAAATGTTCCGCCGGAGATCATCAACAGCGTTCAGAGAGCATCCTCACTGAAACGGGGGGACCCGTACTTGAAACGGTCGATCGTAGACGGACAGGCCGCCATCCTCCGTACCATGATGAATGAAGGATATCCCAAAGTCTTTCTGGATACTCTGTCATTGGTCCGATACGCTTCCACGAATGGTGTTTCGGTGATGCTCAAATTCAATCCGGGACCGCGGTACTTCTTCGGCGGGATCAGTTTCGATCATGTCGATCCGGATATCGACAGCGTTGTGCTCATGCGTCAGCTCGATTTTTCCGTCGGCGAAGTGTACAACGAAGAGAAACGGTTGGCGAGCGAGCAGAACCTGAACCGTCTCGGTGTCTTTGAATTTGCGAGTCTTCGTCAGGCAGGGAGCGGTACTTCCGGTCTGTCGGATTCCATCCCCATGCTGGTGTCGTTCCGGATGCTGGAGCAGCAGGAGATCACGCCGGAATTCCTCGCCGTCAACGAAGGGGGGAACTTCTTCTCGACCGGTCTCGGTCTGAGCTACAAGCACCGGAATCTTTTCGGCGGCGCACAGAACTTTTCGGTCTCGTCCAGCGCCCGTGCCAACTATATCGAACGGCTCTATGTCTCCGGTGCGGTCAACCGCGGTCTTGCGGAACCGACGCTCTTCGGCAAAGCGGATGTCCAGACACAGCTGACGTTCCCGTATTTTTTCAGCAATAAGACCACGGCTGCGATCACGCTGACGGCGGAAGCGGAGAAACAGCCCGAGTACGATCTGAATACGCTCCGTGCCCGGATCAGTTTCTCGACGAAACTGGCGACCTACACACTGGGGATCACGGAATTCAATATTGAACGGGTCGATCCCAACTATAAATCATCCTCCACCCTCGGCATTCGTCCGGATGATTCCACAAAGCAGTTCAACTTCATCGAATCGTACACTCTTCAGCGCGATATGACGAACAATTTCTTTTCGCCGAATGCGGGTTTCTTCCATTCCGCCACGGTGGAGGAGGCCGGTGTCGTGAACGTGCTGGCGGGAGGATTCAATCTTCCGTATTCGGAATATGTGAAGCTCACCGTCCTCCTGAAACATTACTTCAGCGAGGAGGACGATCAGCAGATGGTGTATGCGTTCAAACTCAAGTCCGGATATGCGTATCTGTACAACGATCAGAATCAGACTCCGGTCCCGCTTCCCCGCCGATTCTTCGTCGGCGGCAGCAACAGCGTCCGCGGATGGAAGGACCGTCAGCTTGCCGACTTCGGTGATTCGCTGAAGGGGGGCAATATCATGATCGAAGGAAGTCTCGAATCCAGAATGCAGCTCTTCCCGAACGGCGGGAAGATCTCTGTCGTGGAACTTCCGCGTTTCTGGTCAGTTCTTTTTTTGGATTACGGCAACACGTGGTCCGCTCCATCCGACATCATGATCAAGGATATCGCTCTTGCCGTCGGTTTCGGTCTTCGCTATGAGACCTTCGTCGGTCCGTTCCGTCTCGATTTCGCCTGGCGGCTGTATGACCCGAAGAAACCGGCCGGACAGCAATGGCTCACGGAACAACAGTTCTTCCTCAATTCATTCTCCATCATTCATTTTGGGATCGGCCATGCGTTCTAATTGGGATACGGTCATCGGGCAGGACCGCGTGAAGGAGATCCTCCGTTCCGCTGTCCGCAATCAACGGCTCGCACATGCGTACCTGTTCTGGGGTGCTGAAGGGATCGGAAAAGATGCGCTTGCCATTGAATTTGCCCGGACGCTGCTGTGCCGAACACAGTCCGATACCGCCTGCGGAGAATGTCCTTCGTGTCGAAAGATGGAGACGCTTCAGCACCCGAATGTGAAATTGATCTTCCCGATGCCCGGCGGGGACGGCGAAAAGAATGAAGAGGGGGAATCACTCGAACGGGAAGTGCTGGAGGAGGTGAGGAAACAGACCGCAGAGAAAGCGGTCAATCCGTACATCGATATCGCCATCCCGAAAGCGAAGTTCATCCGCATCAGATCCATCCGTGAATTGAAACGGGAATCATCCATGAGCGGGGCAGAAGCAGGGAAGAAGATCTTCATCATCTTCGATGCGGACGCGATGAATGATGCATCCACCAATTCGCTCCTGAAGGTCCTCGAAGAACCGCTGGAGGGTGTCCATTTCCTCCTTGTCACATCGAGGAAAGAGACGGTGAAGCAGACGATCATTTCCCGCTGCCAGATGATCCAGTGTTCCGTTCTGTCGGATGATGAGATCTCCGCCGCCTTGACGGAACGGCTCAAGATCGAACCGGCACAGGCTCATTTTATTTCACGGCTGGCGAACGGAAATTATACAAGAGCCATCGATCTGCTCGGGAACGACATCACCAAATTCCGCTCCGATGCGGTCACCTTCCTCCGCAGCATCCTCGGTTCATCTCCGGTCAAATTGTTCGACGAGCAGGAGGAATATCTTTCGGGCAATCAGCGTGACAATGCCGAACAGCTGATGACGATGATCCTCGTCTGGTTCCGCGATACGATCGTTCTTCGGGAAGGGGCCGGACGTCATATTGTGAATATCGATCAGGAGGCCGACCTGCGGAAATTCGTGGATAAATTCGGAACGAAGGACCTGGAAGCGTGTCTCGCCGCCGTGGAACGGGCTCTCGGACTTCTCCGAAGAAATGTGTATCTTCCCTTAGTCATGCTCTCGTTAACCGTGAATGTCCGAAGAATACTCCATGCAAAATAATTTCAAACGAATCCTTATTACGTCTGCGCTTCCGTACGCCAACGGACATATCCATCTCGGCCATTTGGCCGGATGCTATATCCCGTCGGATATCTATACGCGCTATCAGCGTCTTCAGCACCGCGATGTACTGCACATCTGCGGTTCGGATGAACATGGTGTTGCCATCACCATCTCCGCGGAAAAGGAAAAGACCACGCCGAAAGCGATCGTGGACAAATACCACGAAGCGAATAAAGAGGCCTTTGCACGGTTCGGCATCCAATTCGACAATTACTCCCGCACATCGCTTCCGATCCATCACGAGACCTCCAAAGAGTTCTTCCTCGATCTGCTCGCAAAAGGATATCTGGTCCCGAAGGAACAGGAGCAATTCTATGATGCGGAGGCGAAGATGTTCCTGCCGGACCGGTATGTCGAGGGGATCTGTCCGAACTGTTCGTATGACAAAGCGCGAGGCGACCAGTGCGACAACTGCGGCAAGTACTACGATCAGCTTGAACTGAAAGAACCGAAAAGCCTCATCACTGGGAACAAACCTGAACGGAAAACAACGAAGCATTGGTACTTCACGCTGGGAAGTTTTCAAAAGAAGCTCGAGGAGTATATTGCCGGACATGCCGATCAGTGGAAAGAGAATGTGCTTCAGCAGACACGGAGCTGGCTGAAAGAAGGACTGCAGGACCGTGCGGTCACGCGCGATCTGAGCTGGGGGATCCCGGTGCCGATCGACGGAGCGGAAGGGAAAGTGATCTACGTCTGGTTCGATGCCGTGCTCGGATACATTTCCGCTACAAAAGAGTGGGCACAGCAGCAGGGGACTCCCGACCGATGGAAAGAATACTGGTGTGATGCTTCCACCCGCTATATCGCCTTCCTCGGGAAGGATAATATCGTATTCCATTCCATCGTCTTCCCGGCGGAATTGATGGCGAAGACCGGTTATATCCTGCCAGACAACGTTCCGGCGAATGAATTCCTGAACCTTGAGGGGGGGAAATTCTCCAAGAGCCGTAACAATGCCATTTATGTGAAGGATATCCTGGAAAAATATCCTGCGGATATCCTCCGGTATACCATTGCGACGATCCTGCCCGAAACGAAGGATTCGGATTTCTATTGGAAGGATTTTCAGGCGAAGAACAATAACGAACTGGCGGACATCTACGGCAATTTCATCAACCGGACGATCACCTTTGTTGCGAAGAATTACGGGAACAATGTTCCGAACCGCGGTCCGCTGAATGAGCGGGACACGGAGGTCCTCGCATACGTCCGTTCCGCACCGCAGCGCGTCGGGGATCTGATCGAGCAGTTCAAGTTCCGTGATGCCACGATGGAGATGATGAATGTTGCCCGTGCCGCGAACAAGTATTTCAATGACAGCGAACCGTGGAAGTCGTTCAAGACCGATCCGGAACGGTGCGGGACCACGTTGAACATCTGTCTGAACATCGTTCGCTCGCTGGCCGTGCTCTTTGCGCCGGTCGTACCGTTCTCCTCCGACAAGGTTTGGACGATGCTGAATCAAACCGGCGCCATCGCGGATGAACAATGGAACACCGCCGGCGAACCGAAACTGACCGACGGACATCCGCTCGGCCGTTCGGAAATATTATTCACCAAAATTGAGGATGCGACCATTGAACAGGAATTGGGAAAATTAACGACCGCTGCAGAAGTGAAGGCGGAGGAGAAATCAGCCGTCAGCTACGCACCCGTCAAAGCTCAGATCACCTATGATGATTTTGCCAAGGTCGATCTCCGCACAGCAAGGATCCTGGAGGCGGAACCGGTCCCCAAATCGAAGAAGCTGTTAAAGCTGCAGATCGATCTTGGGTTTGAAAAACGCCAGATCGTCGCCGGTATCGCAGAGAAAGTGACGCCGGAACAGCTGATCGGAAAGACGATCATCGTCGTTGCCAACCTCGCACCGGCGAAACTGATGGGAGTGGAATCGAACGGAATGCTGCTGGCGACGGCTGCTGACGGTGAGAATTTTACATTGTTAACTTCATCCAAAGATGTTGAATCAGGGATAGGGATCAAATGATAGTCGTTACCGGTGGTGCAGGCTTTATCGGCAGTGCAATGGTTGCCAAACTGAATGAAAAAGGTATCTCGGATATTCTGATCGTGGATGAACTCGCCTCCACGATGAAATGGAAGAATCTCTCCGGCAAACAGTTTGCGGACTATGTCCATAAGGACCATTTCATCGAGATGCTGCTGAATGAACGTCTTCCGAAAGTGGAAGCGATCATTCATATGGGTGCGAACTCTTCCACAACGGAAAAGGATGTCGACCACTTGATGGAGAACAACTACCGCTACACCCGGATCCTTGCAGAATGGTCCGTTCGGAAGAAAGCGCGCTTCATCTATGCAAGCAGCGGCGCGACCTATGGCGACGGCGCTCTCGGTTTCTCGGATGATGATGCGGTCAGTCCGACCCTGCGCCCGCTGAATGCTTACGGTTATTCGAAACAGATCCTCGATCAGTGGATCCTCCGCAATGAACTGCAGAGTAAAGTCGTCGGCATCAAATTCTTCAACGTCTTCGGTCCGAATGAGTATCATAAAGGGGAGATGAAGAGTCTCATCTGCAAGGCGTATCATCAGATCCAGGAGATCGGGAAGATCCGTCTGTTCAAATCCTACCGGCCGGAATACAAACACGGCGAACAGGTCCGCGACTTCGTCTATGTAAAGGATTGCACGGAAGTTCTGTGGTGGTTCCTGAATTCTCCGAAGGTGAACGGCATCTATAATTTGGGGACCGGGAAAGCGCGTACGTGGAATGATCTCGCCAAAGCGGTCTTCTCCGCTCTTGAACTTCCCCCGAACATTGAATACACGGAGATGCCGGAAGAGATCCGCAATGCCTATCAGTACCATACGGAAGCGTCGATCACCAAACTTCAGCGTTCCGGCTGTCCGGTGCAGTTCCGTCCGCTGGAGGATTCAGTGAAGGATTACGTCCGACAGTATCTTCACCCCGAGATCCGGTACCTGTGATTTCTCTGATTGTGAAAAATCGAAATTTTCCGTATTTTACAGCATGGAATTTCATTCAGTGAATACGTCGAACATCATCCTCCGTTTTCTGGAAACGATCTACATCTCGTCGTTCATCCTTTCAGACAGCTCCTTCGCGGGCTAACTCCCGTTCTATCCTTGCAGCATTAACTCAGCTAATACAACATACACCCGAACATTGGATCACCGAAGGTCATCAGAATGAATTGGATCTTGCTCATTATTGCAGGATTGTGTGAGGTTGGTTTCGCTTCCTGTCTCGGGAAAGCGAGAACGGCCCACGGAACGGAAGCGACATTGTGGATGGGAGGATTCTTCCTCTTCCTCTCCGTCAGCATGTTCCTTCTCTACAAAGCAACACAGACACTGCCGATAGGTACGGCGTATGCCGTGTGGACAGGGATCGGTGCCGTGGGAACGGTGATCGTGGGCATCGTCTTCTTTAAAGAGCCGGCGGAATTCTGGCGACTGGTGTTTCTGACAACGCTGATCGGATCGATCATCGGTCTGAAAGCGGTCACGGCCGAATAATAGGAACTACATTAATACACTAACAATCAATCCAGGAGAACCAATGAAAAAAAATGCACTCTTAAAAGAGGTCGTCAAGCAGGTGGACGCGACGAAGTTCGATTCGACGCCGATCATCAATGCGATGCGCGATATGTCCTTCAGTTCACGTGATACGGCCCGGGCTACCGACATCTTCAAGAAGATGATCGAACATAAAGGCTGCACCAACGCTCTTGTCCTTGCAGGCAGCACCAGCGCCGGCGGATGCATGAACATCTATTCCGATATGATCAAGTATAATATGGTGGACATGGTCGTCGCGACCGGTGCCTCCATCGTGGATATGGATTTCTTCGAAGCTCTCGGATTTAAGCACTACAAAGGGACGCCGTTCATTGACGATAACATGCTCCGCGATAATTATGTGGACCGAATCTATGACACCTATATCGACGAACAGTCGCTGCAGGTGTGCGACGGGACGATCTTCGAAATTGCCGAATCCCTAGAACCGCGTCCGTATTCTTCCCGTGAATTCATCTATGAGATGGGGAAGTGGTGCGTAAAGAATGCGAAGAAGAAGAATTCGCTCGTGCAGCTCGCCTATGAGAACAATGTTCCGATCTTCTGTCCGGCATTCTCAGATTCATCCGCGGGCTTCGGTCTGGTGAAGCACCAGCATGAACGGATCAAAGCGGGCAAACCGTACATGTCGATCGATTCCGTGAAGGATTTCTATGAACTCACACAGATCAAAATGAAGGCGAAGACCTCCGGTCTCTTCATGATCGGCGGCGGTGTGCCGAAGAACTTCATTCAGGATACTGTTGTCTGTGCTGAAGTTCTCGGTATGGATGTGCCGATGCATGAATACGCCATCCAGATCACCGTGGCGGATGTGCGGGACGGTGCCTGCTCTTCGTCCACACTGAAAGAAGCAAGTTCCTGGGGGAAGGTGCAAACCACCCATGAACAGATGGTGTATGCGGAAGCGACCACCGTTGTGCCGCTTATTTTCAGTTATCTCTATCATAATGCGGACTGGAAAAAGCGCAAAAAATACGAATGGACAAAGATCTTCCAAAAGTGACAAAATCAAGACCCTCCTGAAAATTAGGAGGGTTTTTTATTTTTCCACAGATTGCTTTTGTGTGAAGTGGTCCATATATTCTGCCAGATTTTATCACGCCTTTCAACCGTCAGGATCTGTTCCTATGGAGAATGTTCTCGGTTTTATTGAATCCAGCAAAGAACGCTACCTTTCCGAATTAAAAGACTTCCTCGCCATACCCAGCGTCAGTTCCCAATCCAATCATAACGGTGACATCCAGCTGTGTGCCCAGTGGATCGCAGATCATATGCGGACGATCGGCATGCAGAATGTCCGGATCATGCCGACTGATGGGCATCCGGTAGTCTACAGTGAGTGGCTCGGAGCGAAAGGAGCCCCGACCGTTCTTTTCTACGGACATTATGATGTCCAGCCGGTCGATCCGTTGAACCTCTGGACCTCGCCGCCGTTCGAGATGACCATCCGCGGAGAGAATATCTATGCCCGCGGTTCCGCCGATGATAAAGGACAGGTCTTCATCCACTTCAAAGGAATTGAAGCGTTGATGAAACATCACGGCAGGCTTCCGGTGAATGTGAAGATGCTGATCGAAGGAGAAGAGGAGATCGGAAGCAAGAATCTGGATGAATTTGTGAAACGGAATAAGGATTTATTGAAAGCCGATCTTGTTCTCATCTCCGATTCTTCCATGTATGCAAAAGGACATCCTTCCATCGCATACGGGCTCCGCGGTCTGGCGTATCTGGAACTCGAAGTGACCGGACCGAACAAAGATCTTCACTCGGGTTCCTTCGGAGGCGCCGTTCACAATCCCGCCCAGGCGCTTGCAGAGATCATCACCGCACTCCACGATAAGAACAATAAGGTCAACATCCCCGGTTTTTATAACGACGTCCGTCCCCTCACCAAAGTAGAACGAGATGCTTACAAAAAACTCCCGCACAGCGACAAAAAATATGCAAAAGAGCTCGGCATCAAACAGTTGTGGGGTGAAAAGGGATTCTCTACGCATGAACGAACTTGGGCACGGCCGACACTGGAAGTGAACGGTATGTGGGGCGGTTATATCGGCGAAGGAGCAAAGACGGTCCTGCCATCAAAAGCGTATGCAAAGATCTCCTGCCGACTGGTACCCGATCAGAAATCCGACACGATCTCGAAATTGGTGATGAAGCATATCAAAAAGATCGCGCCGAAATCAGTCGACGTCAAAGTGAAACTGCATCACGGCGGCGAGGCGGCGATCACCCCGATCGATTCTCCCGGCGTGAAGGCCGCGGTCTCCGCCCTGGAAAAAGGATTCGGAAAGAAACCGCTCTATCAGCGGGAGGGAGGGTCCATACCGATCGTGGTGCAGTTCAAAAAACTGCTCGGACTGGACACGGTCCTTCTTGGTTTCGGTCTGCCGGATGAGAACGCGCACTCTCCCGATGAACATATCAACATCGAACATTTTTTCAACGGGATCAAAACATCGGTCCATTTTTTCAATGACCTTCCTGAGTTTTGGAAGACGCGATCAAAAAAGAAGAAGCGGTAGCGTACCGGTAATATTACGGTAACAGTCATTTCGTATCTTTGGTACAACGTTTAATTCACTATATCCCCACACAATCAATAAGGTGTTACTATGAAATATGCGATACTCCTTCTGCTGGTGATCTGCGTTTTGTCATCGGCAATGTTCGCACAAGGAGTCACGAACGGAGCTATCTCCGGTCAGGTCTCTGATAAGGATGGGAATGCTCTGCCCGGCGTCAATGTCATGGCGGTCCATATGCCCAGCGGAACAAAATACGGTGTTGCAACACGCGAAGACGGACAGTTCAATCTGCCGAACCTGCGTGTCGGCGGTCCGTACACAATCACTGCATCAATCCTCGGCTATACGAAACAGGAACGGCCGAATGTCTTTGTTCAGCTTGCTCAAACAACGAAACAGGATTTCCGTTTATCATCGGAAGATGTTCAAATGGGCGCAGTTGAAGTGACAGCGGAACGCAGCACTGTTCTGAACGCAGCGCGTACCGGTGCCGCAACTTCTGTGAATGCCATCGCGATCCAGGCGCTTCCGACCATCGCACGAAGAGTTCAGGATTTCTCCCGACTGACTCCCCAGTTCAGCGGCAACAACTCGTTCGGCGGTATGGACAACCGTTACAACAATACAACCGTGGACGGTTCATATTTCAATAACTCCTTCGGATTGCAGGGACAGCCAGGCGATCGTACCGGCGTCGCTCCAGTCTCCGTGGATGCTGTCGAACAGATTCAGGTGAACATTGCTCCGTATGATGTGCGCCAGGGTAACTTCATCGGTGCTGGTGTCAACACCATCACCAAAAGCGGAACGAACGAGATCTCCGGAACAGCATACTATTATATGCGCCATCAGGGACTCGTCGGCCAGCAGGCCGGTGCAACGGAATACAAACCGGGCAGATTCCAATATTATCAGCTTGGTGCCAATGTCGGCGGACCGATCATTGAGAATAAACTCTTCCTGTTCGGAAGTTTTGAAATTGAGAATTTGACTCAGCCCGGAACGACTTTTACCGCAAACAAAGGAGGACAGACAGTCGGCGGAAACATCACCCGTGTACTTGAATCCGATCTGATCACCTTGAGCAATTACCTGAAAACGAATTTCGGTTATGAGACCGGACCGTATCAGGGATATGAGAATGAAACACCTGCCATGCGCATGCTGGCAAAAATGGACTACAACCTGGATGACAACAATAAACTGATCCTGCGGTATATCCACCTCGACTCAAAGACGGACGTGCTGGTTTCCAACTCCTCTTCATTGGGACTCGGCACCGGCGGACGTCAGAATACAACGACCGCATTGGGCTTCCAGAATTCCAACTACCAGATCGGCGAGAATATCCGGAACATCATCGGCGAATGGAACTCAACGTTCGGCGACAACATGGCCAACAACTTGATCGTCGGATATTCACATCACGATGAAAGCCGCGAATCACGCGGTTCATTCTTCCCGTTCGTCGACATTCTGAATGCCGGGACGAACTATACATCGTTCGGTTATGAGCCGTTCACCCCGAACAACGAACTCCGTTATTCCAGCATCCAACTGCAGGATAACTTCACATATTATATGGGCGACCATTTCATTACGGTCGGCGCCAGCATTGAGAAATACCAGTCAGAGAATATTTTCTTCCCTGGTGCACAAAGTGCGTATGTTTATAATAAGCTGTCGGATTTCTATTCCGATGCAAACGGATATCTGGCAAATCCAGCGCGAGTCGCTTCAGACAGTACACTTCGCCGTTTCCAGGTCCGCTGGTCGAACATCGCAGGCTTGACCAAACCGGTACAGGAATTGAAAGTATTGTATACAGGAATCTATGCACAGGATGAATGGCAGGTTATGAAAGACCTTCGCCTCTCATTCGGTCTGCGCATTGATGTTCCGTTCTTTGAAAACACCGGTTATAAGAACTCTGAAGTCGATACGATGAAATTCCGCGACGAGAGCGGTGCAGAAGCTCGGTATGCAACAGACAAGATGCCCGATCCAAATATTCTCTGGTCCCCGCGCTTTGGTTTCAACTGGGATGTGACCGGCGAACGCACGACGCAGGTACGCGGCGGATCCGGTATCTTCACCGGAAAACCGGCCTACGTCTGGATCTCCAACCAGATCGGAAACAACGGTGTGCTGACAGGTTTTGAACAGATCGACAACACCAAAACTCGTCCGTTCAATCCGAGTCCCGATAAATATAAAAAGACACCGACAGGACTTCCTGCCTCAAGCTATGA
The DNA here is from genome assembly GCA_943364975.1 of Synechococcus sp. UW140. Classification (GTDB taxonomy): domain Bacteria; phylum Bacteroidota; class Ignavibacteria; order UBA10030; family UBA8401; genus UBA8401. Next base: position 12,360 of record CALRIY020000094.1, read on the forward strand.
ATTGGCTTTAACAAATCCTGACTTCAAATTCCCGCAGTTGTGGAGAAGCAATATCGCTGTCGATCAGAAACTTCCGTATGATCTCGTCGGAACGGCAGAATTCCTCTACAGCACGGATGTCAACGGTGTTTATTATATCAATGCGAACCTTCCGAAAGCCGATACAATGTATGTGGGAGTGGACAGCCGTCCCCGCTGGAAAACCACAAACCGAATCAATGCTAAAGTTCCGAATGCTGTTGTCATGAAGAACGAAGATGTCGGTTATTCGTGGAACCTTGCCTTCTCTCTTGAGAAGCCGTACAGCGACGGCTGGTTTGCAAAAGCTGCATACAGCTACGGTGTATCGAAGAATACCGTTGACCCGGGTTCCATCGCATCCGGTTCATGGTACGGAAATGCAATGAGCCAAGATCCGAACAATCCCGGTGTTGCATACGCCGCAACATCTCCCGGACATCGCGTCTTCGGAACGGCATCCTACCGTCTGGAGTATTTCGATATGGGTGCAACGACCGTCTCAGTGTTCTGGGAAGGCCGCACGATCGGCACCGGCAGCTACACATTCAGCGGTGATCTGAACAACGACGGCGGTGTGAACGATCTGATCTATATTCCGAAAGACCAGTCCGAAATGAATTTTACCGCGATCACCGGAACCACACCATTCACGGTGCAGCAGCAGAAGGATGCATGGGAAGCGTTCATCAAGCAGGATGAATATCTCAACGCAAACAGAGGCAAATATGCAGAACGTAATGCAGTATTCATGCCGATGGTTTTTAGAGCGGATTTCAGCCTGACCCAGGAGATCTTTACTGATCTGTTCGGAAAACGGAATTCGCTGCAGCTCAGAGCGGATATCCTGAACTTCACCAATCTGTTGAACAGCGAATGGGGTCTGTCACAGCGCTTCGTGACCACCCAGCCCTTGATCAACGTCGCACCGGTGGATGGGAAAGTGCTCTATCAATTGCGTGCAGTGAACGGCAAATTGATCGACCATACCTTTGAACCGACCGCGAATATCGATGATGTTTACCGTATTCAGTTCGGCATCCGGTATACCTTTAACTAATAGATCCGAGTGAATCAATGCCCCGCAGAGTTTCTGCGGGGCTTTTTTTTAATATTCCGAATGAAAAAACTCCTCTTGATGATAGCGCTTGTGTCGATGGTTTTACCGTCGGCGGCGCAGGAAAAGCAGTGCACCATCCTCATCTCGTTCGACGGTTTCCGATGGGACTATCTGGACCGCGGACTCTCTCCGACGATCGATTCTCTATGGAAGAGCGGTGTCCGAGCAGAATCGCTTGAACCGGTCTATCCTTCCAAAACATTCCCGAATCATCTCGCGATCGTGACAGGAATGTATGCAGATCATCACGGCATTATTCAGAACGATTTCATGGATGACCAAGCGGGACGTCGGTATAAGATCAGCGACACGGTGGAGGTGAGGGATTCCCGCTGGTACCGCGGTGAAGCGATCTGGGAGACAGCCAAAAAGAACGGGAAGATAACAGCAAGCTACTTCTGGCCCGGCAGTGAACTGAAGGATGAACCGAGACAACCCGATTATTTTGAACGGTATGTTCATACCAGACCGTATGATGAACGGATCAAACGGGTGCTCGAATGGGTCGGACTTCCTGCTGCGAAACGTCCGGAACTGATCACCCTCTATTTTGATGCAACGGATACAGAAGGTCATTATTATGGACCGAATTCACCTCAAGTGAATAGAGCCATCGTTCGTCTGGACTCGGCCGTGCATGCGCTGATCAACGGATTGAGACAGCTGAAGCTGGTCGATGCCGCAAATATCATCATCGTTTCAGATCACGGCATGACCGAGATCGACCTTGCCAGAGTGGTTGTGCTGGAAGGATTATTGGCCGGGGAACGGTATCGTACACAATGGATTGGACCGACAGTGCTCCTGGAATCCGAGAACGGCAGGGATAAAGAGATCGCCGAAAAACTGAAGAAGGAATTGAAACATGCACGTGTCTTTTTGAAAAAGGAGATCCCTGCATCGTTCAATTTTTCGGACAATGAATACATCTCGCCCGTTTTGATCGCTGCGGATCTCGGCTGGCATATCGCTCCCAAAATGCTCACACAAAAGGATTCTGCAAATTTCGGGAAAGGGAATCATGGGTATGTCAGCAGTGAGAAGGATATGCATGGTATTCTGGTCGCTTCGGGACCGGCGTTCAAAAAGAAATTCGCTGCAGGTCCACTGAAGAATATTGACGTCTATCCGCTTCTCTGCAAATTACTCAATATCAGTGCCAATCCTTCGATCGATGCAAAATTTGAACGGATCAGAGCAGTGCTTCGATAACGGGCTCCCGTGATGACTACACCCAAACCTGAATGGACTTTCCTGATGGAATGGTCATTCAGGTTTTACTGTTTTATTCCCATCCGGTCCAAGAGTCGATCGTGCTGAATTATGGCGTGACATTTGGACTTCAAGGGATGTTATTGTAATTTTATAATACACTATGAGTATTGACCAACGCACGAGGAGATTTCTGAAATGAAG
>CALRIY020000095.1:0-14616 GCA_943364975.1 Synechococcus sp. UW140
ATTCGATTCGTATACTTCAATTGACCGATGCCTCCGGGATGGCTGCCGATACACTTGCTGTGTTTGTATTTACCGCAAGTATGATGGACGAACGGATCTTCATTGCCCGTTCAGCGTCGCTGCCGTCGCCGAAGAGGATCCTGATTGAATTCAATGAAGTACCCGGATCAGTTTCTGTGACCGATAGATTGAATTATAGCGTACGGACATCTGCAAGAACATTTCCGGTCGCGTCGGTCGATTCAGTCTCGCCGACGGTAGTTGCATTGAATTTTGCACACGAGCACCCGCTTGATCAGCTGATGCTCCGCCTTGAAGTAACGTTGAACAGGAATATTGTCTCGCGCACCGGATTGCTGCTTAATTCAGGGAAAGGACAGGTACTCTCGATCGCCCAAGAGAGTATGAATCTGGCGAATGTCGCAGTCTATCCGAATCCGGCAAAGAATGTGAACGGAGTTTCATTCGTCAATATCCCGTCCAACTGCAGGATCACGATCTTTTCCCCGAACGGTACCAAAGTGAAGATCATCGATGAATTGTCCGGCAGGGAAGGGATATCGTGGAATCTGCGTGATGAACAGGGAAAGATTGTTTCTACCGGAATCTATATGTACCGTATTGAACAGTTCGGTCAGACCAAAGATATACTGAACACATCCATGGGAAAATTTGCGGTGATACGATGATACAAGGAAAGATCTGGACAATCTCAAATTGTTTATCGATCAGCAGGATCATACTGATGGCGCCTGCCGTCTATTGTTTTACGGCACCATTTGCGTTCCATCGGGAGATCGCTCTGCTCATCATTTTGGTTGCAGTCGCCACCGATGCGTTGGACGGGTACGTCGCACGGATCCGCAATGAGGTCTCCGATTTCGGAAAGATCATCGACCCGCTGGCGGACAAAGTGGCTGTCGGTATCGTGGTTGTAATGCTGACGATTTTTGGCGATATTCCAGTCTGGTTTACGGTCACCATTCTTACCAGGGATGCCATTATCTTTGCTGCCGGCTTGTATATCAAAGCCAGAACGGGTGTCATCCTTCCCTCATTGATGTCCGGGAAAGTGGCCGTTTCCATCCTGGCATTGACTCTGGTCTTTCCGGTCCTTCAGTATCCGTCCCTTCAATGGATGTATGAGATCTTTCAATGGATCACGGTCGGACTGCTGGGCTATTCGCTTGCTGTCTATGCGAAAAGATTTTTTGAAACATTGCGTGAACATTCATCAGTGAACACATAAAAGGGATTGCGTTGGGATTTTTCGATTCGTTCAAATTATCGCGCTTAAAAGAGGGGCTGGCAAAGACACGGGATACTCTCGTCGCAAAAGTCAACCGATTGATCTTTGCCAAAGGAAAGATCGATGATGAATTTTTAGTCCAGCTGGAGGAGATCCTGATCACGAGCGATGTCGGAGTTGAGACGTCGCAGCGGATCATTGAGAGCATCAAGAAGAGGACACGTGAGCATAAATATGAATCACAGGAAGAGCTGAATGATCTCGTCCGGACGGAGATCACGAACGCTCTGGTGAAAACCACTACCCGTTATGCCGATCCGTTCGAATTTCCCACGCACACCAAACCGTACGTCATCATGGTCGTCGGCGTGAACGGTGTCGGAAAGACGACAACGATCGGGAAATTAGCGCACAATTATAAGAGCGCCGGGAAGAACGTTCTCATCGGAGCTGCGGATACCTTTCGTGCGGCCGCGAATGAGCAATTGGAAGTGTGGGGAAAACGAGCCGGGGTGGAGATCATTCAGCAGCTGCATGGATCCGATCCCGCCTCCGTTGCATTCGATACCGTCAAGGCAGCACAATCACGGAATGCGGAAGTGGTCATCATCGATACAGCAGGACGACTGCATACGAAAACGAATTTGATGGAGGAATTGAAGAAGATCAAAAGGGTCATCACCAAAGTGAGCGCGGAAGCTCCTCACGAGGTTCTGCTGGTGCTCGATGCCACAACCGGACAAAATGCGATCCAGCAGGCAAAGCTCTTCAACGAAGCGGTCGGTCTGACCGGATTGGTAATTACAAAATTGGATGGAACGGCAAAAGGGGGAGTGATCTTTGCCGTCAGCAATGCATTGAAAGTGCCGGTTCGGTTCATCGGTGTCGGCGAAAAGATCGATGATCTCCAGCCGTTCGATGCCGAAAAATTTGTCGAAGCGTTATTTGAGAAAGAGGACCACTAAGCTGCGGTTCTCACTGTAATTTTCAAATGAATCCGTGAAGCTACTGCAGATCGGTGTTACGCAGCAGTGATCACTGAATCCGTGTTTCCCAAACACTTCGACGAAACAGTAATTGTAAATACCAACACAACGAAGGATCTTTTCTCAGCACTGAGTCACAAAGGAATATCGATAATGAAACTTACTTGGAAACAGTACGATCTTAAATTAAAACACACATTCCGAATCTCACGGGGTGCACGGGATATTGCTCCGGTCATTATTCTTGAATTGGAGCACGACGGAATTGTTGCGTATGGTGAAGCGTCTCCTGCAAAGCGGTATGGAGAGAATCTTGAAACGATCGCAGCATTCTTTCAGAAGATCGATCTGACGAAGTTCGATTCACCGATGATGCTCGAAGAGATCCTGAATTACGTGGATTCGGTCGAGTCGGGAAATACCTCCGCGAAATGTGCGGTAGATCTTGCTTTGCATGACTGGGTGGGAAAAAAACTTGGCGTCCCTCTGTACGAATTGTGGGGATTGAATCCTGCAAAGACAGCACAATGTTCGTTCACTATCGCGATCGATTCCAAAGAAGTGGTGGAACAAAAAGTACGCGAAGCGGAGGAGTTTCCCATTCTTAAGGTGAAGGTCGGATTGGACAACGATGAAGAGATGATCACCACGATCCGTAAGCTAACGGACAAGGTTCTGTACGTTGATGCGAACGAAGGATGGAAGGATAAACAGACCGCGCTTGAAAAGATCAAATGGCTGAAGGATCAGAATGTGGAATTTGTTGAACAGCCCATGCCGGCCGATCAATTCGACGATCTGAAATGGCTTCGGGAAAAATCTCCGCTGCCGCTCATCGCTGACGAGAGCGTCCTTCGCCTGAGCGAAGTGCCGAAATTAGCACAGGCCTTCGACGGGATCAACATAAAACTTATGAAATGCACCGGTCTCCGCGAAGCGATGAGGATGATCCACACCGCTCAGGCGTTGAATATGAAGATCATGATGGGATGTATGATCGAAACTGCCGTAGCCATCTCAGCCGGAGCTCATCTGGCTCCGCTGCTGGATTACGCGGATCTGGACGGGAATGTACTGATCTCGAATGATCCGTTTGACGGCGTAAGGAACATCAAAGGAGAGCTGAAATTGAACAATAGACCGGGACTGGGAGTGATGCTGAAATAGTGAGCACGGGTATCATCAACATATTGCCGGACCATCTTGCCAATAAGATCGCAGCGGGTGAGGTCGTTCAGCGACCGGAATCGGTCGTGAAGGAACTGCTGGAGAATTCCATCGATGCCGGTGCATCCTCCATTTCCATTACCATCAAGAATGCCGGTAAGACACTCATTCAGCTGATCGATAATGGTAAGGGAATGTCGGAAGAGGATGCGGAACGCTCCTTTTACCGGCACGCTACCAGTAAGATCGCCACGTATGAGGATCTGGAGAATATCCGTACGCTCGGTTTCCGCGGTGAAGCTCTTGCTTCCATCGCTGCCGTAGCGCAGGTGGATTTGAAGACCCGCAGGGAGGAAGACCAGGTCGGAACTCTGCTGCGGATCGAAGGCAGCGAGATCAAGGAGCGTTCCCAAACAGCTCATCAGCGCGGTACCACCATCAGCGTGAAGAATCTGTTCTTCAACACGCCGGCCCGTCGTCAGTTCCTGAAATCCAACAACACCGAATTCAAACATATCTACGATACCATTCAGCGTCTGGCCCTCTCAAAACCGGAGATCGCGTTGGAATTCGTCAGTGATGAGGACACGATCCTTGCATTGCCGTCGCAGAAACTTGAGGACCGTCTGAAGAGTCTCTTCGGGGACAGACATTTTGCAACGCTCATTCCGGTGAGTGAATCGACGGATCTGCTGTCCATCTCCGGGTACATCGGCAAACCGGACTTTGCGCGGAAGTCCAAGGTCGATCAATATATCTTTCTGAATGACCGATTCATCATCAGCCGTTCGATCAATCATGCGGTCTTCTCCGGATATGAACATCTGGTGGAGAAGGGAAATTTTCCTTTCTTCCTGCTCTTCATCGAACTCGATCCGCACAAAGTGGATGTGAATGTCCACCCGTCCAAGATGGAAGTAAAGTTCGCCGATGAACAGAGTATCTACCGCATTGTCATCTCCGTCATCCGCAAAGCGCTCGGCGGCAGCGACATCACACCGACGGTGGAATTTCAGCGGTCTCCCGGCGATTTCTCCGGACTACGGCATGCGGCGATACCGAGATTTTATTCGAACACTCCGGGTGCGACACCGCCGTCCTTCGATTTCAATGCAACATTTCCGAAACGTTCCGATGAACATGAAGAGATCCCGTTCGATCTGAATTCAAAACTCGATCAGATCTTTGCGAAGGATGCTCGTGCCGTGACTGCGCCTGAGGATACCGCAACACAGTTCCAGCATGGGACCCGCGACAGTGAAGCGCAGGAAGGGAAGGCGATCTGGCAGCTTCACAATAAGTACATCCTAACGCAGATCCGCTCCGGACTGATGATCATCGATCAGCATGTGGCTCACGAACGCATCCTGTATGAACGAGCATTGACACGGATGAACAATGCCGTACCATCGTCGCAGCAGTTATTGTTCCCGCAGACTGTCCAGCTTCCGTCCGGTGATTATTCGCTGACGATGGACCTGGTTCCTTTCCTGAACTCCATCGGTTTTGAGACCAAACCGTTCGGGAAGAATACGATCGTACTGGAAGGAGTCCCTCCAGAAGTGAAAGCAGGCACGGAAGCGAATATCCTGCAGGACATTCTGGACGAGTTCAAGAATAATCAGCTCCGGGTGAAACTGGATGCCAGGGACAATATCGCAAAATCGTTTTCCTGCAAAGCTGCGATCAAAGCGGGGGACAGATTGACCGAAACTGAAATGCGGTCGCTCATCGACCAGCTCTTTGCAACATCAATGCCGTATGTCTGCCCGCACGGCAGACCGGTGCTGATCAAATTATCACTGGCGGAACTTGACCGCCGGTTCTTCAGGACATGACCATGAATATCATCACCGTACATTGTGTAGCACGGCCGGAACGGCGGAAAGACCTGATCGCACTTGGAACAAGCATGATCGCACCTTCCCGCGCAGAGGCAGGATGCATCCATTACAGTTTCTATCAGGATCTGAACGAGGAGAACGTGTTCTTCTTCTATGAAGAATGGAAGGATCAGGCCTCGATCGATCTGCACAATGCCACGAAACATTTCCTTGAATTTCAACCCAAATTCAAAGAGATGATCTCGGGCGATGCGGTTGTTACCGTTCATCAAGTTCGCTAATTCATGACCTGCAGCAGCTGATCACCCTTCGGCTGTTCAGTTCAAAAACGATCAAACATATCGGAGAGATTCCAATGGCTACATTCAATGACCCGCAGGCTTCCAAAGAAGCGACTGAGAAATTCAAGGCCTCAGCTTCTGCATCCAAGGTCAGAAACGTGAAGTTCACTACCGTCAGCGGCGAACCGGTCGAACTCCTGTACACACCGGAGGATCTCCGGGAGATCAATTATCTCGCCGATATCGGATATCCCGGTGAATTCCCGTATACCCGCGGGATACACAATACCGGATACCGTGGAAAATTGTGGACCATGCGTCAATTCGCCGGATTCGGTACGCCTGAGGATACGAACCAACGGTTCAAATATCTGCTTGAGCATGGACAGACAGGACTTTCGACTGCGTTCGATCTTCCCACACTGATGGGCAGGGATGCCGATGACCCTCTTTCCGAAGGGGAAGTAGGCATCTGCGGAGTTTCAGTCAGTTCTTTGGCGGATATGGAGATCCTTTTCAACGGCATCCCGCTCGAAAAAGTGACCACATCCATGACCATCAATGCACCGGCCGCAATGATCCTTGCAATGTATATTGCCGTCGGTGAGAAGCAGGGACTGAAATCGAATCTGCTCCGAGGAACGATACAAAATGACATGCTGAAGGAATATATCGCTCAAAAGGAGTGGATCTATCCTCCTCATCCTTCCATGCGGATCATAACAGATATGTTCCAATACTGCTCGAAAGAACTTCCGCAATTCAATCCTATCTCTGTGTCAGGCTATCACATACGGGAAGCCGGTTCAACAGCAATACAGGAACTTGCTTTCACTTTGGCGGACGGCTTTGCATATATCGAAGCCGGTATTGCGGCAGGACTGGATGTGGATGATTTTGCTCCCCGCATATCCTATTTCTTCAATTCACATCTGGACTTCTTTGAAGAGATCGCAAAATTCCGCGCAGCAAGAAGGATCTATGCCAAGAGAATGAGGTACAAATACGGTGCAAAGAATCCTAAATCATGGACTTTACGGTTCCATACTCAGACAGCAGGATGCACGCTGACGGCCCAACAGCCTGAGAATAATATCGTCCGCACAGCCATTCAGGCGCTGGCGGGGGTTTTGGGAGGAACCCAGTCTCTTCATACCAATTCAATGGATGAAACACTGGCGTTACCGTCCGATAAAGCAGTAAAGATCGCGCTTCGCACTCAGCAGATCATTGCCGATGAGACCGGAGTCGCAAATATGGTCGATCCGCTGGGAGGGAGCTATTTCGTGGAATCCTTAACGACCAAAATGGAAGAGGGAGCCGAACGGTATTTTGAGAAGATCGAAATGCTCGGCGGTGTCATTCCGGCCATTGAACAGGGATTCTTCCAGCGTGAGATCGCTGAAGCGGCATACCGCTACCAGCGTGAACTGGACAAGAACGAAAAGATCATTGTCGGCGTGAATCAATACATAGAGGAGGATGAAAAGATCGACATCCCGATCCTTGCGATCTCTCCAGAAGTGGAGATAAAGCAAAAGAAACGGCTTGCGGAATTGAAACAGAGCAGGAATCAATCGGATGTAGATGCATCCGTGAAAGCATTGAAGTCCGCCGCTGCGGATGGTTCCAACCTGATGCCGCATCTTCTGAACGCCTCACGTCACTATGTTACCGTCGGCGAGATGTGCAATGCGTTGGTCGAACACTTCGGTATCTACGAAGAACAGGCAGTGTTCTAACCTGGTCCAGAATAATACAGGTACAAAAAAAGGGAAGCATTCTGCTTCCCTTTTTGTTTTCCAATCGGTCGTTGTTATTGCAGGTCCTGGATCCACGCATCGAGGATCGTCAATTCCGTTTCCAGAAGGATCTTTTGCTCCACCAATTTCCGGTAACATCGGAGCAGATTCTCCGGCAGATGTTCGACACCCCGTTTCAGATCAATATCGGTCAAAGACTGAATGATCTTCTTGTCATTCAAATAGCCGGCGATCTCATCTTGAAAATCCTTGATGAGACTGTGCTCATTCCTGTCCTGATAGACAGATGAATTCCCGAAACTGAGATTTGCATCGATCGTCCAGAGCAGCCGCTGTGCGATGTAACTCCGGAAGATGTCCGTCATACGGAATGAACAGGTGGATGGGAGATAGAGCAGCGGAAAGACCTCTTTGAACCAGACCGTATTCTGAGAATTGAACGGACACCATGAATACTGATCCAGAATGATGTTGCTCTTCAGGACATTGAAATCCAATTCTTTATTGATCACCAGCCGATACACCGCATCGACATCAGGATTCTTATCCGCCAAATACTGCTGCACAGGACTGTACACAGTCCGTGTTTCACCTAAGGCGGGCACTTCTGTCGTCACCAGATCGAGCGGAAATCCCCGAGGCCATATGTGCTCCGAAGTGAAATGCTTATAGACATTTACCCAACCGATATGGGAGACGACCGGACCGGTGATCTGCCGGAAAAAATTGAACCCGTAATTCTCCAGCGGGTAATTATCATCATCCGTTTCAAGGATCACTTCGGCATTGTTCTTCGCCGCCAGAAGATAACCGATATTCTTTCTCGTGTAATGGTTGAAAGGGAGAACGGCGGATGTCTTGAACTTCATCTCCATTTGCTGTTCTGCCGAATAGTATCCACCGGAAAAATGCTGCTGATTCTGAAATTGAGTGAATAGTTCTCCCAACTCAGGTTTTGTCTTCTTGTCGCCGATGACGATGAACTCGACATTGTTCTTGGAACAGAGTTCTCCGTACTCCCGAAGCGCTTTGTTCAAGGAACCAATGGTGGTGATGATGAGAGATGTTTTAGCTAAGGCCATAATTTTTCAATGTTTTACAGTAATTGATGAAAAAAATAATTAAATTTACCGTAAGAACAAAACTTTGGAGGCGTTATTCTCACCGGTATGTATTATAACCATTGGGCGATTGTCATCCCGATGGCGAATGAAGAACAGGATTTTGCACCGTTTATCGAGCGGATGAATTTTGTGCTGGACACATTGAATCCGGGAAAGGTCTATTTCATTGTCGATTCTGTTTCGAAGGACAGGACGTACGAACTCTGTTTGGACCTTCAAAAAAAGAATCCGCGCTATGAGACGGTCTGGTGCCCCCAGAACAGGAACGTGGTCGATGCATACATCAACGGACTCCGCGTTGCTTATGATGCAGGATATGACATTATCATTGAAATGGATGCAGGACTGTCCCACGATCCCAGAGCCATACCGATGTTCCTTCGGGTGCTGAACGAAGGGAATGAATGCGCCTTCGGAAGCCGTTTCATCAACGGAGGTTCGATCCACGGTTCTCCATTCAACCGATGGTTTCTTTCCAAAGCCGGGACGTTTCTGGCGAACATGCTCCTCGGAACAAAATTAAAGGATATGACCTCGGGGTTCCAGGGATTCCACCGTGATGTTGTCGGCCGGTTCATCAACTATCCATTCAGATCCAAAGCTCACTTCTATCAGACGGAACTCCGGTATCTTCTCCGCAACAGACGCATTGCCGAAATTCCGATCCACTATGTAGCTCCGTCTCCGCGGGTTTCATCCAATTCCATTAAGAATTCTGTATCAACTTTGTTCCATTATTTCATCCGCCGGCTTCAGTTCCGGTCCGTGGAATTATAATCCATGAAGGAAAAAGTTGTCGTCACCGGATCGTCAGGGCACATCGGATATCATGTAGCAAAGATCCTTTGCACGCAGGGATATGATGTTCACCTGATCGTGCGTTCCGGAAATGTGAATACAGAACGGCTTCGGTCCTTCGGCGCCGTTGTTCACCATGCCGATCTTTTTCAGCCCGCATCTTATCGTGCAGTGCTTCAGAATTCTGCTGTTCTTTTCCATCTTGCCGCTGAGAATACCACCGACATGTCGGACGAATCTCGCGTGATCCGAAATACTCTCGAATTGACTCGGACCGTCATTGCCGCTGCAGTAGAATCTGATATCAAGACGATCGTCTATACAAGTTCTGTTGTTGTTCTCGGACGCTCCTCCGATCCGTCCCGGCTGATCTCTGAAGCGGACCGGAATCCATACGCCGAGAGTCCGTACGTGAAAGGGAAGATGCTCGCGGAGGATCATTGTATTTCGCTGATTCAAAAAGGATTCGACATACGAAGGGTCTATCCGGCATGGGTGGTCGGACCGAACAATGCAAAATTGACCCCGCCGCATATCGTCATTCAAAATGCTTTGATGAAAGGTCAGCCGTTCTATTTTGACGGGGGAATCTCCATCGCCGATGTTCATGAAGTTGCAAAGGCGCACGTCGCGGCATGGAAAAGTGGAACTCCGCACTCTGCATATCTTTTGGGCGGTGATAATATCACATTCAATCAATTCTATTCTGCCGTTGCTGAGATCAATCGCCGCTCCGGACCGGTTGTGAAGATCCCGAAATGGATTATCCTTCTCGGTTCGTTCTGTGCAAAATTTCTGCTCGGGAAACGTTCACCGATCGATCCGAAATATGTTCGGACTGTGATCGGAAACTACAGTTGGTATGATTCCTCCAAAGCTGTGAATGACCTTGGATACCGCATCCCTGATATTCAGCAGACGATGCTGAGCGGTGTGAATGAGGTCCGTTACCATCTCTCCGGACTTGCGAATATCGTTCAGCAAGGATCGTCCGATACGGTTCAACGGACCGAGTATGCAGATGATGATCTTCTGCTGGTCACCGGATTTCCGGGATGGCTTGCCAACCGCATGGTCGATGTCATGATGAACGGTGATCATCGGGGAAATGGCGCGGTCAATCGGAAAGTGCGCCTTCTGGTGCAGCCTTCCTTCAGAAACTTTCGATTTGAACTGCCGGATAATTTTGAGATCGTCTTTGGTGATCTGCAGGACAAACAGAGCATTATTGCTGCGTTGAAGGATGTGAAGTCTGTGTATCATTGCGCCGGCGTGATCTATCCGCCGAAGATCAAAACGCTGTATGATGTGAACTGGATCGGTACGAAGAATCTTGTGGATGCATGTATCGAGTGCGGCGTGAAACGGATCGTCTCCATGGGGACGGACAGTATTTGCGGCTACGGCAGGAAGAAAAGAATCTTTACCAATGATGAACCGGCAAATCCGTACAAGAATTACGGGCGCAGTAAATATCTTGCCGAACAATATATCCTTCAAAAGACGAACGAAGGTTTGATACACGGAACATCACTCCGGGGCTTCTGGTTCTTCGGTCCGCACATGCCTCTCAGGAATCAAAGTCTCATCCTGATGATGCAGTGGAAACGGCAGCTCATTTTCGGCGGCGGGAAGAATTTCCGAAGTTTGACACATATCGACAATGTTATCCAGGCGTTCATGAAAAGCGAAAAAAGCCCGGTGACCGTCGGAAAATGGTATTGGATCTCCGATAAGCAATATCAGACAACGATCGATCAGATCTTCACAACGATGGCGGAAACAATGGGACTTCAGTACCGTCCGGTCCATATTCCGGATTTCATCAGTTCACTTTTGTCGTTCGCCGATATTCTGCTGGGCTATTTCGGGATATTGCATCCGACGATCCACGCTGCCGGAAAATTCAACAAGGATATCGCCGGTGATCACCGTGCGGCCATCCGGGATTTTCAGTATGATCCGATCGGGACGTTCGATTATTTTCTGACGGACATTCAACACTTCTATAAAAAATGATGACAACGAATTGGATCACCTATTTTGAGCGGTCAGGTTTGACGGGATCACCCCGTTATGAAGAATCGATGCGATATTTTCGTCAGTTCGAACAACTGACACCGTATGCGAAGATGTTCACTATCGGCATTTCTCCGCAGGGGCGGGCGATCGAATGTCTTGTGATCGCGCGGAATAAAGAGTTCACTCCCGAAAAAGCATCGAAGAGCGGAAAAGCAGTAGTCCTGATCCAGAACGGCATCCATGCCGGGGAGATCGAAGGGAAGGATGCGTCCATGATCCTTCTCCGCGAGATCCTGGTGACGAAAGAGAAATTCCATTTGCTCGATAACATGATCCTGCTTGTCATCCCCATCCTGAGTGTTGATGGACATGAGCGTGTCAGCCGTTATAACCGGCCGAATCAGAACGGACCGGTAGAGATGGGATGGCGTACGAACAGCTGGAACCTGAATCTGAACCGTGATTTTATGAAAGCGGATACTCCGGAGATCCGTGCATTCCTGAAACTGTTCAATACTTGGCTCCCTGATCTTTTCATTGATAATCACACCACGAATGGTGCGGACTATCAATACCATATTACTTATGCCCTGGAGAAGAACGGGAACATCGATCCGCAGCTTGCGAAATGGGGTAAAAAGAAATTTCTATCTACGGTCATTCAGCAAGTGGAGGAGAAAGGTTTTCTCACAGCACCGTATATCCAGTTCAAGGCAGGCACGATCGAGAGCGGTATTGTCGACACGCCGGCGATGCCACGCTTTTCCACAGGATACACGGCCGTTCAAAACCGTCTCGGACTGCTGGTGGAGACCCATTCATTGAAACCATATGAGAATCGTGTCCGCTCGACCTACGCAATGAACCTTGCGGCACTGGAGTATGTGCACCGTGAACACCGTGCACTGAAAGCGTTGAACCGATCGGCAGATTCCGTCTCTGCACAACTGCGGTCACTTCCGTTGGTTCTGGATATGTCCGAACAGTCAAAACCATTCCGATTTAAAGGAGTACGATACGGAACTGAAGAGAGTCCGATCACTGGCAGCGAAATGGAACGGTATTCCGATGAACCTGTGGAGTTCACGATCCCGCTGTTCGATCAGGTCATTCCATCGCGAAAGGTCAAGATCCCGAAAGCATACATTATTCCGAAGGAGTTCCATTCGCTGGTGGAGATCATTCGACTGCATGGCATAGATGTGGAGACGGCGGAGTCTTCCCGGACCATGCAGGTCGAGCAGTATGGATTTTCAGAAGTCTCTGTTGCATCAAAACCGTATGAGGGCAGACAGTGTGTCACTGTGAAGTGTCTCCCGGTAAAAAAGACGGTCACATTTCCGAAAGGGACATTCATCGTCCCGACCCGTCAGCGCTCTCTCAGAGTGATCGCGCATCTTCTTGAACCGGAGAGTCCAGATTCTTTCGTTGCGTGGGGATTCATGAATGCATTCTTCGAACGGAAGGAATATGCCGAAGCGTATGTGATGGAGCCGATCGCACAGATGATGCTGGATTCCGATGAAACGTTGAGGCGGGAGTTCGAAACGATGCTGAAGGATGAATCGTTCCGTGATGATCCGGATGCACGTCTCGATTTCTTCTATCGGCGTTCTCCGTATTTTGATCTTCATGAGAAGAAGTATCCGATCTATCGTTTGATGCAGTAAGCGGACTGTACCTAATTGAAGTTTTGTTATATTACGGAATATCACACAACGAATTCCAGGGGAACTATGTCAAAGACCATTCTGTGCATCTCGAGTTATGAAAAGGGACAGGAATTCCTCCGCCAGGCAAAACGGGAGGGATGGAAAGTGCTGCTGCTGACCTCGAAAAGTCTGGAATACGGAGACTGGCCGAAAGAGAGTCTGGACAATATTTATTTCATCCCCGATGTCAATAAAGAATGGCACATGCCGGATGTGATCAATGGGGTCAGTTTCCTGGCACGGACGGAACAGATCGACCGGATCGTTGCTTTGGATGATTTTGATGTGGAAAAAGCCGCCACGCTTCGCGAACACCTTCGCATTGGAGGTATGGGGGAAACCACTGCGCGGTATTTCCGGGACAAGCTGGCGATGAGGATGAAAGCACGGGAAGCAGGGATCACAGTACCGGATTTTGTCGGGATACTGAATTATGACCGTATCCGAGCGTATATGGCCGCCGTACCGCCGCCATATGTTTTGAAACCACGACTCTCAGCCGGTGCGATCGGGATCATCAAGATCCACACTCCGGAAGAACTGTGGCGGAAACTGGATGAACTCGGCGACCAGCAGTCGTTCTATCTGTTGGAAAAATTTGTACCGGGCGAGATCTTCCATGTGGACAGTATTTTGGTGAATAAGAAGATTCTCTTCTCCATCGTCAGCAAGTACGGACTTCCTCCGATGGAGGTGTCACATGAAGGACGGGTCTTCATGACCAGGACGATCGAACGGGGGAGTGCTGATGAAACGGCATTACAGCAATTGAACCGTACCGTGCTTCCGTCCCTCGGACTTTTGCAAGGAGTCTCACACACGGAATATATCAAAGCCTATGATGACGGAAAATTCTATTTCCTGGAGACTTCGGCACGTGTCGGCGGTGCGCATATCATTGAACTGATCGAAGGGGCAACCGGTCTGAATCTCTGGGCGGAGTGGGCAAAATTGGAGACAGCAGAGGATGTCATGACCTATCGTCCGAAACCGCTGCGGGATGAGTATGCCGGGTTGATGGTATCATTGGCAAAGCAGCAATGGCCCGATCTTTCCGGATATAACGATCCGGAGATCTATTGGAAGATCAAAAAAGAATTCCATGCCGGATTGGTCGTGAAGTCAGCCGATGTCCACAGGATCGAATCATTGCTGAATTCTTACACCGAGCGTTTCTATAGCGATTTTTTCACTTCGGCACCGCCAAAAACAAAGCCGACGCATTGATATGGAATATGTTCTGATCATCGGTGCCGGTTCCGATATCGCTTATCCGCTGGAATGTCTGTATGCAAAGAAGGGATATGGATTATTCCTTGCCAGCCGAAATATCGAACAACTGAGGAACGATGCTCAGAGGATCAAGGAACAATTCGGCACAGAGGCGGCTGCATTTGAATTTGATGTCACGGAAACAGGCAGTCATCAGAAATTCTATGATGCACTTCCGCAAAGGCCTGCCGGAATCATTTGTCTTGCCGGTGCTCTTGGCCTACAAAAAGTGTCCGAGCAGGATTTCCGTGAAGCGGCCAAAGTGATCGAGGCAAATTTTACAGGACTCGTTTCGATCGTCCACATCGCTGCTGCAGAATTTGAAATAAGAAAGTTCGGTTTCATAGTGGGTGTCAGTTCCGTTGCCGGCGAAAAAGGACGACAAAGCAATTACATCT
>CALRIY020000096.1:0-14503 GCA_943364975.1 Synechococcus sp. UW140
GGAAATAACGTCTGGGCGCAACTTTCAACGACCTCCGCAGCGGTCACCGGTGCATCTTCCGCGAGTTATGTGAACGGAATTCTCGGCCGCGGTCTTTCCAACAGTGCCGGATCCACACGCAGGATCGATGTCGGTGATTCCACCGGATATCGTCCGATCACTGTGCAAACGACTGTCAGCGGCTCTGCAACAGGACATTATGTCTGGGCAAAAGTGGTGAAAGGAAATGCAAATACCGGCAGCAGCGCATTCACCGGCGGGATCGATAAAGTATCTTCGATCCGGTATTATCAGGTCGGCTATTTTGCCGGACCCGGTGCAGCGAATATGAGTTTTGCTCGGTTCAATCCTTCGTACCGGGATGATGATGGAGTGAATGCAGGCAATATGGATCTGCGCGTTGCATATTCATCGGATGCACGTGCAACGTGGAACGGTATCGGACCGTCAACCGACACCACCAATCTGACGACGCTGCCGAAGACGATTGTCTCGGATTCACTCGGAACGGTTGTTGTGATCGCCGGCGGTTCAAATATCCATGTCGCTCTGGCACGGAAATCCGGAACCACGACCAATCCGCTCGGTACCAGCTCCTTTGTTCGGGGCGAGGACCAACATATCCCGTCAGAGTTCACGCTCAGTCAGAATTATCCGAACCCGTTCAATCCATCAACGAGAATCGACTATACCGTCCCGGTTGCAGGCCGAGTGCATATTTCTGTGACGAATATTCTCGGTCAGCAATTAACCGTGTTGGTCGATGAACAGAAGGCACCGGGAAATTATTCGGTTGATTTCAACGCGGAGCGTTTTTCTTCCGGTGTGTATTTCTATACGGCGCAGGCAGGAAATAGCATTCTCCAGAAAAAAATGGTACTGATGAAGTAATTCAGAGAAACATCTTAATAATCACTGCGGATTCCGGTAAAGTCCATCGGAATCCGCTCCGGCACAGACGTTCTATGTTTCCGGGATCTCCAAATCCGTAAATATATTTCTGAAACGATTGTCTGCTTGTTCTTAACGGTCAAAGATACAAAGATCATGCTCTCCATTCACGTTACAGAAACACTTAATCCACGATAAAACAAAAGTAAGCAAAGGAGTATTATGAAAACTCTGATAAAAATAGCCGTAGTGCTGATTGCCGTTACATCGGCAATGTTTTCTCAAGCAGTTGGCGATTACGGTTCCGCCGCCTCAGGAAACTGGGGAACTGCGGGAACATGGGTCGTCTGTGCGACGAACGGCACATGGGACGGCGCAACAGCGGCAACAGTTGTACCGAATGCCGCGGTGAACGTATGGGTCCGCACCGGCCATACTGTAACGGTAGAAGCATCCCCTAAGACATGTCTGAACCTGACCATTGATTCCGGTGCAGTTCTGTATTCCAATCAGCCGACCACGACCAATCGCTACCTTCGGGTCTCAGGTTCTACGGTCACAGTGAACGGTACGTTCGGCGCAACGGGAGACGGACTCGGGATTGAGCCGTATGCCAGTGTTACCTTTACCGGAAACGGTACGTTCCGTCCATGCCGCATCAGGACCGGCGCGAGTATCTCCAACATCACGGTAACGTTCGACATCAACACAACATTCACTTATACCGGCAGTTCCGGAACCGGCGGTGCCGGGCTGTATGCCTACAACAGCGGTACGACCGATAACATCACCTTTACGGTGAATGCAGGGAAGACAGTGTCGGCAGTCAATTTCTGCAACATCGCCACCTCTTCCAGCACATCCGTGGATGCATTATGCTCAACGGTGTTCAATATCAACGGCACATTGTCATTGCCGGGCGCGAATTCGAATTTCTCGCTGCGCACGGCCGCAGGCAAGACGTGCGTCTTGAATGTGAATGGACTTTTGGAAGTTGGAAATAATTTTCTTCCGACATCGTTCACAACAGCTAATTCGACCACAACAACCATCAACGCCGGCGGTGAAATGCGTGTTGGGATGGGCGGGGGCGGAGTCTGTGATGTCGATTCTGCAGTCGTGAGCGGTGCAGGGAAATTCACCCTCATGCCCGGTTCTACCATCAATATCGGTTCTGCGACCGGATTAGAGGCAGACGCCGGTCCGATACGGACAACAGTCCGCAGTTTCTCGAACGGCGCAAAATATGCGTACGTCGGAACCGCAGGTCAGTTGACCGGTATGGATATTCCTGCAGCTGTAGCAGGATTGACGGTGAATAATTCCGCCGGAGTGACCCTGTCGAAGAATATTGCTGTTGATACGTCGCTGACATTCACGAACGGTAAACTCATCACGGGCGGCAGTGTGATCACGGTGAATGGAACGATCAATTCTGCCGGAGCCGGAAAATTTGTCGAAGGGAATCTTGCTGTTCCCGCAAAATCGGCTTCCTTAGCCTCATGGAAGGTCGGACAAAACAGTGACTATCTGCCGTTGACGACTGCGTTCAACAGCGTTACCGGTACGGACAATGTGACCGTCTCTGCATTGGATAAGACCGTCACTGCCCCGAACGGCGCATATTCGGCCGGGGATAAAGTGCTCCGACGGTATTATCGTGTAACGAAAGGTTCGGGCATCACTGCATTCACAACGGATTCGCTGGTGCTCTCCTACAGCAACGCCGATGTCGCGGAACAGGGAATAACGGATGAAAATGTTCTTCATGTGTACAAACATGACGGTAGTGCATTGTCCGAAGCAACCGTTGTGAACAGAGACACTGCAGCCAACACGGTGACCATCACCGGCGTGAATGCATTTTCCGATTTCATTCTCTCCGGAGCAACCATCGCTTCGTCGGGATCCGTGACGTTCCAGGTGAATATGAAGGTCCAGAGCAGGATCAAGAAATTCGATCCGGCGAAAGATACCGTCATCGTGCGCGGTAATTTCTATCAGGGCGTCGGTAACTGGTGGGAAGCGAACGATCTTAAACTGAGCGATCCGGACGGTGATTCCATTTATGTCGGAACATTCCCCGTCGGCGTCGTGCCGAAACGTCTCGGTCAATACAAATATGTCCTGCGCGGTCCGTCCATCATCGGCGATATGTGGGAAATTGATATGGGACCGAATAAGGACCGTACCGATACGATCCCGTCATCACCGTGGACACTGCCGGTGGTATGGTTCAATTACGACAGTACGTCGAATCAGATCATGACCCTGCCGGTACTTCCGCTGGATTTTGAATCAGCAACGGTCGATTATGCCTTCACCAATTTCAGCGGTGCAGCGACAACCCGTATTCCAAATCCGCAGAGCAGCGGAATCAACACCAGCGCATTCGTTGGGAAAACGATCAAAGGTGTCGGCGATCCATGGGCCGGCTCGTTCCTCACATTGGAAAAACCGATCGATTTCTCTGTCGGTATGACCTTTAAAGTAAAAGTATTCATGCCGAAAGTTGGCGCTAAGTTACTGTTCAAGGTTGAGAATCTGAACAATGGTGCTATCAATAAGGAGATCGATTTCGTTGGAACTGTGGCAAATGCATGGCAGGAATTTACGTATGATTTCAGTTCGCTCGATACCACCAAGAGTTATCAGAAAGTGGTCCTGATCTTTGATCTCGGCACATCGGGTGATGGTTCGGCTAACTTTACGTATCTATTCGACGATATTCGGTTGGTGAAGGCTGATCCGGCATTGCCGTTGACCTTCGAATCGAATGGTGTGAATTTTAACTTCGAGAATTTCAGCGGTGCAACAACAACACGTATCGCCAATTCCCAGAGCAGCGGGATCAACACCAGCGGTTTTGTCGCAAAGACGATCAAAGGTGCAGGTGATCCGTGGGCAGGTTCGTACCTCACATTGGGTGCACCCGTAGATTTCTCAAAAGGGAAGATCTTTAAAGCGAAAGTCTTCATGCCGAAGGTCGGAGCAAAGATGCTCCTGAAATTTGAGAATCTTACCAACGGTGCGATCAACAAAGAGATCGATGCCGTAGGCACAAAAGCCAATGAGTGGGAAGAACTCACATGGGACTTCAGTGCGATCGACGCTACGAAAGAGTATCAAAAAGTTGTCGTGATCTTCGACCTCGGAACGACCGGTGACGGCGGTGCGAACTTCACTTATCTGTTCGATGATATCCAACAGGTCGGTCCGCCGGCGTTAGTGACATTCCGTGTGAATATGAAGGTGCAGGCACAATTGAAGAAATTCAATCCTGCAAAGGATACAGTCGTTATGCGCGGAAATTTCTATCAGGGTTCAGGCAATTGGTGGGATGCCAACGATCAGAAACTGACCGATCCGGACGGCGACAGTATCTATGTCGGCTCGTTCAGTGTCGGCGCTGCACCGAAACGCCTTGGCCAGTATAAGTTCGTCATGCGCGGACCGGATGTTGCGGGCGACCGCTGGGAAGTGGATATGGGACCGAACAAGGACCGTACTGATACGATCCCGTCGCTTCCGTGGACTCTGCCGGTGGTGTGGTTCAACAACGACAGCACTTCAAAATACTCCGACAATTTCATCACGTTCCAGGTCAACATGAAAAAACAGATGAAGTTCGGAAAGTACAACAAAACGACTGATTCCGTTGTAGTGCGCGGAGATTTCAACGGCTGGTCAGGGAATACCCATCTGCTTACCGATCCGAATACAGACAGCATCTATACGGGCACATTCAATATCACATCGGTCAGCAAGATCATCTATAAATTCGTGATCCATAAAGCAAGCGGTGATACATGGGAAAGTTCCAAAGACCGCATCGATTCACTGCTGAACGGAACACCCAGAACGGAACCGGTTGTCTTCTTCGAGAATGACAGCATTCTTACCAGTATACGGCGTGACGAACATGCAGTGGTCACAGAATATATGCTGGGACAGAATTATCCCAATCCGTTCAACCCGTCCACATCGATCGACTTCTCGATCCTTGCTTCAGGCTGGGTAACGTTGAAAGTATTCAACGTTGTCGGCCAGGAAGTAGCGACAGTGGTCAACCGGCAGTTGGAAGCAGGGAAACACATTGCAACATTCAATGCATCACAATTGACGAGCGGTGTCTATTTCTACAAATTAGAAACAGGGACCTTTACCTCCATCAAGAAAATGATGCTGTTGAAATAGGATCTTCGGTGTGCATTCGGGTGACCGGGTGCACACCGCTACCATAATCTCAGCACACTCACTGTCCATTGTACCCGAAATACCTGACACTGAACTTCAGAGAAGGAGTATTTTTCTGAAATCAGGAGTGCTGTGAATATGTTCCTCTCCTTACTATGGCTCTGATAATTCGATGATGACAAAAATTCATTCGTTGATCCGGTTCGTACTTCTCACTTCTGCCGTAATACCGTTCCGATTGACGGCAAACGATTTCCTCGTGACGAATGCAGCGCAGATCACTGCTGCACTTGTTTCGGTTGTACCAGGCGATACCATCACGATGTCGAATGGAACGTGGACTAATCAAGCGGTTGTTTTCAAAGCGAACGGAACAGCGGACCTGCCGATTCTTCTCCGTGCAAAGACAAATCAATCGGTGCTGATGACGGGAACATCCACACTCCGCATTGCGGGAAAATATCTGATCGTGGAGGGATTGAAATTCGAGAACGGATACAGCCCATCCGGTGCGGTGATCGAATTCCGGGGGACGGACGGTGTCGTAAGCACCAACTGCCGTTTGACGCGAACGTCCATTAAGAGCTATAATCCCGCCAGTATTGCAACGGACTACAAATGGGTCTCGCTCTACGGCACAAATAACCGTGTGGACCATTGTTCGTTCGAGAATAAGACGCATATGGGAACAACGCTGGTCGTCTGGCTCACCTCTGTCAATGTTCCGAACTACCATAGGATCGACAGTAATTATTTCGGTCCGCGGCCAATCCTAGTGGACTTGAATGGGACTCCAGTGAACGGCGGTGAAACGATCCGCATCGGTACGAGTGATTACTCCATGAATGATTCCTACACCACGGTGGAGTATAACATGTTCGACCGGTGTGACGGAGAGATCGAAGCGATCTCAAATAAATCGTGCGAGAATATCTTCCGGCATAATGTTTTCATCAAATGTCAAGCGATGCTGACACTGCGCCACGGAAACCGCTGCAGCGTGTACGGCAATTATTTCTTCTGCGGAGCTGTGCCGAACTCCGGCGGCGTCCGCATCATCGGCGAGGATCATAAGGTCTATAACAATTATATCGAGAACAGCGCCGGCTCCAGTCTGAAGACCGGCATCACGATCATGAATGGTGTCCCGAACTCACCGCTCAACAGGTATTATCAGGTGAAAAGGGCCACAGTCATTTTCAATACGCTGGTCGGCAACCGGTATTCTTTCCATATCGGAGCCGGGAAGGACAGTGAACTGACTCTTCCGCCTCTTGATTGCGTCATTGCCAACAATGTTGTCTGGAGTACAAAGGAACAGCTGATCACATATACCGACACGCCGCTGAATATGACCTACGCCGGGAATATCTTTTATGGATCATCGCTCGGCATCACGAAACCGAATGGGATCACCGTCGTGAATCCTGAATTGATGCTCTCCACCGATAGTCTGTGGCGTCCGGGCAGCACCTCTCCGGCAGTCAATGCAGCATCCGGTTCATATCCATTTGTCCTCAATGATATCGACGGGCAGCTCCGTACCGAACCGTTCGATGCCGGTGCGGATGAGTGGTCAACGTCCCCCGTCGTTCAGCGGCCGATCCGTAAAAGTGAAGTCGGTCCGTTCGCGCTCGTGACGGGAGTAAAGACCGGTTTGCGCGATCCGAATTCTCCGACAACCTTTGCAGTGCTGAATAACTATCCCAATCCGTTCAATCCGCAGACGACCGTGGAATTCTCCGTGCCCTTCACCGGTGATGCTTCGCTCACTGTCTATTCCGGGACGGGAGAACGGATCGCGGAGTTGTTTCACGGCGCAGCTAAGCAGGGGACCACGTACCGCTGCTCGTTCATCGGATCGGCGTTTGCCAGCGGAATGTATTACGCAGAATTACAATTCAATGGATCGGTGACGGTCCGCAAAATGCTCCTCCTAAAATAGAAAGAGAACCATGAGAACCATCCTTCAAGAGATAGAACTGACCGGCATTGTTCCGGTGATCGCCATCGATGATGCGGAGAATGCCGAACCGCTTGCCAAAGCGCTGATCGACGGGGGACTCCCGTGTGCTGAGGTGACGTTCCGGACCGCTGCTGCAAAAGAAGCGATGACCCGCATCTCGAAAGCATTCCCTGAGATGCTGATGGGGGCCGGTACGGTCCTCTCAGTGGACCAGGTGAAGACCGCGGTCGAGTGCGGTGCTAAATTCATCGTTTCCCCCGGATTGAATCCAAAAGTGGTCGAGTACTGCGTTGCAAATAATATTCCGGTCTTTCCGGGAGTAGCGACTCCGTCCGAAGTGGAGCGTGCTATGGAATTGGGACTGAATGTCGTGAAATTCTTCCCGGCGGAAGGGAACGGCGGCCTGCCGTTCCTGAAAGCGATCGGCGGTCCCTATAAACAAATGCGTTTCATTCCCACCGGCGGCATCGACGAATCGAATCTGTTGTCGTATCTCCGCTATTCCCAGATCGTCGCCTGCGGCGGCAGCTGGATGGTGAAACAGGAACTGATCGCTGCAAAGCAGTTCGGTGAGATCCGCGCCATGACCGAACGGGCCGTGATGATGATGCTCGGTCTTGAACTGAAACATATCGGAATGAACACCCCGTCCGCAGAAGATGCAGCGGCTACTGCCTCGCTGATCGCACGGCTCTTTTCTCTGCCGGTGAAGGAGGGGAATTCCTCGAATTTCGTCGGAACACAGTTCGAAGTGATGAAGAAGCAGTATCTCGGCGCCCATGGTCATCTGGCGATCGGGACGAATTTCATCGAACGTGCCATTGCATATTATGAACGCAAAGGGATCACGTTCCTTCAGGAAACCAATGTCGAAAAGAACGGGAAACGGGTCGCCATCTATTTTAAGGATGAGATCGCCGGTTATGCACTCCATCTATTACAGGTGTGAACGATGAAAATGAGAATCATAACCCTCTGCATGGCTGTATTGATAGCAACGTCGGTCCTCATAGCCCAGCGGCCGAAAGTTTTTCTGATGAATGCCGATACGCTGCTCTCCATCCAGTCCTCGGTGTTCAAAGGGGATAAGCGGTACATCCCCGCAGTGAAAAAACTGAAGAAGGATGCAGAGAAAGCGATGAAGATCGAGATCACGTCCGTGATGCAGAAGGAGATCCTACCGCCGAGCGGAGACAAACACGATTTCTTCAGTCTCAGCCGGTACTGGTGGCCCGATCCTTCCAAAGCGGACGGACTACCCTACATCCGGAAGGATGGTGAAGTGAATCCGGAGATCCTGAAGATTTCCGATCACGAGAATCTCATGCAGATGTTCAGGACGGTGAATACGCTTGCGCTGGCATATTTCTATACGGCGGATGTTCAATATGCCGACCGTGCGATCCAATGGCTGAGAACGTGGTTCCTCAATACCGAGACCAGAATGAATCCGCATTTGAGATTCTCACAGCAGATCCGCGGAAAGGATATCGAACGAGGCACGGGAATCCTGGACGGACGTGAATTCTCGACGCTGATCGATGCGATCGGTATCCTGCGTCTCTCACCATCGCTCTCCCCGGAAGAGAACAAAGGGATCGATCAATGGTTCAGGGAATATTATACCTGGCTGACGGAGAGTCCGAACGGAAAGAGCGAATACAATGCCGAGAACAATCACGGATCGTGGTATGATGTTCATACCTCCTCCGTTGCTTTGTTCGTCGGACAGAAAGAGAAGGCCCGGTCGATCGTTGAGTCGGCGAAGGCCAAACGGATCGCTTATCAATTCTCACCGGAAGGGAAACAGGCGGAGGAACTTGTCCGCACGCTCTCATGGCATTACTGCCAGTTCAATCTTTCAGCATTGTTCAGACTGGCAACACTGTCGCGACATACCGGAACGGACCTCTTTGGATACTCTACTGAGGATGGACGTTCACTGAGGAAGGGATTGGATTACCTGATCCCGTTTGCACTCCGGGAAAAGGAATGGAAGGAGGTCCAGCTGAAGGACTTTAATTACGACATGCTCGCTCAGCTCTCCCGTCAGGCGGCTGCCGTCTACCGAGAACCGAAATATCTTCAGATCTACCAAAAATTCTACGATGGGGATATGCAGGCCGACAGGAGCATTCTGCAGTTCGGGGTTGTCGCATTTTAACCGTCATTTTCGTTCGATGAAAGAAGGACCAATCGTGAAAAAACATTTTCTCATTCTTATTGTATCATTGACATTCCTGTCGCAGGTGAGTGCGCAATCCACTATCGTCTGCACCTCCGGCGATGAATTGACCGCCGCACTCATTGCGGCTCTTCCCGGTACCCGCATCGAGACAACGGACGGGATCTTCGTGTTGAATTCCTCACGGGTGCTGGAATTGAAAGGAAGTTCCGATCAGCCGATCGTGATCCGAGCGCGGAACAGAGGGGCGAGCATCATCACCGGTCCTGCCACGCTGATCTTTCGGAATTCTTCGTTCGTCACGATCGAAGGATTTACGTTCCGGAATGAAAGTTCGTCGGCGATCCGTCTGGAAGGATGCAGCAATATCCGGATCACCCGGAACACGTTCCGATTGAACGAACGAGGGCGCGGAAGCTGGGTGATGGTCACGGGAAATGCTCTGGATACGCTCTCCTTAAGCCGCCGCAATATCATCGACAGGAATCTCTTCGAGAACAAGAAAGAACTCGGAAATTTCATCACGATCGAAGGAACGAAGAAATCTTCATCTGCTGTTTCCCAGTATGATGTGATCGAATGGAATCATTTCCGCAACATCGGTCCGCGCGCGGAAAATGTGCTTGAAGCGATCCGCATCGGTTCGTCGGAATACACGTTGTCCCGCGGATACACAGTGCTGCAGAATAATCTCTTTGAACGGTGCGACGGCGATCCCGAATACATTTCCATCAAACTGAGCGACTGCACCGTCCGCGGAAACACCTTCGTGGAATGTCTCGGTTCGCTCTCGCTCCGCCACGGCAACCACAGCACGGTGGAGGGGAATGTCATTATCGGAAATAACAGGACCGGCACATTTTTGGACAGCACCGGCAAGAAATGGATACTCGGCACGGGAGGTATCCGCTTTTGTGCGGACAGCATGTCCATTATCGGGAACTACATGGAAGGATTGACCGGCAGCGGCTGGGATGCAACGATCGCAGCAACGAACGGCGATGCAGACTACGGCGAGAAGAAACCGCTGACGAAACATTTCCGGATCACCAATGCGCTGCTGGAGAAGAATATCCTTGTGAACAATGCGAGCGGACTCGAGATCGGATTTGACGGTGCGGGATTTCAAGGGAACTGGTGGGCGAAACCGCCGGAACGGATGATGGTCCGTCATAACGTCATCGTCGGAAGCAATGATACACTGGTGAAGTTCCTGGACAAGCCCATCTCAACCGTGTTTGAGAAGAACACCGTTTTTCCGAAAGGGAAAGCGGCAGCAGTCACTGTCTCTGTCCCCGATATCATCGTCAACGATCCTGAATTGGTCACAGTGAACGGATTCCTGCTGCCGAAAGATCTTCAACTGAGTGTTCCATTGAGAAGACTCACACCGAACAATGTAGGACCGGATTCACAATGATGACGATGATCAAAAAAAGATTTGTCTTGATGATATTCTTTTCTCCTTTGCTCGCTTCGATGCTTTACGCGCAGTCATGGCAGTCGTCGAAGGTCTATTTCGGCGGAAACGGAAAACTTGTCTATACAGTGGATTCAGCGAAGAACCGAATCCCGGATTTCAGTTTTGCAGGGTATAAGAACGGAGATTCATCTCTTCCGGTGGTTTCTGTCGTCCACTCCATTGTGCCGGTTGCCGGAGATAATACATCTCATATTCAAAAAGCGATCGATAGTATTGCGAAACTGCCGCTGAACGGACAGGGAATACGCGGGGCGCTGCTGCTGAAGGCCGGCCGGTATCATGTCTACGGCACGATCAATCTCAAATATTCCGGTGTGGTGCTCCGCGGCGAGGGGGATGGCGCAGATTCTCTTGTCAACACGATCATTTTCGCCCGAGGCAATACTCCGCATCAGCGGAATGTGATCATTGCCGGCGGAGGTTCTTCTACAAAATGGAGTAACAAAGTTTCCGGTATTGAAACGACCATCACCAGCGACACCGTTGCAGTCGGCGAACGGAAATTCACCGTTGCTGATCCTTCAATATTCGCGGTCGGTGATAACATCATCATCAATCATCCCTGCACGGCGAAGTGGCTCACGGCGGTCGATTCCGGCGGTTCGCATTGGTACGAGCCGGGAGCAGAAGCAGGCGTGGATGTTCCGTGGTCGGTGAATCAGCTCCCCATTCTCTATAATCGTTGGATCACCTCCATTGTCGGGAACACGGTCACTGTGGATGTTCCTGTGTTCAATCACCTCATCCGCTCATTATCTCAGTCCACCATCTATAAATACGCTCGCACGGGACTGCAGACGAACATCGGTGTGGAGGATCTCCGCGTCGATATCGAATCATTAGGTGGTGAGGATGAGAACCATGCTTGGCAGGCGCTCTATCTTCTGCAGGTCGAAGATGCCTGGGTGAAGAACTGCACGTTCACGGGATTCGGACAGTCGGGAGTGATAACCAATACCGCCACAAGAGTGACCGTTCAGGATTGTAATTCTTTGGATCCGGTCAGCATCATCACCGGAGAACGGCGGTATAATTTCAATACCTACACCGCATCGCAGCAGATCCTGTTCAAGAATTGTTACGCACGGAATGGAAGACATCATTACGTCTCGAACGGTACCAGTTATACTTCCGGAAATGTGTTCGTGGACTGCACATCACAAGGTGCATACACCAGCAGCGAAGGTCACCGTCAATGGACCACCGGCGTCCTCTATGATAACCATGTTGAAGTGGACGGTCCTCGTTCTGACAATCGTCTGCTGGCACTATATAACCGCGGCCATTATGGAACGAGTCATGGATGGTCGATCGCTCACAGCGTTGCGTGGAACTGCAATGTGCGTCCGCAGGGATATTTGATCGTTCAGCAGCCGCCGACCGCGCAGAATTATGCCATCGGCTGTTTTGGAATTGTGACGGGATCAAAACCGCAGGCGCCGTTCATTGAGAATCCGGGTTTCATTGAAGGGACGAATAAAGCGAATCTCAATCCCCGTTCTCTTTACTATGCTCAATACAACGAGCGGAAGAATATTGCCAATGTCACCGATGCCGGGTCGACGCTTCACGATTTCCGTCTTCAGCAGAATTATCCCAATCCGTTCAATCCTTCCACTGTCATCACCTATACGATCCCGGCCTCATCGGAGGTCGTTCTGGAAGTGTTCGATCTGACGGGAAAACTCGTCCGGACTCTCGTAAAGGAATTTCAGAACTCAGGCCAACACACTGTCAATTTCACGGATGAGCATCTTCCGAGCGGAGCATATTTTTTCCGGCTCCAATCCGGTTCAAATTTCTCAACGAAAAAAATGATCTTGATCAAATAATACGGTAGAACTGCATCACGACAAGCTCGATATGATTGAGCACCGGCACCTGGAAATAATTTAAGGGGAGCTCGGCATGACAAAGAACAGGCAGTTTTGAGTTACGTCTCTCTAAACTCCCTGAGATCGAAACAGTAAAAAAACGAAACGCCCAATGAACAGAATACGGTAATGACATCTCGGCAGCAGTGCAACGTCTGTCAACGTTTCGAGGAAATAACTTAAGAACAACATGGATCCAGTCTATTCTGGTGCTAACAGTGAGCCGGAGTGCGTAAAAACAAAAGAGAATGAAAAATTATAACAGTAAAATAAATATTTTTTTGGGCATAGCGATATTCTTTAATTTCTGCGCCGCTCAAGATACAATTAAATTCCGGGATCCGCTTAAATGGCCATTTCGAAGCTCTTCAATATGGAACATGCCAATTGGCAGCGGAGCAAAGTATATCCATGCGGGCATCGAACGCGCTCTGCAAGCAGGAATGACCGTTGACGAAGACATTATCATTCTTTCAAAGAATTCTCCGGTAAAAAATGTATACATAAATTATGCTGATTGGAATAGCAGTAAAGACCGTTGTACTATAGATGGCAATGTATTGTTCTCTGCCCCAATTCCTGACTCATTTTATATTAACAAAACAAACTGGGATGGAAATACTCCGAATTCTTCTGCCGCCATTTTGCTTTCGGACGGGGTAACCATAAAACAAACCCAGCCCTTTTCCCGTTGTTCACAGGGAGAAGATGCAACCTCTCACTACGTATTTGGTGATCAAAATATCTATGGATATGGGTATTATGGTTCGCACGGCGGTTCTGGATTATCGGCAATCGGAGGAACGATCAGGCTAGGTGAATTGATGCCTGGTTCAAAAAGTATTCGACACGCACTTAAAGTAAACATCTATGGTTCTCGGAATCTTTTCTATGACAATATCTCTAAGGGATATCGGTGGCCTGCGTTAGCGGCAGATGCCGCTGCCTCGTGGAATTACGGAAAGACTCGGAAAACGCCTGTTGTTAAGGAATGTCGAATGGGCGCATTACTTGCTATACCTGCCTGGGTGAATTTGGATACAATGAACTTTGAAACAGCACCGGCGAAAATGCTTGCGGATGCTTTCCAAAATTATGGTGCGTATATCGTTGATGATACCGGATGGGATGTGTATGCGATTGAAACGGAGTGGTCGCCTGATGGTCGGTTTATTAAAGAATTTGAAAAACAATGGGGCTTTGCATTCATTACGTACAGTAAAAATAATGCGTGGGCGCGTGATATGGATAAGATTTTCTTAAACCTCTACGTCGTTGAGAATAATTCTGTTAACAGTATTGGCGGCGGTGGAATCCCGCGTCTGCCTTTGGCACCGGATTTTATTCCTTCGGATGTCTTGGAAGAAAAGAATTTGGTTCAAAAAAAATCAATCAATCGTTTGAGTATTTATCCGAATCCGATCAATCCGTCAACTACAATTAATTATATCGTTGATCAAAGAAGTATGGTGACATTAACAATCTGCAATTCAATCGGACAAGAACTTGAGACTCTTTTTTCACATTGGCAAAGTGAAGGGGAATATAACGTAACATGGCATTCGGACAAATATACCTCTGGAATATATTTTTGCAAGTATTCTATTGGTGATTTCACCGGTGCTCAAAAAATGGTAGTCATAAAATAATCCTATTAAATAATTTTACGCAGGAACAATTATGTCATTAAAGTTAAAATCTGCTTCTGAAACGAAATTCGATTTGATCTCCTTAGGCGAGACGATGGTCCGTCTTTCACCTCCGGGCCACCAGCGGATCGAGTTTACCCCGCAACTTGAAGTATGGGTCGGCGGCGGAGAATATAACGTAGCATACGCTTTATCCAGACTCGGACTCCGCACCGGCTGGGTCGGCGGACTGAACGACTCTCCGGTCGGAGCGATCGT
>CALRIY020000097.1:0-14478 GCA_943364975.1 Synechococcus sp. UW140
GGAAATGAAGGCCGGCATCAGGACGTTTTCCAGCGCAGAAAATTCCGGAAGAAGGTGATGGAATTGAAAGACAAATCCGATATTCTCATTCCGTATCTTTGAGACCTGATCATCATTGAATTGAGTCACCGACGTTCCGTCAAACAGGACCTCTCCGGAGGATGGTCGATCGAGGAGTCCCAGCAGGTGGACCAATGTGCTTTTTCCTGCTCCTGACTGTCCGACAACCGCAACAATCTCCCCCTGCGAGAAGGAAAGCGAGACACCTTTCAATACCTCAAGACGAGTCCGGTCCGATGAAGAACCGGATGAGTACCATTTCTTAATATTTCGTGCTTCAAGGATCATGATCACTCCCACCGTACGGCATCGGATGGCTGCAGTTGCGCCGCCCGTTTTGAAGGATAATATGACGCTATCGAACATAGGATCATCGCCGATAGCGGGACAAGAATAAGATCGATCGTTCTCATTTCGATCGGAATAGCGGGGATAATATACACATTCGTATCGAGGGCGAACAATTCATAGGTCACTTGAAGCCAGCAAATGAATGCACCAAGTCCGAGTCCTAAGATAGAACCGACTATTCCGACCAGCACCCCTTCGAGCCGGAAAATGGTCCGAATGTCCCGCTCAGTCGCTCCCATTGCTTTGAGGATCCCGATATCACGGGTCTTCTCGATCACGGTCATCGTCAGCGAACCGAGCAGGTTGAAAGAGGCAACAGCGATGATCAGCGTCAGAATGATGAATGCCGTCCATCGTTCCACCTGCATCACAGAATACAGATCCTTATGCAGGTCATACCACGATTGAACGATGATCTCATCACCGAATCGAGCACGCAGTGCGGATACCGCATCCTCGGAACCGTCGATCGAATTCAGCCGGAGGTCGAAGCCGTGGATCTTATCCGTTGCGAACAACTGCTGTGCACTCTCCAGTGAGGTGAATGCATACAAACCGTCGTAATCCTTATTCCTCGCTTCATAGATCCCGATGACGCGCAATCCGAACAGCTGCGGCAGCGCGATGCCGGTCAGTGCGTTCTGTACGCCGGCGGAAGTGACGACAAACAAAGTATCATCGATCCCGATGCCGAGTTTGTCGGCGAGACTGTATCCGATGACGACCTCCGGGGCCTCGGGTGAAAAATTGGTGTTGCCCGACACCATACTGCTGCTGATGCCGGAAACGGATGCGATACTCCCGGTCTCGAGTCCGCG
Organism: Synechococcus sp. UW140; assembly: GCA_943364975.1. Classification (GTDB taxonomy): domain Bacteria; phylum Bacteroidota; class Ignavibacteria; order UBA10030; family UBA8401; genus UBA8401. Next base: position 1,230 of record CALRIY020000097.1, read on the forward strand.
GATAAAGATCACTTTCGTCGTCCTCTTTGAGATCAGCATCCCTTTGCCGGAAACGGACCGGGAACGTCCGCTGATCGATCTCTGCTCATCAAGAAAGGAAGAGACGGAATCCATCACAGAAGGATCGGCATCCTTCCGGATCTGAATGCGGACATGCGGATCGAAACCGACCAGGATGTCGGTGACGAGTCCGTTGAAACCGTTGAAAACCGACAACACGACGATCAATGCGGCAACGCCGACGGTCACGCCCAGGATGGAGATCAGCGAAATGACCGTGATGAACCCGGCCTCTTTTTTGGCAAGCAGATACCGTTTCGCTATGAAGAGTGTGTAATGCATCATCCCAGCCGTATCGCCTTGATCGGATCGAGTTTTGCCGCCAGCCGCGCCGGGATGTAGGATGCCGCAATGCAGAGGATGATGCTGACAGAGGAAACGATCAGAAAATTTTCCGCCCGGAAATAGATCGGCACGGTCTTCATGAAATAGATCGTGGAGGGAAGCGAAAAGAATTCATACTGCTGCTGAAGCCAGCAGACGGCGAAACCGAAGATATTACCCAATGCCGTACCGGCAAATGCAATGATGGTCCCTTTGATCAGAAAGATCCTCCTGATATCCTTCTGCGATGCTCCCAGTGAACGGAGGATCCCGACATGTTTCCGTTTCTCCAGGACCAGCATCAGCAGTGTTCCGATCACATTCACTGCAGCAACGGCGATGATCAATCCCAGGATCAGCGGGATCGGTTCCTTCTGCAGTTCGATCCAGGTGAACAGGTTGCGATATAACTGGAAGAGTGTCCGTGCATTGAACGGATATCCGAGCACATCCATGATCTCTCCTGCCGTCTGCGGAGCGTCATCAGCATTCTCAAGCATCACTTCAAAGCCGGTCACCGCCCCTTCGAAATTGATCAGCGTCTGAACGGCAGGAATACCTGCAAAAAGATAGACATCGTCATATTCCGCCATTCCCGATTCGTACACACCGTTGACAACGAACGCCATCACATTCGGGGCCAATGAGGTCTGGATATGCCCCTGAAGTCCGAACACCAATACCGTATCATGAAGACCGGCTCCGATCGTCTGAAGCAGTTTTCTCCCCATGACGCATCCGTACAACCCTTCCGCCTGCTGTTCGAGGTCGATCTTCCCTTCCACCAGATACTGCACGATCCCCCGATCCGACTCGGTATTCTCGATCCCTTTGATGATGATCCCTTCGGTCTCATCCTCGAAATTGACCATTCCTTCCTTGGAAATGAATGCCGAAACGGAACGGATCTGCGGAATGTCTTTCCTGAGTTTTGCTTCAACATTCTGGTAATAGCGGACCGGCTGATTGGTAAACGTGGTGATCTGGATGTGGGTGGTGAAACCGATGACCTTTTCTTTAAGTTCTTTCTCGAATCCTCCGAGAATGGTCAAAGCAATGATAAGGGAAGCAACGCCAAGAGCAACACCGGTGATCGAGATGAGCGTAACGAATGAAATGAAACTCTGCGAACGGGATGAACGCCGGAACTGTAGGAACCGCCTGGCAACCAATGACGTGAATGTCATGTTACTCTGCCTTTGGATTACCGGTCTGTTTATCGGACAGACTGGACTGCATCAGATATGCCTTGATGAATTTGTCAAGGTCACCGTCCATCACTCCCTGTACATCGCTGGTCTCATGATCGGTGCGGTGATCCTTCACCATATTATACGGATGGAAGACGTAGGAACGGATCTGACTTCCCCATTCGATCTTTTTCTTCGTCCCTTCGATCGCCGCGAGCCGGGCCTCCTCCTCCTCTTTTCGAATCTGATAGAGCCGGGATTTGAGCATCTTCATCGCGCGTTCGCGGTTCTGGAACTGCGATCGTTCCTCCTGACACGCAACAACAACTCCGGAAGGGATATGGCGGAGACGGACAGCGGTCTCAACTTTATTGACATTCTGTCCTCCCTTACCACCGGCTCTGTACGTATCCATTTCAATATCGGCGGGATTGATCTCGATCTCAACATCATCTTCGATCTCGGGATAGACGAACACAGACGCGAAAGAGGTATGGCGGCGTTTATTCGCATCGAACGGCGAGATGCGGACGAGACGGTGGACACCGATCTCCGCCTTCAAATATCCGAAGGCATAGTCCCCGAAGATCTCGATGGTCGCACTCTTGATGCCTGCGCCGTCGCCGTCCTGACGCTCAGCAAGCGAGATCGTATATCCGGCTTTCTCACACCAGCGGGAATACATCCTCAGAAGCATCTCCGCCCAGTCCTGTGATTCAGTGCCGCCGGCGCCGGAGTGTACAGTCAGGATCGCATTACTCTTATCATCGGTGCCGCTGAGCATGTTCCGGAATTCCATGTCACCGACGGCAGCAGTGATCTTCGCGAGTTCGTTCGTGATATCGCCGCGGAGGGATTCGTCGTTCGATTCTTCCGCCAATTCGATGAATGCAGAGGTGTCGTCGGCAAGACGCTTCGCGGATGACCATGCATCCACCCACGATTTGCGGCTGTTGATCTGCTGCATCACTTTTTGAGCAGCGACATTATCGTTCCAGAAGTTCGGTTCGGAGGTCTTTTGCTGAAGTGCGTCTATCTCACTCTGTTTGATCTCGATGTCAAAGAAACCCCCGGAGCTGCGTGAGGCGTTCCTGTAATTTTCCCAGCTCTGATTTTTCGTTGTCGAACATCATATCGTTTCCTTGATCTCTAATTCCATCCGCAGCATCACGCTGCTGAGTGTCTTCCCTTGAGCGTCATTCTTCAATGACTTGGTCCCGCCGCCGCCGAGTGAATTGTGCAGCAGAAAATTCAATGCTTCGATATTCGGAAGTTCAAACCGTTCGACCGGTCCGAGACAGATACCGCTGAAATGTTCCTTCACGCGTTCGATCGTCAGATACTTCACCAGCAGCGGATAGTATTCCGGTTTCCGTGCGATCACTCCGACATTCCCGGTGTCTCCTTTATCGCCGGACCGGGCATGCGCTATATGATACAGTTGGATCTTCATACGGACGTCACCTCCACTTTCGGAACGACTGCTTTTTTCGGCAGAAGAGCCGGCCAGTATGCGATCACTTCGCTCGGCTTCGGTCTTCCGGCTGCAAATCCGGTCACCGACGGCGGTCCTGTCAGGATCAGCGGAGCGATCTCGCGGCTGAACCGTTCCATCGCTTGTTTATCGTTACCTCGGACGCCGATCCTCATCACAACTTCGTTGAGAGTGTCCGGTTGTTTGGCAAGAGGACCGAAACAGGAATCATATCCGAGAAATTCAGTACGGATCTCCTCAAATTCCAGTCCGAGATTTTTCAGCCGTGCGCGGAGAATCTCATCCGCCCGTTTGGCTTTCTCCAGTGCATCGGGCCAGGCATAGGTCAACGTTGAAAATGCCGTGTACCCGTCAAAATATGCCATGGATACCTTGTAGAATTCCGTTGCCGGTTGACCTTGAATACCGAATACTTCAACTCTGTTCGGAGCTATATCCTTCAGATGGATCGATGTGAAATCTGCAACGCAGTCAGGAGTGATGTAGTTCTTCGGATTGCCGATCTCATACAGCAGCTGCTCCTTCACTGTGGAGCTGGAGACCAGGCCGCCGGTATTCTCATGTTTGGTGATGATGAACCTTCCGTCCGGGAAAGCTTCCGCGATGGGAAACCCGATATTCGCCAGATCAGGAACGGACCTCCAGTCACCCGTGAAATTCCCGCCGCTTGCCTGTCCGCCGCATTCCAGAATATGCCCGGCAACTGTTCCGGCTGCGATCTTATTCCAATCATTCCACGACCATCCGAATTCATACACCATCGGCGCCAGTGTCAGACCTGTATCGGTCGTTCTGCCGGTGATCACGATCTGCGCCCCTTGTTTCAAAGCCTCCACGATCGGCTGGGCTCCGAAATAGACATTTGCACTGATCACATGCTTTCGGACCGATGAGAGTTTCTCCCCCGTTTCCATATTATCCAGCATCATGCCGTCCGCTGCAAGACGGTCGATCTCAGGAAGGATGTCGTCTCCGTATACCACACCGATCTTCAGATCGCGGATATTGTGTTTCTTTGCAATTTCAAAGATCGCGTCACGGCATGCCAAAGGATTCACACCGCCGCCGTTCGTGATCACTTTGATCCCTTTTTGGACGATGTCCGGAAGGATCGCATCAAAGACCGAAAGAAGGTCCTTCGCGTACCCAAGTTTCGGGTCTTTCAACTTCTGCTTCTGCATGATGGACATCGTCACTTCCGCGAGATAGTCCAGCATCATATAATCGACCTCTCCTTTGCGGACCTGATCGACCGGTGCAGACTGAAGGTCACCCCAGAATCCCTGACCGGATGCTATGCGAATTTTTTCTTTCATCATTCCTTCGTTCTTATCGGTGAATGTTTTTCACGAACGACTCGATGCGGCATGGTGGCGCCGCATGATGATCACTTTATTTCAATCTGATATGGAGTTCATCCAGCTGTTTCTGATCGACGGTCGAAGGATTGTCATCCATCAGCGAGACGCCGCTCGCTGTCTTCGGGAACGCGATCACATCGCGGATCGATTTTGCTCCGGCGAACAGCATCGCAAGACGGTCGAATCCGAACGCGATCCCTCCGTGCGGAGGAGCGCCGTATTTGAATGCATCGAGCATGAAACCGAATTTCAGCTTTGCTTCTTCCGGACCGATGCCGAGAAGACTGAAGACCTTGCTCTGCAGTGCGGAATCATAGATACGGATGCTGCCTCCCGCCACTTCATTGCCGTTCATCACCAGATCATATGCACGGGCACGGGCTTTGGTTGCATCGCCGTCCAGGAGATGCGCATCCTCCGGTTTCGGCGATGTGAACGGATGATGCATCGCAACGTGACGTTTCTCCTCTTCCGAATAATCGAACATGGGGAAATCGACCACCCAATGCAGATCCCATTTGTTCTCATCGATAAGGTTCAGCCGCTTCGCCATTTCGAGACGGAGAACGCCGAGTGTGTTGTACGTTTTCTGCCACGAATCGGAAACGATGAGAACGTTATCCCCGACCTTCGCACCTGCCGCTTCACAGATCTTAACACAGAGTTCATTCCCGAGGAATTTTTCGATCGCCGATTCAATTCCTTTCTCCGTCAGTTTGATGTACGCGAGTCCGCCGACGCCGAGAGACTTCGTGAAATCGACAAGGTTGTCCATCTGATTCCGTGTATACGCCGCACCGCCCGGTACAGCAAAACCGGCGACCACGCCCCCTTTTTTCACGTTCTCCGCGAACACCTTGAATCCGGAATCCTTCACCAATCCGCTGAAATCGGCAAACTTCAGATCGAACCGGAGGTCCGGCTTATCGCTGCCGTACCTTTCCATCGCATCTTTGTATGTCAAACGCGGGAATGGCGTGACAACATCAATACCCTTGATCTCCTTCATGAACCGTTTCATCAATCCTTCGACGATCGTCTGAATATCATTCTCGTCCACAAAGGACATTTCCACGTCGATCTGAGTGAATTCCAGCTGCCGGTCCGCCCGCAGATCCTCATCGCGGAAACATTTCACGATCTGGAAATACCGGTCATATCCAGCGACCATCAATATCTGTTTATAGGTCTGCGGGGATTGAGGCAATGCATAGAATTTCCCCGGGTTGATCCTGCTGGGGACGAGAAAATCGCGTGCCCCTTCCGGCGTACTCTTCATCAGGACCGGTGTCTCGACCTCGATGAAACTGTGTTCGTCAAAATACCGTCTGGTGATCTGATACATCGTATGCCGGAGCAGAAGGTTCTTCTGCATCGGTTCACGCCGCAGATCCAAATAGCGGTATTTTAAGCGGAGATCCTCGTTCGTATCGAGTTTTTCCTCGATGGGAAACGGTGTCGTCTCCGCTTTATTCAGGATCGTAAGATCATCGGCAAGGACATCAATCTCTCCAGATGCCAGTTTACTATTGTCCGTACCATCCGGCCGCCGCTCAACCTTGCCGGAAACGGAAATAACGAACTCCGTCCGCAGCTCTTTTGCGAGCGCATGGATCGCTTCACTATGTTTCGGATTGAAAACGACCTGGGTCTTTCCATAGCGGTCCCGCAGATCGATAAAAATGACTCCGCCAAGGTCTCTTCGTGTATCCACCCACCCTGTCAGTGTGATCGATGTTCCAATATGGGACGAACGAAGTTCGCCGCATGTATGTGTCCGTTTTTTATACTGCATTGCTGAAAAAATTCTCCTAAACAATAAAAAATCCCTACCGTGAGGGATCAATTGAAATACGTACCCTTATGCACTTTCAAGATACAGAAAAGTGCGGGGTTTTTCAACGTTCCAAGGAACAAAACTAATTCTGTTTGGCGAGAGTCCGGACGAACTCTATGAGACGTCTGGGTGAGGAACGGGGCCGGTACGCGTCGTTTTCGGTGAGATACGTAAAGAATTTGCCGTCCTTATAGATAGATGGCGGGCTGGGGCTTTGCGGGTTAAAAGGACTGAAAATTCCTTTCTCGCCGCCGTACGGGGTGGTCTGATGAAAAATGCTGGTCGATGATTCCGACGAACCGTATGGTCCTGAAATATTGATGATGGACTGCTGGTTGGAAGTATCGGCGACGATCATTCCCAAATATGTTCCGTCCGGAGCAATGATCCGAGCGCCCAACAATTGGAAGAATTCTTCCTTTGTCCCCGGCTCCTCTTCTTCGTCAAAGCTCGTATCATTCTGAGCAATTGAAGCAGATGAAGATTGCACAGCGGGCAAGGCGCCGTTCCTTCCGAGTGAGTACCGGATGACGCTGACCGGTTCGTTCACCTGGTCGAACATGACCATTTCCGTTTTCACTCCCCGTGAATCATACTTATACGTGTTCTTGAATTTCAAAGCACGGTCGGTACCGGATTCTTCGACCAGATTCTGCTGTTTATCATATTTCAGTATCCGTGAATATGAAAGTTTGCCGTCTCCGGTGTATTCCTTCTCTTCCAGAAGAGATCCTTTTTCATTTCGCATGTACTGGGTACGGGACTTCAAGGAAGAATCCGCACGGTACGACCGCATCTCTGCGAGACGTTCATTCGCATCATAATCGAACATGAATCGTTCATTCAGCTTGTACTGAACACTGTCCTGGGCTTTGAAATAGCGCTGATATTTTGTGATGACGGTGATATTGCCGCGCGGATCATACTGGGCGGTGATCCGTTTCAGATTATTCTTGAATTCAATGACATTGCCGCGTGCGTCATAGAGATATGAATCCCTCATGAACATCCGTCCGTCATCCAGCTTACCGATGGTCTCTAGCAGCAGGCCATTATCATCATAGACAAATGTCAATTTCCGCTCCACGGTGCCGTCGCCTCGATAGTGCACAGTTTCGATCCTGTTGTTCCGGGAGTTGTACCGATGAATGGTCTTCAGCGAGACAGCCTCTTTTTTCACAGACTCTTCGGTCAAGTTCCCTTGTTTATCGTAGCGGTAATTCCTGAACTCCGAAACAGAGCCGTCCGAAACATTATAGATGATCTCCCGGATCTTATTTCCCCTGTCGTCATACCTTATCGTCGATTCCAACAGACCGTTCTTCTCGACTTTTCCAAAACGGTATGCGTATCGGATGCTGCTGACCGAATACACCCCGGCATTCGCCAATTTTTTCCGTTCGGCGAGTTCGATCAGACGGTTCCGCTCGGATTCTTTCTTACTTATTGGGATAAAATCGGTGGTTTGGGCGAAGGAAAAAAGGGAGAGAATGGAGATCAGAACGGATAAACGTCCTACCAGACTGAAAAAACGATGAGAAGATCCCCCGGAGTGATGCATTATCAGATCAAAGTGAAAGCGATTATTGGAATTTTGTCTTTGAAGATAAAGGAAAGAGAGATGAATATCAATGAAGAAACTGGGAAAATAGATGGGTGTGACCATTCTTTGTCATAAAAACGCCCGCATCGCGGGCATTTTTACAATAAACTGCGTGCAATTGTGGATCAAAACCTATCCTGATAATCTCTGGAAGTGAAAACCCTCACCTGTTTCCAGCGGCCGGAATGGAACTGGAAAACAGCTGTCGTCGTTACGATTCGCCTCACTTTGATCTCAGAAACACCATCATCAACTATTGTCGTGTAATGAGATGCGGTCGAAGTGACCATCGTTTGTGACAACGGCAGTGACGGTGAAGTAGCGGCGGAATATCTTACCGTATCCTTTCCGCTGACAAATGTGCGTGTCGGGAAGCTGGATCGTAAGGAATTCCCACCCATATAAGATTTAGCAAGCGATAGCCCCGTTTGGGCCAGTTGCTCGCTTTGGGCGAGAGTCGCGGTTTTTAACGAGGTTTTGAACATTGTTTCATCTACGCTGTTGAACGACTGAACGTAGAATCCAAATATCAGGTAGATACCGGCGAGAATGATCGTCTTCGATGAGCCCATTATAGTGCTCCTCTCTGATGCATTAGACCATCTATATGTGATTGAACCTTCTTCATCTCACACGTAATATACCACCTACAGACCAGGATGCAAGCGTTTCCGTGTTAGATTACTTTAAGATGAGCATTAGAGACTTCTAATGCTGTGATCTGATTCACAGAGGTCAGAATGATTTCCCTGCCATAGTTCAATAAAGCCCTCGAGGGAAGAAATGTCCCTCCCAAGCAGCTTTTTGATATGTCAGCGTATCCATTTTTCCGGAATAGACAGAGCGGAGTTTGTGATTAGATTCGATCATAAAATAGACTTTCACGGAACGGATCCCTCCGACCCCTGAGCCGGTGATGGATGTTCCTGTGATCGAATAGAAATTGAATCGGAGCAGAACAACATCGCGGGCGATCTCAAACGGTGTTCCTGCATTGAGGGTGCGATACAGGATCCTGTGTGAACCGGCAGCACCGGCTCCAAGGTAATAGCGGACGGTCTCTGCGGTGCCATTGTCATCCAGATCTGCGTAAAAGGAAGCTTCAATAGAATCTGCTCGAGCAAAAGTTTTCGATGCGCGGTATCCGGCAAGTTTCAGATCGTTGGAAATGGTTTCGGAAGCGCTCGAGACCGTTTCGTTGAGGGATGCACGTTCGGTAAAACGAAAGAGCGCATTGTTCAAATTCACCATCGTGATGAGTACGACGAGAACGATCGAACCGCGCACGATAAAACTGAAAAGGATATCGAGGATAACTGCCATGATCAGTACGCGATGACACGGCTGAAGATGAGGGTATCAGCCATATAGGTTACATTGGAGACCCTGACGTCGACCTTTTTATAATAGGTTCTGCTGGAAGTGATAACAGACGCGGCAGTGACATAATTCACATCCACCCATAAACGGAAACCGGTCAGTCCTCCCGCCGAAGTCGTGCGATAATATCCTTTGTAATCATCCACATCGTCATAATAGGCATTGGACATCGATCGGAAAGGAGTAAATGTATCCGGCGATCCGCCGGGGTTGACGTAACTCAATGCTGAAGATGCAGGTCCGAGGGATCCCGAACCGTCAAATGTCGAGGAGGAGGCATAACCCCAATCGCTTGTATCGACAGACGAATCGAATTTCTTTGTGGATATCTCATCCAGCAGTGCATTGGCAAGGATCCCGGATTGCTCGATCGCCTTCTTGTCGTAATAGGCGATATCTTTATCCGACACCATCTTATTGATGCCGATAACAGCGACGCTGATCAGGACAAGAACACCTGTCGTTAATAATGTTTGACCCAAACCCATGTTCAACCACAATCTTTTTCAACGTGAGAGCAAGGAGAAACTTCGTTAATCCTCTGCCGTGATACTGCCTACTTCATCAATGGAGGTCACACCGTTCTTCAGCAGATCGATCGCCCGCTGCCGCAGCGTTGTCATTCCGTTCTTGATCGCTGCATCGCGCAGTGCCTCTTCATTCACCGTCGAACCCGAATCGAGGATGAGCGACCGGATATCCTTCGAAAAATACAAAGCTTCGTGGATCGCGATCCGGCCTTTATACCCTTTCAAACAATCGATACACCCTGTCGGCCGGAAGATCGTGCTCGATGTGATCTCCTCTTCGGTCAGTCCGAGCCGTTTCAGCATCGGATGATCACTTTCCCGGATCTTCGCCTTGCACCGCGGACACAATTTCCTCATCAGCCGCTGTGCAACAATAATGTTGATACTGCTCGCGATCAGGAAAGGTTCAACACCCATTTTGAACAGACGAGAAAGAGCGCTGGGTGCATCATTCGTGTGGAGCGTGGAGAGGGTCAAGTGACCCGTGTTTGCCATTTTGATCGCGATCTCCGCTGTGATCTTGTCGCGCATCTCACCGACCATAACGATATCCGGATCGTGACGCAATATCGCCCGCAGAGCTCCTTCGAAATCAAGTTTCGGGTTGAGCTTCACCTGACGGGCACCATCAATGAAATACTCAACGGGATCCTCAACCGTTATGATATTCAGCGAGGGGTCCATGATCGTCCTGAGTGCAGCGACCAATGTAGTGCTCTTCCCGCTTCCCGTCGGTCCGGTAACGATCACGATGCCGTGCGGTTTTTTGATGGCGCGTTTGAGTCTGTCCTCGCTGTACGGATCGAACCCCAGTTCTTCGATCCTCTTCCCCATGGTCGGTTCTCGAAGGATACGGATAACAATCGACTCGAATTTACTCTTCAATTCCATCCCGACCATCGGTATAACCGATAAACGGAACCTGATGGTCTTTTTATCGATAATCAGCTGAGCGAATCCGTCCTGTGCCAAATTCCTCTCAAAGCGGTCGAGATTCTTCGCACGGTCCTTCACCACTGCGGAGACTGCTTCCGCCCTGGTTTCGGTATGGGTATACCAGCGGGACAACCGTCCGTCCACCCTGAAATGAAACTCGGTGATCTTCTCTCCGCGCGGCACGACGTGGATATCGCTTGCGCCGACCCGAACCGCATCCACAAAGATACTTTCGATCAATGAGACAAGACCGCTACGGCTGATCTCCTCATCGATCTCCTGTTCGAACTTCTCACCGTCATCCTCATCTTCCGCCACAAAACCTTCGTCACGGAGTTCTGTTTCATGGTCCTTGTAGATCGCGCGGTCGATACTGACGCGGTTCCAGATCTCCTGCCATTGAGAGAGCGGTACGTAGCATATCTCAAATTTCTTGTTCTCGAACGAACGGGCTATGTTATAGATGCCGGCATTCGTGGGGTCCGGAGTGATGATAAGCAGCCGGCCTTCCTTTTCCTTGTCCACCCGGTACGGAAGCACCTTATTCTCGACCGCCTGTTCGCGGAGATACAGCGGCAGCGTTTGAAGTTCTTTCCGGATGAATGCAAGCACACCGTCATCGGCACTGTCTTTCGAGATATCCAGGATCCTGAATGTATAGAATTGCGCTGCTTCCGCGAACAATGCATCGCGGTTCACCTTGAACTGTTCCACGAGGATATGAAGAAGCTGGTTCCGCGATTTGGATCCTTCTTTGCTCAGGACCTCTTCCGCTTTGCGGAGCGTCGGTTCATCGATGATCCCTTTGTCCAGGAGCACCGAGGTCAGCGTCTTCTTTAAAGCGATAGGTTGTTGTACAGACATAGTGATATCCTCGTTCAGATCTGTTACATCGTTGGCTGGATGTTCAAGGAAGCCGTTTCAGTTGAAAGCATCGTTAAAAAGACCAGTGCAGCCATGATGACGACAGTAATGGATATTTCAATGAATCCCGTCAGGTTCTTCATGGAGAATTGATTCTCCAACTGGTAATAATCCGCCACTTGAAGCGCGGTATCTTTCACCGCCCCGGTTTCGGAGGCAGTCGAGAATCTCGAAATGAAGACATCCGGAAAGAAATCAGCGGCGCTCAATGCTTTGCTGAGATCGGTCCCGTATTTCAGCATGTTCGGGATCGAAACGGTCCGGATGCGATGTGAAAGGTAGAGATTTCCGCTCGCTTCCGCGGCGATCTGGATCGCTTCAATATTCTCACTGGAGGAGGTATACATGATGCTCAAGACACGGCAGAAGATCTCCGTGCTGGTATTCCGGAGGATGTTGCCGACATACGGGATACCGATGATCACACGATCACGCCACAGTTTTCCGATATCGGTCATCAAAAATCCATAGAACGAACCGATGATGACCAGTGCGATCGTGATGATCCATTCGTATGTCCCCTGCAGGAACTCGCTGAATTTTAAGGTCGCTGCTGTCAACGGAGGGACCTCCTCCATGATCGGACCGAGCATCTCCATCATTTGCGGCACGAGGAAGACGGCATAGAAAACGATCGCGCCTAACACTGTCACCGAGGTGATAGCGGGCATCATCAATGAACTCAATAATCCTTTTTTGAATTCTGCCTGCCGTTCGACGAGTGTTGCGACGCTTTTGAAGATGGATGTCATTTCGCCGCTTTTGGACGCGATGCCGAGCATGAGCGCGACATGTTCGCCGAACACATTCCCCTGTCGGACGAATGCATCGCGTGAATCGACACCGTTCTTCAAATCAAGAATGATATTGCGAAGCGCACCTTTGAGGTATTTATCCTTGGTATTGTTCGCCATGATCTGCAGAACTTCACTGTACGGAAGTTTCTGCTCCAACAGCCGGGCGCTGGTGACCACAAAACTGACGATCTCATTGCTTGATGCACGGAGTTGGAACTCATAATGACGCTGGACCGATTTGATCTCAAAACCGAGCCGGATAAGATTCCTTCGGACCTCATCCGCAGATGAAGCATTCTGGTACCCTTCGATCGTCTTCGCCCCTTTTTTGACACTATACCGATAAACATTCTTCTTTTTGAATACAGGAGCCGCTACTTTTGGCTTTCCGGATTTATCCTTTTTGGGAAAGAGAGAGAATCCGCCTGAAGGTGCGGGAGGACGATTCCCGGGCTTTTGGAATTGCATATTTGTCGTCTTAGCAGCCATAAACAAAAATACAAAAAAATGAAACTAATCCATAATCTTTCGGGGTGAGAATTCACTAAACTCAATGTTTCCAGGCAAAAAAAATCCCGCCTCGGAAGACGGGATCAATTAACATAGCGGGAAACAGATCAGTTCATATGCGGACTGATCTTGTCAATGAGACTCTTTTTCGGCATAGCGCCAACGATCTGGTCCACCACTTTTCCCCCTTTGAAGACAAGTAAGGTCGGAATGCTCCGAATACCGAACTGCATCGAGATCTGAGGGTTTGAATCAACATCCAACTTGCCGAATTTCATCTTCCCATTATATTCCACAGCAAG
>CALRIY020000098.1:0-14317 GCA_943364975.1 Synechococcus sp. UW140
CGGCAGCCTCCGTCCGTCAAGATCTGTCTGTTCAGACCCGCCGATTCGCAGCATGACAGATTGTGTGGAATCGGATGCATCCACGATGGAATACGATGTCTGCGGCAGAAATACCGTATCGGCGGTATTGACGATGGAAGCCCCTTTGAGACGGATCAGTCTCCCCTCATACTGTTCCCCCTTCGTCTTCAATTGTGCAAGCGAGACGGAATCCGGCAACGGCAGAATGGTATTCCGGGCCAGCCGGATGAATTCAATGGAGTCATCCGCAACGAACTGTCTCAGATAATTCGCTTCGCTCATCGTCCCGCCGATCCTGACAACATCCCCCATCCTGATACCGCCGGAGGAGAGAGAATCATTCCACCAGGACTGCGCGGAAAGGATGGACAATGCGGCGGTCGAATCCTGTATGAATGCGATCCCTCCCTTCACTCTGGTCATGACCCCTTCGATCACCGCGGTACTTCCGTTCATCGAACTTCGCGCGTGAGCAATGGTCGTCACTTCCACCGCTGTCCCGAACAGATGCACCGTATCTGCACCGGATCTGGAATTGTGTTTGAAGATCAGCATTCCGTTCTTTACGCCTGCGCTGTCCGGTGAAAAGATCACTTCCATCGGCTGCACCGATTGTGCTTTCACGGTCAGTACGGGATGAGGAATGATGAACGATGAATGCGAGACGGTCAAGGAATCGATCGTCAGATCGAAGAATCCTTCATTGGAGATCAACACCGAATCGATCCGCTGTTTCCCGGCGAGGGTCGTTCTGAACGGAACGGAACGGCGGTTCACCGCAAAGACCGGAGGTCCGACCTTCACATGATATCGGACTGTGTCCGAGGCAGCCGGAGCGTTGTGACGGAATCGGATGAAACCGTTCACGATCCCCGGAGTGACCGGATGGACCGACAACACGAATCCCATCGAATCGCCCGGTGCGATCACTCCATTCAGCGGCGAGACCTGAGCGATCCCTCCGAAGAGCGAGACGGAATCGATCACAAGATCAGCATTTCCATGATTCACGATTCGGACAGAATCGGTACGGATGCTGTCCTTTTCCATCATGCCGAGATCGATCGCCGTCCTGCTGAGAAGGAAGAGGGGCTCAACACCGGTACCGTGAATGAACAGGGTATCCGCGCTCATTGATGCATTATGTCCGACCGCCAGCGAAACGGTATTCGAACCGCGCCGGTCCGGCGTGAACGTGAACCGGATCCTGCGCATCTCTCCCGAAGGAACAGTGAATGTGTCCGGAACAGCCGTTACTTGTGGATCACTGGAGGTCACCGATGAGATGATCAGCGGAGAATTTCCGGTATTGGAGATCTCAACGGAATCACGGCGCGCCGTCCCGACCCGCACTGAACCGAGGTCGATCATCCGTGCCGATAATGCAAAGACCGGCATCAGTCCATGGCCGGCCACCGGGACCGTATCTCTCCCCGATTGCGCGTCATGAAGGAATTCTACGATCGAAGAATGTTCCGCTTTTTCGTTCGCGTGATACGTGATCCGGAACAGGAAAGAATCCGACGGAGCGATCAGTGCGCGATCCGGTTCCACCGAGAATCGAAGTGTATCGACGCTCCTCGCCGAACGGATCGACAAGGAAGCTGTTCCGGTATTCTTCACGAACAGACTCTCCGACTTCGCATTCCCTACCGCCACCCCGCCGAAGTTGATCACGTTCCTCCCTGCCGCAAACTCCGGTGCAATACCGGTCCCATTCAGAAGCAACGAATCCGGCGACGATGCAGCGTCGCTGGCGAATGTAAGCATGGCAGAGACGGTCCCCTTCAAATTCGGGGAGAATGTCACGATGAAATACTGCGATGCACCGTGACCGATGATCGTCGATTCCGGCATCACGCGGAATGCAGCATGTCCTGTGTGTACAGCGGCGATCCGGAGATCCATGTTCCCGGAATTGGTGACATACACCGAGTCGACCCTTGAGCTGTCCGTCCGCACAAATCCGAAATCGATCTGCTGTCTGTCCGCTGCAAAGAGCGGTTCAACCCCTGTCCCTTCCAGCCGGATCGTATCCGCCCCCGGCTGCGCATTGTGCAGCAGGATGAGGGATGCACTGCTCCCGCCGCGATGGTCGGGAGAGAATCTCACTGCGATCGTTCTGACTGCTCCGGGAAGGACCGTGAGCGATTCCGGAACGACGGTGAACTGACTGTCATTCGATGCGATGGATGAAATGACCAGCGGTGAATTCCCCGAATTCTCGATCTCCAGCGAATCATTTTTCGTCCGGCCGACCCGCACCTCGCCGAGATCGATCTGATCTGCGGACGCCGCATACTTCGGCATCAAACCAAATCCGGTCACGGCAACAGTGTCACTCCCCCCGTCGGCATCATGCAAGAAGACGATCGTCGACGGCTCTTCCTCCATCCCCGAAGGATGATAGGAGATCCTGAACCACTGTGAATCGGCCGGTCCGATCACCGATGCGTTCGGCAGAACGGTGTACCGCACCGAATCGCCGCTCTGCACCGAGCTGATGATGAGCTGGGCGGTTCCGGTATTCTTCACGATCAGACTGTCCGCGGAACTTGTCCCGACATCCACCCCGCCGAAATCGATCGACGCGCGGACGGCGGCAAAATGAGGAGCGGTCGCCCGCGCTTGAACAGCGATCGTATCCGCGGAGGGATGTCCATTGTGCGTGAAGACGATCCGTGCATTCACCGCGCCTTCGAATTTTTTCGGCGCGAACGTGACGGTGAATTCTTTCTTTGCGCCGGGACTGAGGATGACGGAATGCGGATTGACCGTCAGAAGTGAATCCGATACCGCTGCGGAGGTTACGGCAAGCGACATATTTCCGTTGTTGGTGATGATGAGCGTATCGGTCCGCACGGAATCGATCCGCACATCGCCGAATTGGAGTTCCGTTCTGGAAGCAGTGAAGACCGGGATCTGTCCAAATCCGCTCACTGCGATCACATTGGAATCCGGGATGCCGTCATGCTTGAACGTGACCGTTCCGGTCTGCGTTCCCAATGCATTCGGTTTGAATCCAACGATGAATCTCTGTTTCCCGCCGGCAGGCACAACAGCGGATGCCGGAGAGACGATGAACTGTCCGGGATCCGACGAGACGGCGGACGCGATCGTCAGCGTGATATTCCCAGTATTGGTCACGAACATTGAATCGGTCCTTGTATTCCCCACCGTCACCGAACCGAAGGAGAAGGATGTTTTATCCGCCGTAAAGACCTGCTCAATGCCATTCCCGGAAAGATGCACGCTGTCCGGCGTTGTCGTGGTCGCCGAATGATGGAAGATCAGTTCACAGCCGAGATCCCCCTGGGACTGCGGTGCGAATGTCACAACGACCCATGCAGAATCCCCTGACGGAATATCGAGTGAGGATGGAACGGCAGAATATCCCGCCACGGTGGAGGAAATTCCTGAAATGTGGAGTACGGCTGCTCCGGGATTCTTCACGAGCACGCTGTCCTTCTTGGAATTTCCTCGATGAACATCACCGAATGCCAGTTGGGAAGGTTCTACAGCGAACTGCGACGCTGTGGCGATACCGCTCGGATAGATCCTGTATCCGTCGCCGGATCCGTAGATATTGTTCCGTAAAATGATCTCTGCATTAATCGTCCCCTCCGACTGCGGAGCAAATGTGATGTAGAACTTACCGCTGTCCTGAGCGGCGATCGTATCCTTCTCCAGTTCTGCGGTAAAATGCGGAGTACCGGGAACAAGTTCCGAGATGACCAATTGATACGATCCGTTATTATAGATCATCACACTGTCCTTCTTCGATTCACCGACCGGAACAGTCCCAAACGATGGATTGCCGATGGAAAAAGCGAGATCCGGATAGATCGCTTTTCCCGTCAACTGGACAGTGTCGACGCCGGTCGTTCCGTTGTGGTACAGATACACAAAGCAGGATGTACCGCCGTGATATGCGTTGAACGAAATCACGAAGGCGGCGCTGTCATCGATCGGTATCGTGCTGCTGCTCAATGAACCGCCGAATGTCCATGGATCGGTGAAACTCAGACTGTTCATCTGCAGCGGCCACGTGCCGGTGTTCTTAATATAGAGCGTGTCATATTTGTATTCAGGACGCAGAACAGAACCGAAAGCGATCTCCCGTCTGGAGAATGCTGCGATCCCCTTCTTTTCCGTCCCGGCAATGATGAATGTCGTCAAAGTGTCCACAGGTCCAGCCGTCAACTTGTTGTTGTATTTGTCCCGTGCGACCACTTCAACGTTCTTCCATGCTCCATCCTTCCACTGCAGCACCTGCAGTGAATCGTCATCGGGAATTCCCGCGGAATTCACATCGGCGTCATTGTACATCATGGAAATATTCCCGTCCAGTGCGGAAACGCCGGACTGTTCGGCCGTATGATAGTACCGGAGGATCTTTTGACCCGGCGGCAGCGACGGCAGCGGAGTCGTTGCCGTGTCATAAAGCGTCACGGTGATATCGCCGGAATCGTTCAGTGTTGATGGAATGAGGGAGAAGGGATGATAACGCTGCACATCCTTATCCGCAACCTCCCAGATGTATTCTTTCGGCGCATTGACAAAACGGCTGAGGTGACCGACGATCATATACGGCGAGATGGTCCCCATCGAGCGGACGGTGAATGAATCGGTCCGCAGATGATTCCCGATCGTCCCGTTGACCGTGATGCTCTTCGACAGAGTCATCCAGTTCCCGCCGAGAAGATTCCGGAGAACCGTGGAAGAGTCGGGAATTTCCGGACCGGTCACTCCGGCCCATCCGGAATAGTTCACATCATAAAAATTCTGGAATTGCGGGGTCGCAGCAATGCTCCCGCCGGAGTACCGATGCAGAGTCGCTCCGTCCCATAACGTAAAATTTTTGACGGAATTATCGAGCGGGCCGTTCTGTACGCTGGCAATGCTGCGGACGTGGAACGGCTTGCTGATGGTTGTTCCGTAAGGATTTGAGAAATAGATACTCTGCACGGTATCCGGAAGATATGTACCGGTGCTCTGCACGGCGTTCGCATCGCCGAGAGAGAAGGTACAGGAATCGCCCAGCCGGATGTCGCCGGAGATCTGTAATGTTCCGTTGATCCCGCCCGGATGCTGTGTGGAGAAGTTACCCCCGTTCTTCAGGATGAAATTGCCGCCGCCGGACATGATGCGTGTGTTGCCGGATGCGAAATTATCCGTCCGCAGTGTCACACCGGAAAGAAGGTTCAGATCGCACGACAGTGAATTCAGATTGAAGCTTGGAAAATAGATCGATCTGTTGAACGTGAATCCGACGTTGTTCGTCACCTGCATTCCGCCGAGAGAATCGGGCATCCTCATCCCTGCGGTCTGCGCAAACGTGCTGTTAAAGATGATGCCGGTATTCACCGGCAAAACGTAGGAATAAGAAGCGGTTTGGATCGTCCCGTCCATCCCGTTCAGGTGTGCGGTCGTGATCTGCCCCGGCTGCTGTATATACATTCCTGTCCCGACGATCTCGTTGTCCCCTGCGTTTAGTGATGTGAAACTCAATGTATCGGGATTTTCGACGGTGATATTTCCGTCTGTCAGCGTCAGGGTATTTCCGAAATATGATCCGTTGAAGGTTACGCCGGCAGGATTGTTCACCACGAAGGAAATGTATTGCTGCGGATAATCCTTGAAATAGGAACGAAGCGTCCCGGTCCGTTGCGGCACCGCCCCGTTGAGAACGATCGTTTCGGCCCAATTGGTCAGGGCGATCGTACCGGAATTCTTGAAGGTCCCCTCCAATCCGTCCGCGTGCGCCGTTTCGACTCGCTCCGAAATTGAAACATTTCCGGGACCGAGGATGCTGTACCCTTTCGCATAGAGATTGTTTACGGTCAGAGAGACATCCGTTCCGACAGTGACATTACCGGTATCGAGGAACAGGTTTGTCACCGACACAGTGGAAAGGAACTGCACTCCGGAAGGATTCTTGACCGCGATGTTCGATATCCCGATCAACTCGTTCCCGGTGGTCTGCGCCGATGGTCCGATGTATTCCAGCGTTCCCATATGTCCGTAACTTGCGGAATTGATGAGCAGTCCTGATGTCGAACGGATCCTGAGCGTGTTCGTGACGGCATACCAGTAATCGGGCCAGCCGATCTTGATCTGTTCGGCGCTGAGGTACGTTCCGCCGATCTCGATGAGGGACCATGATGCGGCAAAAGAATTGAACTTCGATGTATAGGAATTGTTTCTCGTAATGTTGCCGGAAACGAAGAGATATGTTCCATTCACGGAGAGCGTACCGGAATTCTCCGTGCCGCCGTCAATGTACAGGTCCGTCGGTGCATCGTACGTTCCGAATTTTGCCGGACTGTTGATCCCGAGCGCACCGGCCTTGAAATCCGTCAGCACACGCGCGGTATCGCTCATGGAGATGTTCACACTCCACCCTGCAACATCGCCGGACCACCGGTTGCCGAGGATCCGTCTCCCGCTGCCGGCGAAAGTGATGCTTGCATACACTCCCGTGGTGATAAGATTCGGCGACAGAGCGGTCGCATCCGAGTTGAGGATCCCGTTCACATACAAACCGACATAATCAGAAACGGATAACCGTGTGCCCGTGGAGGCGCCGAGCAGCAGAAGATTGTTCACATATCCGCCCGCCGTACATTGGATGTTCTCACCCGCACGGATGATGACATCATCGTTGGCGTCCGGAATTCCGTCATCATCCGAACCGCCGATCAAAAACCAGCTCGCGGCATCTCCCCAGATACCGCTCGCTGTTGATTGGAAAACTCCGTCCGCTCCCGTCAGGGAGGAACCGGTCGTCGTTCCAATCGAAAATTCTCCGAATGCTGTTATCCCTTCGAACGTCACCGATCCGAACGAAGCGGAGGCCGCTGTTCCGGCCGGCGTCCATGCGCCGCCGCTGCCGGGCGTCCGCCGGAACAATGTGATATTGTGCGGATCTTCCTGGTCCGAAAGTGACAGGGCATTCGCTCCCAATCCGAATGTCAGGTCCGCGGTGAATGTTCCGTTCCCGGTGGATTGGATGACCCAGTAACCGTTGTGCAGCACTGTCATGCCGGCCGGCTGAGTCCCCGGCACCGGTCCGGTGAATTTCGACACGGTCACCGTATCCGTACCGCTCTGCGCCTGGAATGCTGCGAAGAGTGAAGAACCGGAAAAGTTATTTTCGCCGGCGGACGAAATGATCCTCGAGACGGTGGACTGGGCGAACGGCGCCGATGCTGTTGTCCACTGCGCATCATTCATCAATGTGCCGTGATTTGCGCCGGTGGTATTGTATGCGAACGGACCGCTGTTCTCCTCAAAACGCCACAGAGCGGTCAATCCCGGTTCGCTCCAATGATGGGTGCGGTACATCGACTCTCGGATCTCTGTCTGCGTCCTTGTCTTCTTCCAGATCCGCACCTCATCCATCGTTCCGTGATGATAGAAGGATTCCGCCTGCCCGATCGTCAATTCATGTTCGACGTTCGGGATGACCGCGGCAGAGCTCCCTGTTGCGGCGATCATTCCGTTAATATAGAGGAAGTAATCGCTTCCGTGCCGGGTTACCGCCAAATGATAGAACCTATTCGTGGCGGGTGTCCACGAATGAACGATCGGATTCACTGGACCTGATTCAGGACTATTGATGTGGAAGGAGAGTGTACCGTTGAGAAAACCGAATATCCATTTATTGAAAGTTCCCGTCCCTTCATCTTGTCCGATGAAGATATCATCCGGCTTCACACTTGCAAATTCGATCCATGTCTCGATCGTGAAATCGCTGGAATCAAGGTCCCAGGCCGGCTGGTCCGCGACCGAGATATAATCGTCGATACCGTCAAACGCGACAGCCGATACGGAGGTCTGACTGATAAGTGTTGACGGAATACTCAGGATGCAAAGAACGAACACTGCAGAAATGAATCGCATAAACTCCCCCTAAATTCGATGTGCATTCCACCCGGTCTGCACCGAAAACAGTGAAATAATGAGGAAAGTTTGGCGGTGACTCAATGATGCAAATGCATCATTTATCGGAACGGTGATCCGCAGCAGCGAGAGCGTGGAGAAGGGGGAGATTACACAAGTCCGTCCTGCATTGCTTTGACAACGGCCTGGGACTTGGAATGAACGTGGAGTTTTTCGTAGATGTGACTGACATGATTCCGCACAGTGGCGCGGCTGATGAAAAGTTTTTCGGCGATCTCGTCGTTTCCCATCCCTTTCACCAGACAGCTGAGGATCTCCAGCTCCCGTTCGGAAAGGAGCGATTCTCCTTTGGAATGCGGAACGCGCTCTTTGAAGAGGGTCAATGCCTGCCGTGCGATGGAAGGTGACATCGGGGACCCTCCATCCGCGGCATCCTCGATCGCCTGCAGCAGGCGGACCGGCTGGGTCTTCTTGAGAACGTACCCGTCCGCACCCGCAACGATCGCTTTGAAGATATTGGAATCATCCTCGAACACTGTCACCATGATGATCTTCATCGTCGGGAATTTTTTTTTCAGCAGAGGAACCGCTTCGATCCCGGTGAGTCCAGGCAGGTTGATATCGCACAGCAGCACATCCGCAGCGGTCATCCGGCGCAGTGCATCCTCCACGCTTCCGAACGATCCGGCGCAGACGAATCCTTCGGTCGCTTCCAGCATGTACATGACGCTCTCCCGGAAACCGGCGTGATCCTCAATAATGGCAACTCGTATACTCATAGTACGGCCTGATAGTCCGTTCAATGTGATGAAACTGTCCGCGTGTATCAATGATGCAAATGCATCATTTCGATCGACAAATGCAGCGATGTTCCGTTCTGCTCGCCGGATCGGATCCGTAACTCTGCTCCGATCTCTTCGGCACGATTCTTCATGTTGCCGATGCCGTTCCCGTGCAGCAGCCGTTCACCTTCCTTCTTCCGCAGCATGTGGTCATCGGCAAATCCGCATCCGTCATCCGTCAGCGTATATTCGATCCGGCTCCCCTCCCGGCGGACGGAGAACGATACACCGGTTGCCTGCGCGTGCTTTAGGATATTGTTCATCCCTTCTTTGAATATGAGATAGATGTTCCTCCGGGCGATCGGCGCGACAGCGGTCTGCTCATCGAATTCCCCGATGTGGAATTCCGTCATCAGTGAATGAGCGGACGCGGATTCGGCGATCATGATGCGGATCCGCGAGATCAGTGCACCGAGGGTGTCGTGCTTCGGCGAGACCGCCCACACGATATCGGTCATTCCTTCCGAAGCGCTCCCGATCGCTTCGTTGATCTTCTTCATCAGCTCATTCTGTTTCACACTGCGGCGTTTATAGGAGTGCTGCAGTACGTTCAGATAGATGGTCGCGCTGCTCAGAGTGGAAGCGATATCATCATGCAGATCGCGCGCGATCTGATTCCGCGTATTCTCCTTTTCCAGCAGGGCGATCCGTTTCAGCACCACCCGTTCGTGATAGAGGTGAACAACAGTATAATAGATCATGACGGTGCCGAGCGGCAGCATCGCGGTCAAGGCGCTCCGTTCATAGAAATACAGCACTGACTGCAGCACGAAAATGATGACTGCCGGCGCATGGATCACGAGCTGACGGGAACGGTCCCATCCCCCTCTCCGCTCTCCGAGCAGCACGGAGCCGGCGGAGAGCAGGAGCATCACCAGGAACTTCCATACCTCTTCGCGGGATCTCGGATCGGCGGTCTCCCGTTCCAGGAATTTGTGGAACAGCGTCGCACTTCGCTGGAACCCATCCTCCTCGCTGAGAGTGAGCCGGGTTCCGCCCTGCACACCTTCCGCTGTTCTGGTGATCCCGCTCGCCGGAAATCTCACGGTGATATCGTATCTCTTCTCCCTGTCCGCACCGAAATGGATCTCCAGTGCACTGTGCGATGCATATCCCGATCCGCTGGTCACTTCGCGGTGTTGAAGCAGGGCGGCGGCTCCTCCCTTTCCCACTTCATACAGTCTCACTACCGCGCCGACCGCATCACGGTTGCTGAGAGTCCCTTCCACTCGCACGGTCACGAAGTTGGAGTCATTGAGATTATTGATGAAGAGAACGCTTTCTCCGTTGATGTATGTGGAGGAGTAGAGATCGATGTCTCCGTCGCCGTCCGCGTCGCCGGTGGCAGCACCGGTATTGTACCCCGAATGCTGTATGCCGTATTCAAATGTTTTGTCGGAGAATCGTCCGCTCCCTTCATTCCGGTAGAACCGGTTGGCTCCGACATTCGTCAGGTAGAGATCGAGCCATCCGTCATTGTCCATATCCGCAAAACAGACCCCGTAACTGATCAGTGTATCATTGCCGATCGCTACGCGGGAGATATCCGCAAAGAGACCGTTCCCGTCATTACGGAATAATTTGTTCGGTGATCTCCGCTTGGCGATGAACAGATCCAGATCACCGTCGTTGTCGATATCACCGAATGCTGCGCCGTTGCTCCGCTCATACGCAGCTCCTCCGATGCCTGATCGTTCGGTGATGTCAACGAAGCGGACTCCGTTCTCCGCAGAGGAGACATTCCTGTACATCCTGCAGCGGTCGGTCCAGTTCGTCACGACAAGATCGCTTTTCCCGTCCCCGTCGATATCGCCGAAGACCGAGCAGACCCCGCCCCGTTCCGATTCGAGCCCCGATGAACCGGTGGCGTCGGAAAAATATCCGTCGCCGTTGTTCAGGAAAAGTCTGTTGGTGGAGGATTCGTTCGCGATGAACATATCCAGATCGCCGTCATTCTCCACATCGGCAAAACAGACGGAATTCGATCTGCCGTACGGGAACGTGCCGCGTCCCTTCTGATGGGAAACATCATAGAAGAATCCTTTCCCTGTGTTCAGCAGAAGATTGTTATGCCCCACCAGACTGAGGATCAACAACTCCCTGTCTCCGTCATTATCAAGATCAGCGACGCCGATCCCCTGGTCGATATCACGGATCGTCAGGATGGAAGTATCCGCGATCCCGCCGGCGGCATTTCTCATCACTGTTTCGTCTCGGAACAAACGTCCGCTGCCGGAATGGTTGATAAAAAGCAGATTCGGATTATAGAGATTGACCGTGTACAGATCGTTCTTCCCGTCCTCGTTCACATCCTCGATCGCCGCACCGTATTCCCCGTCCAGCCCTTTCCCCGAAATGAATAATTTTTCCACCTGGAAACCGGGAGTGACCGATGCTCCCGTCCTGTACGGGACCAGACTGAGGATCGTTCCGTTCTTCCCGACGATCGTTCCTCCTTTTCCGGAGACAACGGAGAGATCATTCAACTGCTCCGTCACCGGAAGCGGGATCCGTTCCCATCGTCCGCTGCGGAACCGCATCAGAAGCCCTCCTGCACCTGTTCCCCAGATCGTGCCGTCCGGTTCCCGGAACAGCGAAACAACGTCACGCAGCATCGGATGTGACGAATGGACCGTCCACTTCGAATCTCTGTACTCTATCACTGTCGATCCGCGGATCACCATCGCCCGCTTCTGCCCGAAGGCCTTGAAAGCATGAAGACTCTCTGCCGGCATCACCATTGTCCAGCTGCCGTGATCAAATCGGTAGATTCCCATCCCCCCGGTGAAGATCTGCAGATCACGGTCCGACGTTCCGATGATCCCGACGACGCTGCTCACCCCCGGGATCGGAGGATACATTCTCCACGATCGGCCGTCCGTGTATGCCATCTCTCCCCATCCGCCGAGCCAGCCTCTTCCGCTGCTGTTCAAGGAGATCGCCGTGATGAAATTCGCCATAGGATGCGGCGTTCGCCGCCACACTGCCCCGTCATACCGGTACAGGAACGATTCATTTGTCGGTTCAAGCGATGCGGCGTACATCGTGCGCCGATCGATCACTTGGAAGGCGTTCACACTGCTCGTCCACGGCAGTCCGGGCATCATGCTCCACGCTCCCTCTCTGCACTGAAGCAGATATGTTCCGAATGCAAAACCTTCAGTCGGTGAAAGCATTTCCAGGCGGGTCAGATCGGTCTTGACGGGAGATGGGGCGATGTTCCATTCGAAGGCGGGGGATTGTCCGCTGACGGATTGCACAGTCACAACGGTACAGAGAAGCGACAGGATCAATGGTATGGCCGATCCTGAGCAAAATCGGACGAAGAGCCGCCGCGTGTGCATTGCTGAATACCCCCGGTGAGAATTTCTGCATGGTACAAAACTAAGTCCCCTTTATCAAGCACACACTTCCCCCGAGTTCCGGTGTGTTGAATTCCTCCGCAAATAATCGTACATATCCCTAGAAGATCGGAGACTAACCATGTTCCTTTCATTTGAAGGAATCGACTGCTGCGGAAAGACCACTCAGGCAAAGCTTCTGGTGGAAAAATTGAAAGAACAGAATCGCGAGGTCCTCTTCCTGCGGGAACCGGGGGGAACGGAGATCTCCGAACAGATACGCCAGATCCTCCTGAACAAGAAGAATTTGAAGATGACGCAGATCTCGGAGCTGCTCCTCTTCTCTGCCAGCCGTGCTCAATTGGTGAGCGAAGTGATCAAACCGGCGCTCTCAAAGCATACCATAGTCATTACGGACCGGTTCGTCGATTCTACGACAGCATATCAGGGATTCGGGCGCGGACTGCATCACGGCGGCGTCAAAGGGATCAATTCGATCGCGACCAACGGACTGATGCCGAAGAAGACATTCCTGATCGACATCACTGTCGCGGAGATGTATCAGCGCCGCCAGACGAACCGCCAGGAGACCGACCGGATGGAAATGAGCAATGAGGATTTTTACAACAGAGTGAGGGATGGGTATCACCAGATCGCGAAGGAGGAACCGACGCGCATCATCTCCATCGACGGAAAACAATCGATCGATGCGATCCACGAGATCATTTGGAAAGAAGTAGACGGACTCCTTCCGACCGAACACAGCTGAACAGGGATCCGGAAACAACTCACCGCTTTACCGATGCTTGAAATTCTTTTCTCCCGCTTCAATACGAACCGACATTTTATTCTCCTTTGTCGGGACCGGACATGTCGCATAATCGGTGAACACACACGGCGGATTGTACGCACGGTTGAAATCCAGAACGATCGTATTATTGACCGGTGGTCCGGCATAGAGGAATCTTCCTGCACCGTACGTCTCTTTTCCGTTCGTCTTGTCCCCGAACACAAAGAATAATTGCTCCTCCCCCTCCTCTTTCGTCGGTTCAAGCCGGTATTCTTTCCCCCCGATGGAGAACACAGCGGCTCCCGGCACGATCCCCTGCTGTACCAGACCGGGGATCACCGTCGGGATCTCGATCTTCTTTCCTTGTGCATACGGTTCCCATCGTGCGGTGATCTTCCATTCGGCGGAGACAGGATACCGTTCGATGCCGGTGAAATTCTTCCGTGCAGGCGCTTCTGAGTCCCACACACGGACCGCAAATTTTCCTCCCCGTTCTATGATCTGAAGAGCTTTCGATCCGATCAGGACCTTATCCTTATCCGGTACCACTGCGCCGGAAATGAACGGCTTCCCGTTCATCATTCCGCGATGCTCCCTGTTCACGGAAACAATAACTTCTTTTGCTCCTGCCGTGATCGTCCCGATCGCCGGAATTACATTCTTCCCCACCTTCAGCCAATCCAGTGCGATCAGACTGAGCCAGCCGTGTTCCTTTTTCAAACCGTTGATCCGTCCGGCGTGCCATTGATCGACCTCTGCGCGGTGCGCAGCGTCCGTGAGCTGTTCCTGTCCGTTCAGGTGTACGCTGAGGATGACCAGGAAGATGAACATTATAGATCTCATAATTTTTCCGTGAGCTGTCGTTGATTGCATTCAGTGTTGCGGTGGGATAAAAGTCGGAATAATTCTTCGCTGAATCAATGAGTTTTATGCAGCAGGTGTACGAAAGGACGGCACGAAAGAGATCGGAAAGCCAAGGAAGAGATTGAACGGAAAGATCACATATGCATCAAATGGTCGATGCAATAATCATGACCCCGCAGCCGGAAATTATCACAGCTTCCCCACAGGCAGAAATTCGCAGTCACTTCGTCGTGCGGTTCCGTTTGTATCATTCTCAGCGGTGCGGCACGGTGTGCACTTCTCCAGCCCGCCGCATCATTCAGTTTCGAGAAGGATCGTTCATCGAAGGTCCCGATGCAGTCGGACCGCCAGTGCTGTCCGCATACTGTGCAGCTGTACAGCTCGGAGACCGATGGCGCATCGATCAGGGCGGCATTCGCGCCGATCATTGAAAAAAATTTCTCTTTTCGGAGGACCGGTCCGGTCTCTCTGCAGCGGCAAAGGTTCATATTCAACTCCTCCATAACATTCGGTATAGTATCTCTGTGTGTGTCGGTATGGATCCGGACAGGATC
>CALRIY020000099.1:0-14140 GCA_943364975.1 Synechococcus sp. UW140
TCATCAAGCCGAATAGATTCCGTGAAGCATACGGCCTCGGTATCGACAGGGTGCGCCGCGATATCTTCATCGTCGATGCGACTCTGGACAGTGTCGTGAAATTCAATAATCGAGGTCGGTTCAAATCCGAATCGTTCGGTGCAAAGACGCCGGGCATAACACTTCGGCGTCCCGGAAGTGCAGCGGTCGCAGAAAATACACTGTATGTGTGCGATACCGAGAATGACCGTATCGTGCTCTATCGTCTTTCGACTGATAATTAATTTCTGAAGAAAATGTAGGACGAAGCGTCGCTTTGCCCAAAATATAATTTCCAAACATTGTTATTCTAAATATGTAGGACGAAGCGTCGCTTCGTCTTACAATTGCATGGGACAGACAGTAGTGTTTGTCCTTTTCCATTTTATGAACATCGTCATCTTCAGCGGGGCAGGACTCTCCACCGAAAGCGGCATCCCGACATTTCGGGACAGCGGCGGACTGTGGGAACAGCATCGTATCGAGGATGTTGCCTCACCGGACGGGTGGAGAAGGAACCGGGCGCTCGTCCTCGATTTTTATGCACAGCGGTTCAGAAAACAACTGGAATGCCTCCCGAATCCTGCTCATACCGCCATTGCAGAATTATCGCAACATCATTCCGTCGTGAACATCACACAGAATATCGATACGCTGCTGGAGAGGGCAGGATGTGAAAATGTATGGCATCTGCACGGAAGGATCGATCTGCAGAAGTGTGAATATCATCATTCACTCGCCTTCGAATATGATTCGGAGTATGAATGCACATTCCGATCAACGATCACCAAACCGATCGGACTTGGCGATCAGTGCCCGAAATGCGGCGGCCAGCTCCGGCCGGACATAGTCTGGTTCGGTGAACCGGTCGATATGCGGGATGATTTTTTGATGAAGACTGTCCGAGAAGCGGAGGTCTTCATTGGTGTGGGGACGTCGGCGCAGGTGTATCCGGCTGCCGGTCTGCTTCCCTTGTTCAGGATGACGCCGGAAAAATACTTCGTCGATCCTCATCCGAATTATCAATTGCTGGAAGGATATACTGTCCTGGAAGGTACTGCATCGGAACAGCTTCCGGCATTGATCCGCAGATTATTGTCGTAATGTCCCACATTTGATGAAAGGATATCGTATGCCGTATGTGAATGTGCAGATCACGAAGGATGGAGTGACCGTCGAACAAAAAGCGCAAGTGGTGAAGGAGATCACTGAAACACTGCAGCGTGTGTTGGGAAAGAGACCCGAACATATCCACATCGTGATCGATGAGATCGAAACGGATAATTGGGGTTATGCGGGAAAACTCACTTCAGAACTCCGAAAATAACCTCTGAGCATTGTTCTATTCGAACGATCTTAACTATAATATTTTGATTTTCCATTTTCAATTTTCCATTGTCAATTGTCAATTGTCCATTTTCAATTGTCAATTGCTCTTACCCCGTATTCCGCAATCCCGCCGCAATTCCGTTGATACAAAGAAAAACCGCTTCTTCCAGTTCCTTTTGCTGACGAGGAGAAGTCTTTTCGGACCGGATCCGTTTCAGCAGTTCCACCTGCATCAGACTGAGCGGATCGACATAGGGATTTCGCAAAGTGATGGAACGCTGGAGTACCGGTGAATTATCCAGGATATTTTTTTGATCCGTGATGCTCAACAGAACGTGTTTCGTCCTTTCAAAACGTTCCTGCAGGATTTGATAGACTGAATCCCTCAGTTCCTCCGGCTCCACCAATTCGGCATAATGCCGGGCAATATCAAAATCCGCTTTGGCAACGATCATCTGGACATTGTCGATCAATGCACGGAAGAAATTCCAATGTTTGTACATCTGCTTCAGAGCGGGAAGACCTGGACCGTTCGGAGTGTTGAACATTCCGTCGATACCGAGCCAGCCCGGCAGATTGTGCCGGCTCTGCATCCATGCAAAGACCCATGGGATCGCCCGCAGGTCTTCGATCCGTTCGGTGTTCGTCCGTTTGGCGGGACGCGACCCGATCCTCATCTTGGTGATCTCTTTCAGCGGTGTCGCCTGAAAATAATAACGGACAAGATCCGGATTATCATACACCACACTGCGGTACTTCGTGCTGCAAGCTTCGGACACTCCGGCCATCGTATCCAGCCACTGCGGATGCTGCGCTACTTTGATTCTGTGCAGATTCGTCTTGTCAAAATACTTCAGCAGCATTGCCGAAGTGGTCAGTTCCAGTGTCCGTTGCGCGATCTGCGGATGGGAATATTTCAAGGAGATCACTTCACCCTGTTCGGTGATCTTGATCTTCCCGTTGATGGAGCGACCATTCAGCGCCATGATTGCCTGAAATTCCGGTCCGCCTCCACGTCCGACCGTACCGCCCCTGCCGTGGAAGAACATCCAGTCCACACCATGCTTTGCTGAGCATTTGGAGAGTGCACGCTGCGCTTTGTATAGCTCCCAGTTGGACGTAACGATGCCTCCGTCCTTACTGCTGTCAGAATATCCCAGCATGATCTCCTGATGTTTGTTCCGGTAGGAGAGATGCTGTGCATACGCAGGATTCGTATATAACTGCTCCATGATTCCGACGGAACCGCGGAGATCGCCGATTGTCTCGAACAGCGGTACGATATTCAGTCCGCTTTGCCGTTCTTTTGACGAGTATAATCCTGTCAGTTTCATCAGGAAGAGGACCTCAAGGACATCGGCCGGAGCTTCGGTCATACTGATGATGTAGGAGCGGATCGCGCGGTGATCGATCTCGTCCAGACCTTTTTTGATCGTCCGGAAGGTCGCGAGAACTTCCTGAGTGGAAGTCGATAAGGCGGATTCATTGAGCACGAATGTCGCATTGCCGGTGATCGCTTTCGTCAGCCATTCCAGCCGCTCTTGATCATTGAATGATGCATATTGATGAACCATCGATTGCCGGTAGATCTCAGCGACGGCAGCCGAATGCACTTTTTTATGCTGACGTATATCGAGCGTTGCAAGATGGAATCCAAAGGTTTCAACATTGCGGATAAGATCATACAGTGTACCGCGGGTGAGCGTTTCCCCCTTATTGCTCTGAAGACTTTTGCGGAGCAGATACAGATCTTCCAGAAATTCAGCAGATGATCTGTAGGCGCGTTCATGGTCGCCCAGAGTACCGTCCAATTTCTTCTTACACCGCTGCAGTTTCCGATACATTAGCGCGATCTTGATGCGATATACCTCATCCTTGTTCCGGATGCCGGGAGGGTGGAGTTCACCCCGTTCCTCTATCTCGTAAGCGATAGAGGATTCCAGGTCCGGGTGGACGGAAACATTCTTTCGGGATTCGCTCCGGACAACATACAGATCATCCATCATTCGCAGATACATATCCAGCACGGCATTCGACTGCCGCTTCATCGTAGACCACGTGACATCGGCGGTGACGAACGGATTTCCATCTCGGTCCCCGCCGATCCACGAACCGAACTGAAGGAAGGATGGGAGTTTGCCGATCAATGTCGGATAGGTGTCGGATAGTGCCTGCTCCATCTCGCGGTAGAATGCGGGGACTGTATACTGAAGGACCTGTGTGAAATAGAATAACCCATTCGTTACTTCATCCAGCGGAGTGATGTCATAACTCCGTGTCTCCTCTGTCTGCCACAAACTTGTCACATTCCTTTTCAATGAGAGGAGCAGTTCCTCCCGCTCGCTCTGAAGCAGATCGATCCGGCCGTACTCTTCAAGGATCTCCCAGATCCGTGAATGCTTCTCCAAAACCGTCCGGCGGAGTGATTCCGTCGGATGGGCAGTGAACACGGGGGAGATGAACAGTTGTGCAAGGAACTTCTGCATCTCCGCAGCGGAGACCTTTTTCTTTTTTGCATAGTGCAGAGTATGACGCAGCGAACCCTGTGGATAGTGTGCCGGTCCCGACCGCTTCTGTTCGCGCATCCTCTGAAGCCGGTGATTCTGCTCTGCGATATTCACCAACTGGAAATACGTGGAGAAGGCACGGATCAATTTCCTCATCGAAACACTGTTCAGGGAACCGATCCTCTTCGAAAGGCCCGTCTGCAGTTCTGCATTGTGGGCGGATCGGTTCGCTTTGGTGGATGTACGGAAATATTCCACCAGCTGAAAGAATGAATTCCCTTCCTGCTCGCGGATCACCTCGCCGAGCGTGTCGCCCAGCAGGCGGATATTCGTTCGCAGAATGGCATCAGTAGTATTGGGTGCAGCGGTCTCTTTCACGTTCGATCATCTCTTTCCGAGTTGTTCATTGAAACGAAGAAGTACAAACTTTATTTCTTTATCCCAAAATGCCCAGTTATGTCCGCCGGGGACCTCATGTATCTCGAACTGAGCACCGGCTTTGCGCAGCGCGGCGGCGAAAGCGTGATTCAATTCCGCCAGTTCAATGATCCTATCCTGCGAACCGATGGAAAGATAGAAATAGGGAAGTTTCTTTCCGTCCGAGCGCGAAGCCAATTCCAATACATTTTCATTATCCCACTGCGGAACCTTCTTCGTCCCAAACAGTGTGCGGAGTTTCTTTGATGAGACAGCCGACCGCCGGGCAATGATTCCGGAATCCAATAATCCTTCCGGAAACTGAATAGAAGAACTGATCCCGGCAGCAAAGAAGAACCGATCATAGTATTTCAATCCGAATTTCAGCGCACCGTATCCGCCCATGGAGAGACCGGCGATCCCTCTGTAGTATCTGTTGGAAATGATCCTGTATTTCCGTTCCGCATCGGGGATCACATCCGCAATGATCTGATCCTCATTCCTCTCCATTGTGTCGGTCATAGAATTGGAATACCAGCCGTTTCTTCCATCTGGTGTTACGATGATCATTTTCATGCTTTTGACCGCATTCACCACGCCGGTCTTCTGTATCCAATTCGTATGATCCCCGTCCAAACCATGCAGCAGGTAAAGGACCGGATACCGTTCTTCGCTCCCTGAGTATCCCTCCGGAAGGACCACATGGTATCTCGTCATTGCTCCGATGGAAGGGGAGAAAAGGCTGTCTTCAACCACAGTCCTCTGGGCACTTGCAATCGTACAGAGTATGAATGGAAGGAAAAGAAGATATTTTTTCATGTGTTAGGCATTTTCTTTCATAATCATAATGAAAGATTTGCCTCTAAACAACGCAAATTTGACGATTTACAATAAATTGCTATATTCTAAAGGAGTTCTGTTTTTCATCTAACGAAGGGGTGGTATGAAAAAAATCGGAATCTTATACGGACAGGAAAATACATTCCCTCCGGCGTTCATCGAACGGGTCAACTCACGCAAAGAAAGCAATATCATCGCAGAATCGGTTTCGATTGAAAAAGTGATCCAAGGGGACGCAACGGATTACGCCGTCATCATTGACCGGATCTCTCAGGACATTCCGTTCTATCGCGCATATCTGAAGAATGCAGCGTTGAACGGAACCGCTGTCATTAACAATCCGTTCTGGTGGAGTGCGGATGAGAAATTCTTCAACAATTGTCTCGCAACAAAGATCAATGTGGCCGTTCCGAAAACAGTGATCATTCCCTCCAATCAGCATCCGCCCGATACCAACGAACGCTCCATGCGGAATCTTGCCTATCCGCTGGCGTGGGATGCGATCTTCAAATACATCGGTTTTCCGGCATACTTCAAACCGTTCGCCGGCGGAGGATGGAAGAATGTCTATAAAGTGGAGAATGTGGATGACTTCTTCAAAGCATACAATGAGACCGGTCAGTTGGTAATGATGCTGCAGGAAGAGATCCAGTTCACCGAATATTTCCGCTGCTACAGCATCGACTGCAGAGATGTCCATATCATGCAGTATGAACCGCGCAATCCGCACCATCTCCGGTATGTGAAGAACGGACCTCCGGTACAGCAAAAGATCCTCGATCAGGTGAAGAGCGGAGTACTGGCGCTGAACGAATATCTCGGTTATGATTTCAACACGGTCGAATTCGCGATACGGGACGGTGTTCCGTATGCCATCGATTTTTGTAATCCAGCTCCCGATGCGGACATCCATTCCGTCGGCCAGGAGAATTTTGACTGGATCGTGGATGCGGCTTCCACCATGGCCATCCGCCGCGCGAAGGAACATAAGCCAGGACAGAATAATCTGCGATGGGGAAAATTTATCACGGCATTCGCATCAGGTAAAGGAATTTGATGAAATCGAAATTATTCACCCTCGGTATTGAAGAGGAATTCCAGATCGTTGATCCTGTCTCCCGCGATCTGAAATCGCATATCGAAGAGATCCTGGAGGATGGAAAGATCGTCCTGCGGGAGAATATCAAACCGGAGATGCATCAGTCCGTGGTGGAAGTCGGGACCGACATCTGCGAGAATGTTCAGGATGCCCGCCGCGAGGTGACGAAACTCCGCAGCATCCTCTCCGGGCTCGCAAAAAAGAAGGACCTGCGGATCGCTGCTGCGGGAACACATCCGTTCGCACGGTGGGATGCCCAAAAGATCACCGATCACGAACGCTACCGAGAGATCGTCGAGGATATGCAGCAGGTGGCACGTGCCAATCTGATCTTCGGACTCCATGTACACGTCGGGATGCCGGACCGTGAAACGGCGATCCAGGTGATGAACACTG
This sequence comes from Synechococcus sp. UW140, assembly GCA_943364975.1. Taxonomy (GTDB): domain Bacteria; phylum Bacteroidota; class Ignavibacteria; order UBA10030; family UBA8401; genus UBA8401. The sequence continues at coordinate 6,607 of CALRIY020000099.1, forward strand.
CCCGGTATTTCCTGCCTCACATCTTCGCACTTTCCACGAACTCGCCGTTCTGGATGGGGACCAATACAGGATTCAAATCGTACCGCATCAAGATCTTTGAACGGTTCCCGCGGACCGGCATTCCGGACACTTTTGAATCGCTCTCCGATTATGAGGACTACATCAAGTTACTGATGAAGACCAACTGCATCGATAATCCGAAAAGGGTCTGGTGGGACATCCGTCTCCATCCGTTCTTTGATACGTTGGAATGGCGGGTCTGCGATATCCCCATGCGGGTGGATGAAACGATCGCTCTTGCTGCACTGATGCAGGCGGTCACGGCAAAGCTATATAAATTGTTCAAACAGAACCTTGGATTCCGAATTTACAAGACCCGTCTGCTGAATGAGAACCGCTGGCGCGCCGCGCGGTACGGCATCCACGGGAAACTGATCGATTTCGGGAAACAGGAGGAAGTGCCGCTGGTCGATCTGGTGGAAGAACTGCTGGATTTTGTGGATGATGAAGTGGATGAACTGGGAAGCAGGAAAGAAGTGGAATATGTACGGCAGATCTTGAAGAACGGCACCGGCGCTGACCGGCAGCTGAAAGTGTGGAATGAGACGAACGACATCAACGCCGTAGTCGATCTGATCATTCATGAAACAACAATGGGATTATCCGAACAATCGTAAATATCTGAACATCTGAAGGGAACGTGTTTGAGCACAGAGATCACGTCGATCGAATTCGACACAGCATTGAGCAATGGGGCCAGGAACGCCGTCCGGGACTGTCTTCGACTGAAGCCGGAAGAACGCATCACCATCATCACGGACCGGGAATGCGCGGAGATCGCCGCATCACTTGTCCATGAGATCGAAAAGATCGGTTCCGAATACAACGTCTTCGTGATGGAGGATCATGCGGAACGGCCGCTGAAAGATATGCCGCAGGTGATCCTTGATGATCTGGGACGGTCGCAGGCAAGTATCTTCGCTGCTATTACGCAGACCGGAGAACTCGGCTCGCGCATCCAAATGACAAGTGTCGTGAACAAGAACAAGATCCGCCACGGTCATATGGTGAACATCAACAAGCAGATCATGATGGAGGGGATGTGTGCGGATTTCATTGAAGTGGACCGGATCAGTCAGCGCCTTGTTGAAAAAGCACGCGCGACCAAAGTGATCCGAGCAAAAACACCGGCAGGAACGGATTTTACTGCGGAATTCTCACCGCATTTGAAGTGGCTCAAAACGAGCGGTATCATTTCTCCCGATAAATGGGGGAACCTTCCCGGCGGCGAGATCTTTACATCGCCGAATAATACCAACGGTCTGTTCGTTGTGGACGGTGTCGTCGGGGATTATCTCTGCCAGAAATGGGGGGATATTCAGAAACATCCTCTCTTCATAGATGTTGTGGAGAACCGGATCAAAACAGTGGATTGTTCGAACAAAGAACTGCTGAAAGAATTTTTGGATTATACCCATACGGATGAGAACAGCGACCGAGTAGGAGAATTTGCCATCGGAACGAACATTGCATTGAAGAGCATCATCGGTCATATCCTCCAGGACGAAAAATTTCCCGGTATCCACATCGCATTCGGCCACCCGTATGCTGATCATACCGGTCAGAATTGGGTCTCCACGACGCATATCGATTGTGTCGGCCGCAATTTCGACATCTGGATGGATGACGTACAGATCATGGAAAAAGGCAAATTCATCTTCGATAATTTTTAACCACCGACCCCGGTCCCTGTCCATTGCGGCAGGGACCTTCTTTTTTATGATCCCAGAGATTCGCAACCGACTGAATGCGGAATATTCCGATGCCAAATATCAGGCATTCGTCCATGAACTGGATACGACCTACCGTTTCCCGACCGAGTTCCGTTCTGCCGAGACACCGATCTTTCTGACGAAGGAAGTGACACGGCGGCTGGTGGAGGCGTGCGATGAGATCGTAGCTCAATTGAGGACGCCCGAATTTACGGAGCATAGTTCAACGGCGATCCCGGCCGGTCTCACCGTCCCGAATGAAACCGCTCATCCGGAGTTCCTGCAGATCGATTTCGGAATCTGCAGGGATGAACAGGGAGAGATCGTGCCGCAGCTGATCGAACTGCAGGGATTTCCCTCGCTGTACGGATATCAGGCATTCCTGAATGATACGATCAGAAAACATTTTCCGATCCCTGCGACATTTGGCGCATCGTTCAACGGTTTCGTCCGGGAGACCTATGAGCACCATCTTCGCGATGTCATCATCGCCGATGCCGATCCGAAGAATGTCGTCCTGCTGGAGATCGATCCGGAGCAGCAGAAGACCAGGATCGATTTTGCGGTGATGGAGAAGATGCTCGGACTGAAGGTCCTCAACATTACCGATGTAAAGAAGAACGGAAGACAATTGTATTATGAAGAGGGGGGGCAGAATATTCTGATCGAGCGGATCTATAATCGGGTGATCTTCGATGAACTGCAGCGGAAGAATATACGGTCGGAATTCCGTATCACTGATGACGTGGATGTCCATTGGGTCGGACATCCGAACTGGTATTTCCGCATCAGCAAACATACGCTCCCGTTCCTGAAGGGTCGGTATGTACCCGAATGTTTTTTGGTGAGCGCTCTGACGGAATATCCGTCCGACCTGGATCAGTATGTGCTGAAACCGCTCTATTCCTTTGCCGGACTCGGTGTTGATATCGATGTGACCAAAGAAACACTGGATGCTATCACCGACCGATCGAATTATCTGCTGCAGAGGAAGGTTGAATATGCCGATGTGATCCGAACTCCGGTCGGCTTCTCCAAAGCTGAGGTGAGGATGATGTTCATATGGAAGGAGAATCCCGTGTTGGTGAAAAATCTTGTCCGCTTGAGCCAGGGAAGGATGATGGGGGTCGATTTCAACAAGAACAAGACATGGGTCGGATCCACGATCGCGTATCACGAACCGATCTGAGAGGAACTATGGCAGGGAAAAAAGAACAGACGATCTATGTGAAGAACATGGTGTGCGACCGATGTATCCGCGTCGTTCGGGAGGAACTGCAAAACCTCGGACTTGATGTCCGCTCGGTCGAATTGGGAGAGGTCGTGCTCGGCGGCAGTGTATCACAGCCGCAGATGAAGGAATTGAGCGGTGTGCTGGTGAAGAACGGATTTGAATTGATCGAGGACAGGAATGCCAGGATCATCGAAGCAGTGAAGAGGGCGGTCATCGAGTTGGTCCATCACAATCACGAGACCACTCCGCTCAAGATGAAGTATTCGGAATATCTTTCGAAAAAGGTTGGTAAGGATTATCATTCCCTCAGCGTATTGTTCTCTGCGGTGGAGAATGTGACGATCGAACAATATATCATCCGTCAAAAGATCGAACGGGTGAAGGAACTGATCAGGTACGACGAACGCTCGATGAGCGAGATCGCGTATATGATGAACTACAGCAGTGTCCAGCATCTCTCCGCACAATTCAAATCGGTCACCGGATTCACGCCAAGTGAATTCAAGAACATGGCCCCGTCCCACAAACACCACCACCACCGGACAGCGATCGACCGGATCACGTGATCCTGCAGTTCCATTTTCTGCGCTAAAAATTCTATACATCATTCTCCGTAATCTGTACGGAAATCCGCACTCCGCCTCCGTAAGTTTGTATCATCAACAAACACATCAAGGAGGCTTCAATGTTTAAACAGTTTCTCTTTATTCTCTCTGCATGGGCTCTCTCGCTGCAGGCTCAAACGATGGATTCATCGGATGGTGGACACATGCATCATCATTCGGAGGACCCTGAGGAAACGGTCTTTACCGGTATGCCGAGCGTTCTCTCCCTCAATATACCGATGTCTATGGATGGTTCCGGTACCGGCTGGCTGCCTGCTGCAAGCAATACGCCGATGCATATGACCCATTCCGGCGACTGGATGCTGATGAATCACGGGAATCTTTTTGTGCGGTATACCGACCACGGCGGTCCGCGCGGGGACGAACAATTCAGCGCTCCGAACTGGTTCATGTTTTCGGCACAGCGCGCCTTTGCCGGGAAACAGCAGCTGACGTTCCGCACGATGATGAGCCTGGACAGGGTCACCGACGGCGGAGCCGGTTATCCGCTGCTTCTTCAATCGGGTGAATCTTGGAATGGGAAGGCATTGGTCGACCGTCAGCATCCGCATGATCTTTTTGCAGAGCTGTCCGTTTCCTACAGCTATTCCTTCAACACGTTCGCAAGCGCATACCTGTATCTCGGATATCCCGGTGAGCCGGCTATCGGACCAGCGGCATTCATGCACCGCCCGGCATCTCAATTCAATCCTGACGCACCGATCGGACACCACTGGCAGGATGCCACACACATCACGTTCGGTGTCTCTACAATTGGAGTGATCATTCACAATATGAAATTCGAGGGATCGGTCTTTACCGGGAGAGAACCGGATGAGAACCGGTTCAATTTCGAGACTCCGCTGTTCGATTCATACAGCGGCAGGGTATCCTACAATCCGTCCACTGAGTTCTCGCTGCAGACATCGTACGGATTCATCAATGATCCGGAAGGGCATGGAGATGATGTCAAAAGGACATCGGCCTCGGCATTGTATTCATCGACATTGAATGACGAATCCTCCGTGCATGCATCGCTTATCTGGGGACAGAACGAGGACCATCATGTATTTCTGAACAGTTTCTTATTCGAAGCAGCGTATATCACCGGCCGGTTTGGTCTGTATGGACGGCATGAAACAGTGGATAAACCCCGATTCGATCTGGGAATCTCGGTTGATAAACTGAAACTCGAACGAGTCCGTCAATACACTGCCGGTATCAGTTATTTGCTCACGGAACAAGACTCCTTCTCTCTGCGAGGCGGGATCCAGGGAATGGTCTCAACCGTCTCTCAGTTTTTGGAAGGGTATTATGGAAAAAACCCGGTTTCATGGCAGATCTATATACAATTGCAGTAATAATTATATAACAGGAAGACCGTTATCTGTACAACTCAAGAATGAATTATCCGGTATACTATCAATAAGACAACACGGCAACAAAAATTTTTAATCACAAAAAAAATGGAGATATTATGAAACAGCAGATCGTGAATATCGACGGAATGTGCGGCGGCCACTGTGTCATGACAGTGAAAGAGGTCCTTTCAGGCATCACCGGTGTCCAGGTAGGTTCTGTCACCAAAGGAAAAGCAGTCGTCACGGTGGATGAGTTATCCGTGAGCAATCAGCAACTTCAACAGGCGATCGAAGAGAACGGTTACTCCGTACTATCGATCGAGGAGGAACGGAAATGAAAAATCAATCGATCGCGATCAAAGGGATGACCTGCGGACACTGCGTGATGTCCGTCCGAAAAGAACTGAGCAAACTCGACGGCGTGAAGATCAATGCAGTAAAGATCGGTAGTGCGGAAGTGACGGTGGACGAGACGAAAGTAAAGGAACAGACGTTGCGGAATGCCGTGGAAGAAGCCGGATACACCGTCGAATCAATTCAATGAATATGAAGGAAGGATCCGCCGCTCTGAAAGCGACGGATCCTTCAAACAGGAGAGAACTATGGAAACAAAAATTCAAACACTGACACTTCCCGTTGAAGGGATGACCTGCGCCAGCTGCGTGACCCGGGTTGAGAAAGTTCTGTCTAAGGTGGACGGGGTCGAGAAGGCGACAGTGAATCTTGCCACGGAAAAAGCAACGGTCCGGTTCAATGCATCCGTTGCATCCGCAAAAGAGATGGCGAAAGCTGTCGAAGATGCCGGATACAAACTGCTGATTCCGGAAACCGGCATTCCGTCTGCCGCAGCGCCGGACCAGTATGAGATCCTGAAGAAAGAGTTCACGATCAGCGCCGTGATCGCTTTTCCGGTGATGGTACTCAGTATGATCAGTATGACCGATTGGTTCATGGAATTGTCGCCGCTCGGTATGGATGAGATCAATAAACTGCTCTTCCTTGCGACAACCGCGGTCATGGTCCTGTCCGGACGGCGGTTCTTTACCATCGCCTGGAAACTCGCAAAACATTTCGAAGCGGATATGAACACATTGGTCGCTGTCGGGACCGGTGTGGCGTATGTCTATAGTTCAATTCTCGTGCTGTTCCCGGATTGGTTCCCGGATACGGTCAACACGATGGATGTGTATTTTGATACTGCCGCCGCAATTATCGCATTGATCCTGCTCGGGAAAGTACTGGAGACACGTGCAAAACGGAAAGCGTCCGATGCGATGAAAGGACTCCTCTCCATTCAGCCGAAGAGCGCTCTGGTATTTCAGGGAACAGAGTTCATTGAAAAACAGATCACGGACGTGGTGAAGAATGACCTGATCCTTGTCCGCCCGGGAGAGAAGATTCCCGTTGACGGAGTGATCGCAAAAGGAGAGACATCGATCGATGAATCGATGATGACCGGCGAGAGCATCCCTGTACCGAAGACCATAGGAGAACGGGTGCTGGGTGGAACGATCAATACGACGGGAAGTATCGAATTCCGAGCCACCGCCGTCGGAAGTGAAACGATGCTCGCTCAGATCGTCCGGCTGGTGGAAGAAGCGCAAGGATCAAAATCACCCATACAGTCGTTAGCGGATTCGATCGCCGGTGTGTTCGTCCCTGTCGTCATCGGCATATCGATCCTGACATTCGTTCTCGGAATGGTGATCTGGGATCTGAGCTTCTCCCAAGCGATGATCCATGCCATTGCAGTACTGATCATTGCATGTCCGTGCGCCCTCGGCTTGGCCACTCCCACCGCGATTATGGTTGGGACAGGCAGAGGAGCATCGGAGGGGATCTTGATCAAGAACGCTGAAAGTCTGGAACGTGCCGGTGCAGTCACTATGGTTGTCTTCGATAAAACCGGGACATTGACGGAGGGAAAGCCATCGGTCACGGATATCGTTCCCTTTGGTGAGATGAGTGCGGACGAATTGATGCGGCTGGCTGCTTCGCTGGAACAATTGTCCGAACATCCTTTGTCCAAAGCGGTTGTTTCGGATGCGGCAAAGAAAGGAATGACGCTGCTGCCGGTGGAAGGGTTCCTGTCGAGCCCCGGATCCGGCATCACGGGGAAGGTGAACGGCGTGAATGCAGTGATCGGAAAGGATTCCATCATGAGCGAATCGCTCATCAATATCTCTGCAGCACGCGAAACGGCGGATCGCCTTCAACAGGAAGGAAAAACAGTGATCTTTGTCGGTGTTCAGCGGAAACTTGCCGGTATCATCGCAGTAGCGGATACTCTTAGAGCCACGTCCGTTCAGGCGGTTCAGCACCTGACAGCGATGGGGATTAAGGTGGCACTTCTTTCAGGAGACAACGAAGCGACGGTTCAAGCGATCGCGAAACAGGTCGGTATCACTTCGGTAACGGCGAATGTACTGCCCAAAGGAAAAGCGGAATTCATCAAGAACGCACAGGCGGAGAACGAGATCGTTGCGATGGTCGGGGACGGAGTGAATGATGCGCCGGCGCTTGCACAGGCCGATGTCAGTATCGCGATGGCTTCCGGAACGG
>CALRIY020000100.1:0-14001 GCA_943364975.1 Synechococcus sp. UW140
AATTTTGATGTCCGGGCAGAGAACAGCGCCGGAGTGACAGATGAGAGAGGAGCGTCTCTGCGGATCGTCGTCCTTCCTCCGTTCTATAAGACCTTCTGGTTCCGCAGTGCGGTATTCCTCTTCTTCCTGACGGCCGGTCCTCTCTTTTATTTGGTCCGCGTCCGCCGGTTGGAGAAAGAGAAGGAACGTCAGGTGGAATTCTCCCGCCGGCTGATCGAATCGCAGGAATCGGAACGGAAGAGGATCGCGACGGAACTGCATGACGGACTCGGACAGAACCTTCTCATCATCAAGAACAAACTGTTGACGGCACTCCGCACGCCGCGCAAGGACGCTGCATCGGGTGATCCGGTGGAAGAAGCCTCCGAACTCGTCTCCAGCACCATCGAAGAGGTCCGTTCCATCTCACACAATCTCCGTCCGCATCTGCTCGATCAGCTGGGACTTACAAAAACACTCCGCTCCATCGTCCGCCGGGCGAATGAATCGACTCCGATTGAATGTCTTTCCGAGATCCAGGATATTGACGGCATACTGACGCCGGAGCAGGAGATCAGTCTGTACCGTATCGTACAGGAATCGTTCAACAACATCATTAAACATTCCGGAGCGACGCGCGCTTCACTGAGGATCGTCCGCAGCGAGCATGCTGTCGTGATCACCGTCCAGGACAACGGCAGAGGATTCCAGCAGCCGGGCCGCGACGCAAAACATCCCGACGGATTCGGGTTGACCGGAATGATCGAGCGTTCAAAGATGTTCCAATGGACATTCACGATCGAATCAACAGAAGGGGTCCGATTGACCATCACCATACCGATGACACACTCATGACAACAACAGGACACATTTCTGTGATCATTGCCGATGATCATCCCATGTTCCGCGAGGGAGTGCGGACCGCCCTCGCTTCCGATCCCGCCATCCGCATCACCGCCGTCGCATCGAACGGTGCGGAAGCGCTCCGCTCCATCAGGGAGCACGATCCCGACGCTGCCGTGCTGGACATGAATATGCCGATGATGACCGGACTCCAGGTGTTGAAGGAACTGAAGAAAAGCGGAAGCAGGACCGAAGTGATCTTTCTGACAATGTTCGACGATGACGAGATCCTGAACGAAGCGATGGACCTGGGAGTGAAAGCGTATATCCTGAAGGAAAGTGCTTCGATCGATATCGTGAATGCCGTCCGCGCCGCGCATGAAGGACGCTACTATATCAGTCCGTCGCTGACCGGAAAGATCATCGCACGGAAAGAGCAACAGAAAGCTTTCGCCGGGAAGACACCGGGACTGGAGAAACTCACCGAATCCGAACGGAAGATCCTCCGGCTGATCGCCGAATCCAAGACCAGCAGGGAGATCGCCGACGAATTATTCCTCAGTCACAAGACCATCGATAATTACCGCTTCAAGATCTCCGAAAAACTCAACCTCTCCGGCAGCTACAGCCTGCTCAAGTTTGCATTGGAAAACAAAGCTCATCTTTAAACACATAGGCACATAGCTATGTGTCTATGTGTTTAAATCCAAAAAGAGTACTTGTACTCACTCCGAAAGAGTACCCCGCCCTCTACCATACCAGACTCTGCAGTCCGATATTGCCCCTGTTCAAACACGGGGAATACTGCCATGAAACTCATGATCGTTGATGATAGCTCTGCCATGCGGCAAATGATCCGCAGTATGGTGGCGTACCCGGACGATGCCGTGTGTGAATGTGTGGACGGTACGGATGCGCTCAGCGCATTTCCGTCCGAGAAACCCGATGTCGTGCTGATGGACCTTCAGATGCCGGAGATGAACGGAATCCAGGCAACGATGCGGATCAAGAAGGACTTTCCGGAAGCGAATATCATCATCGTTTCCAATTTCAACGACAAGGAATTCCGTGAAGAGGCGAAAGAGGCGGGAGCGAGTTCCTACTTTACCAAAGACGACCTTATACAATTACAATATTACATTCATCAATAATCATGGGAGTCCTATGAACACCGTTGATTCCATCATCACCGCCGCCGTACGGAGTGTGCTGCTGCTCGCTGCCGCCGTTACTCTTGCCGCAGCCCAAGTTCCGACCATCACCTCATTCGCTCCGTCGTCGGGAATTTCCGGTTCTTCCGTTGTCATCACCGGGACGAATTTCAGCGCTACAACATCCAGCAACATCGTGAGTTTCGGCGGTGCAAAAGCGACCGTTACCGCCGCTTCCACAACGGAGTTGACGGTCACCGTTCCCGCCGGTTCAACGTACGAACCGATCACCGTCGTGGTTGGGGGAAAAACGGCCGCTTCCAAAACGCCGTTCCATCTGAAATTCTCGTCGAACGAAGTGATCAATTCCAGTTCGTTTGCAACGGTCTCCTCCTCCTACAACGCGTCTCCGTCCGCCGGAAGAGCGAAACTGTTCGATGCGGACCGGGACGGGAAAGTGGATATCGTCAATCCGTTCTCATCGGCCGGTATTTCCGCGCTGGCAAATTCGACCAGCAGCAACAGCGTCAGTTTTGCAACCAAGTGGGATTATTTCGTCACCGGAAATTCCCATTACGACGCCGCTGTCGGCGATGTGACCGGCGATGGATTCATGGAAGTGATCACCGCATCATCGAGCAATGGAAAGATCTCAGTGTTCCATAACGACAATGTTTCCCCGAATTACATCGGCTACGATCGATTTTTTACGAAGACGACCTATACGGTGCTCGGTTCCCCCTCCAGGATCACCACCGGGGATGTTGACGGGGACGGATACAGCGATCTTATCTTTTCTCATTCCTCTGTCGATTCCATCTCCGTGATGCGACACACCGGAACATCGGGTATCGTCACCGGTTCCACATTCAGCGCACGGGTAAATTATTATGCGGGGACGAACATCACCGCTCTTGCCTTCCGGGATATCGACGGTGACGGGAAAGCGGATATCATCTTCATCAATCTTACAGACAGCACGGTGAACGTGATGAGGAATGTTAGTACCTCCGGAACGATCGACGCATCGTCTTTCGAAGCAAAGGTCGGTTTTAAAGTGATGCAGGATCCGTACGGCATGGCGATCGGGGATCTGGACGGCGATGGAAAGCCGGAGATCTCCGTTTTCAATCAATCGAGCAACAATTTTTCGGTTCTCCGCAACACGAGCACTTCAGGAACGATCAATACAGGTTCGTTTGCCGCACGTGTAAACTTCACGACCGGCGTCAATCCCCGCGGCATCGCCATCGGCGATCTGGACGGTGACGGCAAACTCGATATCGCCGTCGGAAGTTATACGGATCAGCTTGTCTCTGCCTACAAAAATACAAGTACCGTTGGTTCCATCTCGTTCGCAGCGCGCGTCAATTATTCGCACACCGGTTCCGCATCGCAGGATGTGAACATCTGCGATGTGACGAACGACGGTAAACCCGATCTGAATGTTCTGATCGGCGACCGGTATAATGTCGTTTTCAAAAATACCGCCGCCGCCGCCGTGCCGGCGTTCAGCAGTGATGTCTCATCATTGTCGTTCGGCAGTGTTGCTGTGAGCAGCAGTGCCGTAGATACCATCTGGGCGAAAAATTCCGGAACAGGAACGCTGACGATCTCGTCCGTCTCATCCAACAACGGTCTCTTCACCGTATTGCCGGCGACCGCATCGCTTGCAACGGCTGAATCCATTGCGTTCGTGGTTACGTTCACGCCGACTTCCTCCGGCGAAAAGAACGGCTCGATCTCCTTCACACACAATGCGGCCGGTTCACCTTCTGCGGTGACCGTAACGGGGGGACTGAGCAGGTCCGTAACGAATTATGCGCCTGCACGATCCACCGGGATCACCTTCACCTCCATCATTTCGGGAGGGACAAGTTTTTCCTGGAGGAATGGAGGGGCCAACATCAACGACAACCGGAGCGATCTGACGAATATCGGATTCGATTTCTGGTTCATGGGTGAACGCTTCACGCAGTTCAACGTCTCCACCAACGGATTCCTGGATCTGAACAAGTTCGATAATGCGAACGGCGCGCCGCTGAACAGTTATGATGATGATAATGAGAAGTTCTATTATCAGTCGCTCACCTTTGCGCCGCTCTATGATAATCTTACTGTCCCTTCCGGCGGTACACTCAACGGGAACATCCGCTACACAGTGAACGGAACATTCCCCAACCGCGCGCTGACGGTGGAATGGTCCAACATGCAGGTGCCGTCCAATACCTCCCCGAGCTTGAACTTCCAGGTGAAGCTGTACGAAGGGACCGGCGTGATCGAATATGTCTACGGTACAATGACCGCCGGAAGTGCGGCATACTCGTACACGCTCGGCATCCATGACAACAGCGCGACCTATCCGCCGACGGTGAAACAGGCGCTGGCGCAGCAGTCGGCGAACAGCACGACATTTTCCAATACAGCGGTCTTCAATCTCTCATCGCTGCCGGAGTCGGATTCAAAGATCACTTTCACTCCGCCCACCGCCCCCGTCCCGTCCAACATCGTCCTCTCCAATGTGAAATGGAACCGGATGACATTCGCGTGGGATGACAACGCGTCGAACGAAGTTCTTTATGCCGTGTATCGTTCCGCAGACGGAGGTACGACATTTTCGTTCGTCGATTCACTCAGTGCGGACAGCGAACTCTTTACCAATTACGGATTGCTGTACAACACTCCGTATCAATGGAGGATCTGTGCGATCCCCGAAGGGGGATTGGCATCGTCCCACGGATTTACCTCCGGCACCACCGCAGGAACATTGACCGGAACCGTCACCGTCGGTCCTTCTGCCACGTATGCAACGCTGACTGACGCCGTTGCGGCGATCCGCACCGAAGGGATCGTCGGCGCGACTGTCTTTGAACTGCAGTCCAATTATGTCAGCACAAGCGAGACATTCCCGATCAATCTCAGCGACAGCAACTGGACGAGCGCCGTGAAGACACTCACCATCCGTCCGGCCGCAGGCGCGACCGCGTTGAGCATCACCAGCAGCAATTCCACCGGAACGCTCCGTCTGAACAAGGCGAATTACATCATCATTGACGGACGACCGGGAGGGACCGGATCGGCAAAGGAATTGACCATCGAAAATACTTCAACCTCCGGTTTTGCCGTAGAGCTGAAGAACATGTCGGGAAACAACACGCTCCGATACTGCACATTGAAAGGGGTCAATACCGCAACGGCAGGAGCTGTTGTTCTCTTCACCGGTTCCGCCCTGGATGATTACGGCGTCAACAACACGAACGGGAATTTCAACAACCTTGTTACGTACTGCGATATCCGCGACGGAGCAACGACGCCGGCGAACGGAGTGAACATCTCCGGCATCAGCACGCTGCTGGACAGCAACAATACATTCTCCTACAATAATATTTATAATTTTTTTGCAACAGCGGTGAATTTTTCGCGGGGCATTTATTGTCCCGGATTTGTCGAGGAATTGAAAGTGATCGGGAACAGTTTCTATCAGACCGCATCGCTCACGGCAACAGCCTCCAATACGGTGAATGCCGTGGATGTGAATGGCCCGGGGACCACTTCAGCTCTGATCAAGGATAACTACTTCGGCGGAACTGCCGCCAATGCCGGAGGGACGGCATACACGCTCGGACCGAACACGCAGAACGTGAATCTGCTGCCGATCTATCTCAGTTCCAGCACGGGTGTATTCACGGTGGAGAATAACACGATCAGGAATATCGATCTCACCACCAACAGTACTGCAGGGACCGGAGCATTTGCCGGCATCACCGTTGCTTCTTCCGATACCGCCACCATTACGGGCAACACGATCGGCAGCGGCACCGGGACGGGATCCATTCTTGTGACGAGCGCAAACAATAACGGCGTACGGGGGATCTACGGATTCAGCGGACGGTTGATCTTCTCGAACAATATCATCGGATCCATCACTGTCACGAATACCACAACGAGTCTCCGCACGATGATCTTCGGTATCAGCGTCGGCAGCACGACGGACCTTGCCACCATCACCGGCAATTCGATCGGCAGCGTCTCCACGCCGAACAGCATCCATCAAAGCAATCCGGTCACCGCGTCCCTCTTCTTCCCGGTGGTGGGGATCGGCTATGATCCCAACGGGAATTTTTCGATCAGGGATAATACCATCTCCAATCTGACGCACGATTACGCCGGAACGAATTCGAACGGTCAGGTGATCGGGATCCAGATCGGAAGCAGCTTCTCATCCGGCTCGGTCTCCGGCAACACGGTCCGACTGCTGAAGACTTCCAGCCAGAACGCAGGCACCGGATCGACCGCTTCAGTGATCGGAATTTCAAACCAGAGTGCGGGGGACAGTCTCATTATCGCGGACAATGCCATCGATTCACTCTTCAACACGGCAGCCTCCGCCGCGGTGCACGTGGTCGGTCTGTTCAATGCGAACAGCACCAGCGGACCGAATTACATCGAACAGAACCGGATCTCCGCACTCTTTGCCGCATCCACAGATCTCACGTCCTCTCTGACCGGAATCCATCTCACCGGCGGGAAGGTGTTGTACTCGAACAATATGGTCAGTATCGGAACCAATGTGGCGGCCGAATATGTGATCAACGGACTCCTCGACGCGGCATCATCCAATAATTCGTTCTATTATAATTCATTCGTCATCGGCGGGACCGGTGTCGGGACAACTGCGACGAATACATATGCGTACCGCCGCACCGCATCGGGCACAGACAGCCTGAAGAACAATCTCTTCATCAACAATCGTTCGAATGCTTCCACCGGCGGGAGCCATTATGCGATGCATATCAACGCCATTTCATCGTTCACATCGAACTATAACGATCTCTATGTCGGGGGAACAGGCGGAGTGCTTGGATTCTACACCAGCAACCGCACCACACTCGCGTTATGGCGGTCCGGTACAGGAAGGGATCTGAACTCCGTCAACCGTGCCGTGACGTTCGTTTCGTCCTCCGACCTTCATCTGGACGGCGCGTCCATCGGTGACGTGAATCTGATCGGAACACCGCTGGAGAATGTCACAAAGGATGTCGACGATGACATGCGGCATGCCACGCTTCCGTACATCGGTGCGGATGAAGCATCGACAGCTCTGCCTGTGGAACTGGTCTCATTCTCTGTTACGGCTGCACGGCTGAACGCAGAATTGACATGGACAACGGCAACGGAGACGAACAATCATGGGTTTGAGGTGGAGCGGAAGAACGTTTCAGGATTCATGTCTCAGGTTTCAGGTGAATCATCTTTAAACCTGAATCCTGAATCTCCAATCTCACAATGGACTCAAATCGGTTTCGTGAACGGTAATGGAAGTTCTAACACCGCTCATGATTATTCATTCACCGATCGGTCACTCTCTGCGGGAACATACTCCTTCCGTCTAAAACAGATCGACCGGGACGGAAGATTCGGTTACTCGAAGGAAGTGGAGGTGACGGTCGGTTCCGCGCCGCTCGTCTTCGGTCTTTCGCAGAATTATCCCAATCCGTTCAATCCGAGTACGACGATAGGATTCACACTGCAGAATTCAGGATTGACGACGCTGAAGATCTACGATGCGGTCGGTCGGGAAGTGGCGACACTGGTGAATGATGAGCTCGAAGCAGGAGTGTATCATCAAAAGATGTTCGATGCATCCCGTCTCTCGAGCGGCATCTATTTTGCGCGGCTGGTTAGCGGCGGCAAGACGCAGGTGAGAAAATTGATGCTGATGAAGTAAGGAACTGATCGGCGATGAGTGACACACGGTCCCGTTCTCCTCACGCAGGAGACGGGATCGTTCTGTTTCCAACCCTGCAAGAAAGTGCCGGGGCGGAATTGGGGGGTTGATAAATCAGATAAAAAAGTCTAATTTTGCAAAGACAAAACGGGGGAGAATGCGCGGATACCAATGCTGGGGAAGATCCTGAATCTCCGCACAGCTGCGACACTCATCAATGATTATTCACTCATCATGAAGGAGGTTGTATGGTACCGTTTCGTTCTGCTGTTTCGTTCTTTCTTCTTCTCGTGCTCTCATTGTCTGCCGCTCAAGGACAGACAGCCACCGCTCCCTCTTCCGGGGACGGCACCAGCGGAGATCCCTACCAGGTCGCTACACTCGATAATCTCTACTGGATCACACAGAACAACACTCAGTGGAACTAATACTATATCCAAACCGCTGACATCGATGCCTCCTCGACCTCCGGATGGGATTCCGGCAGCGGATTCTCTCCGATCGGCAGCAACTCCACCAGCTTCACCGGTTCGTATGACGGCGGGGGATATACCATCTCCGGACTCACTATCTCACGCAGCGGAACGAACTATGTCGGATTGTTCGGATTCATTTCCGATGCCACGGTGAAGAACATCAAACTGACCGGGATCAATGTTGCGGGAAATTCTCTTGTCGGCGGGCTCGTGGGATTTTCCACCGGTTCGGGATCGGCAGTGATCCAAAAATGTTCGGCGACCGGTACGCTTACCAGTACGGCGAGTCAATCAGGCGGCCTGATCGGGAAAACGCAGGCCGGAACGACCGTCAGCGAAAGTTACTGCAATGTCACTGTCAGCAGCACGAACGGGAATTATCTCGGAGGATTCATCGGACATAACGATCAATCATCCGTCATCACCAATTGTTACAGCCGCGGGAACGTCAGCAGTACGAATGGAAATCAGATCGGCGGATTCGCCGGTGTGAATCAAAGCGCCACTATCACCAACTGCTACAGCACAGGAAGTGCGAGCGGCGGCGGAGGTTCTGTCGGCGGATTGGTCGGAGCTGTCGCGGGTTCAACGGTCAATAATTCTTTTTGGGATACCGATGTGTCCGGCAACGGAACCAGCGCTGCCGGCACAGGCAAAACAACGGCGCAGATGAAGACTCAATCCACTTTCACCGATGCCGGCTGGAATTTTTCGACCGTATGGGAAATGATCGGTTCAAACTATCCCAGACTGACCTCCATACCTGATGCGGCGCTCCCGGTTGAATTGACCTCATTCACTGTCAGTGTGAATCAACGAAATGCGGAATTGAAGTGGCGAACGGCGACGGAAATGAATAATCATGGATTCGAAATCGAGAGAAGAATGGTTCAAGGTTCAGGGTTAAAAGTTTCTTTCACGGCGGGCGGACAAGGTTCTGATCAAAATTCCTCCGACATGAACCATGAACCATTAACCACTTCGTGGACTCGAGTCGGCTTCGTGGAAGGAAATGGTATATCGAATGTGCAGCATGAGTACTCATTCACCGATCGTTCAGTCTCAACGGGAACATACTCTTTCCGTCTGAAACAGATCGACCGGGACGGAATGTTTGCGTACTCACAGGAAGTGGAAGTCACGGTCAGCGCTGTTCCGAACATCTTCGCGCTGGAACAGAACTATCCCAATCCGTTCAATCCTTCGACGGCGATTGGATTCACGCTTCAGGTTTCAGGATTGACGACGCTGAAGATCTACGATGCGGTCGGACGGGAAGTGTCGGCATTGGTCAATGAGCATCTCGAAGCCGGAGTGTATCATCAAAAGATGTTCGATGCATCCCCTCTCTCGAGCGGCATCTATTTTGCGCGGCTGGTTAGCGGCGGCAGTACACAGATCCGTAAACTTCTGCTGGTAAAATGATTCACGATATTAAACACATCCGCCAGAGAACTGACGGACAAGTTGAAGTTATCTCAAAAACAAAATATTACATTGTTAAAGTTGTCATTCCCGCCCGCCTGCGGGGCTGGCTTGCCCGCTCGACGAGTCGAGTCTTCGACCGTCTTTGTGGCGGGCTTGCCCGCCGTCTTTGTGGCGGGCGTGTTCTATCTTGCGCATCGTCAGCACGCTCCCTAAGATGGACCACACCGTTGGAGTATTAGCAGGAGGTGTAGTCCATCGTTTACATTTTGTTATCCGCGGTAATCCGTTCTTTCCGTGTAATCCGTGTTCTATCCTGCGCATCGTCAGCACGCTCCCTAAGATGGACCACACCGTTGGAGTATTAGCAGGAGGTGTAGTCCATCGTTTATATTTTATTATCCGCGGTAATCCGTTCTTTCCGTGTTCTCCCCCGCCCTCCGGCGGGGCAGGCTTGCCCGCCGTCTTTGTGGCGGGCGTGTTCCATCTTGCGCATCGACAGCATGCCCGCTAAAAAATCCGGAAACTTTTCCGATATTTTTTCGTGTTAATAGATTGCTTTGACTCATTATCAAAATAACGGAAGTTCATGCTGAAACAATTCATCCTTCTCTCGACACTCCTCTCTGCTCTTTATTCCCAGGAATGGAAATATTATACCGCATCAAATTCAGGATTACCGAATGATCAGGTGTATGCTCTTGTGATCGCGCCGGACGGGACGGTCTGGGCAGGGACCGGCGGCGGAGTTGCTGCGTTCAAGAACGGAGTCTGGAACCATTACGATACGCTTAACTCGATACTGCCGGATAATTACATCACTGCGCTTGCCGTGGATTCATCCGGCGCAGTGTGGATCGGCACCGGATATAAGGGAGCCGCGCGTCTGCAGAATGGAAATTGGACCCTCTATTCGACGGAGAACTCCCTCATTCCGCACAATACCATCTTCGACATCACGGTCGGTCCGGACAATACTCCGTGGTTCGCCACGCATGAAGGAGTGGCAAATCTCAAGAACGGGGTCTGGAAAAATATTGCGGAGAAGATGATCGAACCGCACAGCCGCTCCGTTGCGTTCGACCGTCAGGGAACACTGTGGATGGGAACGTATGCGCCGACCGATTTCCGCGGTTATATCGAGTATATGAAAGGGGATTCATTCAGCCACACCGCGCTGTCAAAACTGGATCTCATCTCCACGCATGCCAGCACGA
Source organism: Synechococcus sp. UW140 (assembly GCA_943364975.1). Lineage (GTDB taxonomy): Bacteria > Bacteroidota > Ignavibacteria > UBA10030 > UBA8401 > UBA8401. Next base: position 10,820 of record CALRIY020000100.1, read on the forward strand.
TGGTGCCGCTGAATGATTCCGTGATGATGGTGGGGACCGGGAACGGGCTGGCGAAGGTGACCAATGGAGTGTGGACGATCTATCATAAACAGGATTCACCGCTGCCGGCGAACGGCATTGCTTCGATGGCATTCTATAATGATACGCTCATTGTCGGTACAGCATCCGGCGTGGCGGAGATCGCCGGTTCGAATTGGAACATTACACTCCCCTCGGCGAACGGACTGCCGAATGATATCGTCTATGCTGCTGCCGTGGACCGTCACGGGAACCGATGGTACGCCACCGGAAATTCCGGCATCGCGGTCCACCGGAAAGGAGGGATCATCTCTTCCGTCCCTCGCAGAACACCGGTGCCGAATGCATTCCTGTTGATGCAGAATTATCCGAATCCGTTCAATCCGAGCACGACGATCGGATTCAGGCTGCAGGCTTCAGGATTCACCACATTGAAGATCTACGATGCGGTCGGGCGGGAAGCGGCGGTGCTGGTGAATGAAGATTTGGAAGCGGGAGTGTACCATCAAAAGACATTCGATGCTTCAACGCTGTCCAGCGGCATCTATTTTGCGCGGCTGGTCAGCGGGGGAAAGAGCCGGCTCATAAAACTCATGCTGTTGAAATGATCTCACACAAATTCCTCCTCAGGCGGACCGTTTGCCCGTCTCTGGATGGCGACCCTGCCTAAGGCAGGCAGGCGCCCCTACATTTAGATTTCTTTGTCTCTGCTTTTGATTTTCTATGTGCCTATGTGTTTCCGCATTTGCTCTTTCCATTAACGTATCTGTGTAAATCCTTTTTTCCCTGTTTAATCCGTGTCCCCGCTTTTGCTCTTTTATGTGCCTATGTATTGCTATGTGCACTATGTGTTTCCGCTTTTGCTCTTTCCATTAACGTATCTGTGTAAATCCATTTTTTCCTGTTTAATCCGTGTTCCCGCCTTTGCTCTTCTATGTGCTTATGTTTCCTATGTCTTCTATATGTTTCCGCTTTTGCTCTTTCCATTAACGTATCTGTGTAAATCCATTTTTTCCTGTTTAATCCGTGTTCCCGCCTTTGCTCTTCTATGTGCCTATGTTTTCTATGTCTTCTATGTGTTTCCGCATTTGCACTTTCTATTAACGTATCTGTGCAAATCCTTTTTTCCCTGTTTAATCAGTGTCCCCGCTTTTGCTCTTTTCCCCATTGCTCTTCTATGTGTCTATGTGTTTTAATATTCAGACCTAAAACCCCGAATTGTCACCCAACTATATGACTTAAGGATTTTTTAACTTGGAACAGTTCCCTGAAACCCGTAGTTTCAAGGAATTAAATCATCGGTGATATCACGTATCTTTTCCATTTTAACAGGTGTTGATGAAGCAATTCGTGCGTTTTGGAGCTTTTCTGACGGTGTGTGCATTCGCTGCTCTTGCGGCATATTCACAACCCGCGTACGCTCAAAAGGACCGATCCGCTCATGTTGGTGTGTCCCTCCATCAGAGCGGGACCGAACTGCAGTGGACGGCGCAGTCGGACGGCACGACACAGGAAGAACAGAACGGACGAACGGTAATCACTGTACGGAAATATAAACCGCGCTCCACTCAGCCGATATGCCTGACCGACATCCTGATTGTGAAGGATGGAATGCCAAAGATACAGGAATCCAAAAGCGTTGCGCGGACAAGCATGCGCCGCATCACCGTCAGCCGGCTGATCGTGCCGGTGACCGATCTGAAGCATGCTCACACACTGAACGAACAGAAGATCTTCGTCATTTTCAATCAATACAGGAATATTTTCACAGCGTAACGCATGGCGTTGCGCTTTTTTATTTTAAAGTGATTGTTGCAAATTCACATTTCTTATAAATTAATAGAAAGGATGTTATAAATGAAAAAACTTTTGATACTAGTGGTAGTTGTTTGCGCATTCTCAAGCGCGCAATTGTTAACAGAAGATTTCAATTATACCGATGGCACTACAATGGTGTCCAATGGATGGACGGCACACAGCGGTGCGGGAACAAACTCTCCAGTTGTCGGCGCCACATCGCTGACATATTCTGGATATACATATTCTGGCGGTAAAAGTACTCAACTTCTTGCAAGTGGTGAAGATATTAGTAAATCATTTACTGGAGGTGCAATAAATTCAGGAAGTGTTTATGGTTCTGCGATGATCAATGTCTCAAGTGCAGGTACAACAGGAGACTACTTCATGCATTTTTTATCAGGAGCATCATCATTTACAGCAAGACTATTGGTAAAAAAGGACGGATCAAATAATCTTGCATTTGGTATTTATAAAGGAACAGTTGGTTCTGCGGTTTATACAGGCTTTACATATTCAATGAATACTACATATCTCGTCGTTATTAAATTGACTTTTAATACAGGGACTACAACTGACGATGTTGTTTCTTTATTTATTAACCCAGTTACCGACGGCACAGAGCCTTCGCCGACAGTTACCGAAACAGATGCTACAACTGATTTAGCAAGTATTGGCGCTTTTGCACTTCGTCAAGGAACGGCAGGAAATACTGTTAATGTGAAGGTCGGAGGCGTTTATGTCTCAACATCTTGGCCCGTAGTACCATTACCAGTTGAACTCGTATCATTCAAAGCCGCTGCAACGGGCCGCGGCGTTGAACTCGCATGGAAGACCGCAACCGAAGTGAACAACGCAGGATTTGAGATCCAGAGGTCGGTGGCAGGAGCAGAGTGGTCGAAAGTTGGATTTGTGGAAGGGAACGGCACCACCAACGCGCCGAAGTCCTACTCGTTCGTTGACGCATCCGCCAAAGGAACAGTCTCATACCGCCTGAAACAGATCGACCGTGATGGTCAGTTCGAATACAGCTCGGTCGTGAACGCAACGGTTGCAATGACTGCAGCGGATTATGAACTGAGCCAGAACTTCCCGAATCCGTTCAATCCGAACACGAACATCACCTTCGCCATGAAAACATCGGAGAATGTGAATGTAACGGTGTACAATTCGCTCGGACAAGCTGTGGCAACATTGTTCAACGACGTTGCCAATGCCAATCAGGTCTATACGCTGAGCTTCGACGGAAAGAATCTTTCGAGCGGAACGTATTTCTATGCATTGCGGTCGGCATCACGCAACGAAGTAAGGAAAATGCTTCTCTCAAAATAATTCACCGCAGAGTTCGCAGAGAACGCTGAGAATCA
>CALRIY020000101.1:0-13929 GCA_943364975.1 Synechococcus sp. UW140
CGATCGAGGGTTGGTTTGATTGCGGGAAACCGGAAACGCTGCTGGAGACCAATCGCCATCTGTTGAACGAAACGAAGACCAACGGTGTTCACGAAGGGGTCGTGGTCATTCCGCCGGTCTATATCGCTCCGAACGCTGTCGTAGAACGCTCGGTGATCGGTCCGTATGCAACCATTGCCGAAGGTGCATCGGTCATCGATTCCATTGTGAAGAACTCCATTGTCAGCGAGCATGCAACTGTGGAAAAGGCTTTACTGGATGATTCCATTATCGGCAGCAATGCACGCATCACCGGCGGTTTCAAACGGATCAATATCGGCGATTCATCCGAATTGGAATATTACTAGAGAAATTTCTTTTTTTATTCATTAACTCAGGAGCAATACTTAATGCGTTATCTCTTTACCTCCGAGTCCGTGTCCGAAGGACATCCGGACAAAGTTGCAGATCAAATCTCCGATGCCATCCTTGATGCTCTTCTTACTCAGGATAAATATTCCCGTGTTGCGTGTGAGACCATGGTCACCACCGGTCAGGTTGTTGTAGCCGGCGAAGTCACCACCAATGCCTATATCGATATTCACGAAGTCGTTCGCGGAACGATCAAGGAGATCGGTTATAACAAAGCTGAATATAAATTTGATGCGGAATCCTGCGGTATCTTGAATGCCATCCATTCCCAGTCGCCCGATATCGCCATGGGCGTGAATACCGGCGGTGCCGGAGACCAGGGAATGATGTTCGGATACGCGAACAATGAGACACCGGAATTGATGCCGGCGGCGATCATGTATTCGCATCAGCTGGTGAAGAAACTTGCCGACATCAGGAAGAAGAACAACAAACTGATGCCGTATCTTCGTCCGGATGCAAAATCACAGGTAACGATCGAGTATGAAGGACGCAAACCTGTCCGCGTGGATGCCGTTGTCATTTCAACGCAGCATGATCCTACCGTCTCCCAGAAAAAGATCAAGGATGATGTCATCAATAACGTCATTAAAAAAGTGATCCCGGCGCGCTTGCTCGATAAGAAGACGAAATATTATGTCAATCCGACCGGAAACTTCGTGATCGGCGGACCGCACGGAGACAGCGGACTGACCGGACGAAAGATCATCGTCGATACGTACGGCGGACGCGCTCCGCACGGCGGCGGAGCATTCTCCGGAAAGGATCCGTCCAAAGTTGACCGAAGTGCGGCCTACGCAACGCGCCACCTCGCAAAGAATGTCGTTGCCGCAGGGCTTGCGGAAGAATGCCAGATCCAGGTTGCCTATGCCATCGGTGTTGCAGAACCCGTCTCTATCTATGTGCAGACCTTCGGCACCGGAGTGATGCCGGACAGTGAGATCTCGAAGATCCTCGTGAAAAATGTGGATATGACGCCGCGCGGAATCATCAAACGCTTGAACCTTCTCCGTCCGATCTACAGGAATTCGGCTGCCTATGGTCATTTCGGCCGGAACGAATTCTCATGGGAACAATTGGACCTGGTTGCAACGTTGAAGAAAGCAGCAAAGTAATTCAAAGAAATTCACTAACCCCGTAAGGTTATCATTAATAATCAAGGAGCAGCAATGAGCGCAGTATTGGATGAAGCAGTGGCAGCGAAGATCACGAAGCCGTCGCTTCCGTATAAAGTGAAAGATATGTCCCTCGCAACGTGGGGACGCAAAGAGATCAAATTGGCGGAAGATGAAATGCCCGGACTGATGGCGATCCGCGAAGAGTTCAAAGGAAAGAATCCGCTGAAGGGGGCGCGTATTGCGGGGTGCCTGCATATGACGATCCAGACAGCAGTGTTGATCGAGACCCTGGTCGATCTCGGTGCTGAAGTTTCGTGGTCCTCATGTAACATTTTCTCCACACAGGACCATGCAGCGGCAGCGATCGCAGCGGCAGGAATCCCGGTCTATGCATGGAAAGAGATGTCGGCCGAGGAATTCGATTGGTGTATCGAGCAGACGCTCTTTGCATTTAAGGACGGCAAACCGCTCAACATGATCCTCGATGATGGCGGTGACCTGACCAATATGGTATTCGATAAGTATCCGGAATTGGCTGCTGGGATCAAAGGATTGTCCGAAGAGACGACCACCGGCGTGCACCGGCTCTACGAACGCATGAAGAACGGAACTCTGCTGATGCCTGCGATCAATGTGAACGATTCCGTTACGAAGTCGAAGTTCGACAACAAATACGGATGCCGCGAATCACTGGTCGACGCGATCCGCCGTGCGACCGACCTGATGCTTGCCGGTAAAGTTGCGGTTGTTGCCGGTTTCGGCGATGTGGGTAAAGGCTCTGCTGATTCTCTGCGCGATGCGAAAGTACGTGTCATCGTTACAGAGATCGATCCGATCTGCGCATTGCAGGCCGCGATGGAAGGGTACGAAGTGAAACGGATGGACGATGCAGTGAAAGAAGCGGACATCATTGTCACAACGACAGGCAACAAGAATATCATCACGGGAAAACACTTCAAAGCGATGAAGCATAACGCGATCGTCTGCAATATCGGCCACTTTGATATTGAGATCGATATGGCATGGCTGAACGCGAACTACGGAAAGACCAAAGACACCATCAAACCGCAGGTCGATAAGTATACAGTCGACGGTAAAGATGTCATCATTCTCGCTGAAGGTCGTCTGGTGAACCTCGGTTGCGCCATGGGCCATCCTTCATTCGTCATGTCCAACTCCTTCACGAACCAGGTCCTGGCTCAGTTGGAATTGTGGAATAACGCGGATAAGTATGAAAAGAAGGTCTATATGCTTCCGAAACATCTTGATGAAAAGGTCGCTCGTCTTCATTTGAAGAAGATCGGCGTTGAACTCGATGTCCTCACGGAAGATCAGGCGCAGTATATCGGTGTACCGGTTGAAGGACCGTTCAAACCGGAGTATTACCGTTACTAAGACTGACAAGAGATACAAGTAAAAAAAATCCCCGAAAAGAACATTTCGGGGATTTTTTTTTGCGGTCAGGGAATACGCAGCGAGATCAGGTTTTTTTCCGGGATGCGACTGCTGTCTCATACATCTCATTCAGTGTCAGCCAAGCCCGCACATTCATCGGGTGGATCCAGTCATTCCCGATGGATCTCCATTCGGGTAAAGTGTGATGGAGTCCTATGCTGTCGATGAAATGCTCCTCAACGATGAAATACTGATTCTTATACGGAAGCAGATATCCGCCTCCGTCCGTCAGCACTTTTTTAGCCTGCGAATATTTTGCGAACCAGATATTCCAATATGTGGTAAATCCTTTCGGATAGAAGTGGTCAGAGGGTTCGGCGAACGGGGAGCGTTCGGCGGCAGTATCCAATGCTGCTTTCAGTTCATTCCACGAAGCATAGCTGTTCTCGGCTGCGATCACATGCAGAGCTGTTTTGAGTTGGAGTTCCTCCACGGCGGAATGATCTGCGGGTGAAATGCCCCGGTAAGGATCCAGAATGTGAAACCGATTGACTGAGTCCGGGTCACCGTACTTCGCATGTTTGAGGAGGATCTCAGCGTTGTTCTTGAGGTATTCGTAATGCGTGTGAAATATATTCATACAAACTCCTTTGGTCCTATCGTTTGCCCTGGATTGATAGAGAAGTTTAAGAATATATGCCGTTGAGGAAAATGCAGGATGAGGTTCTCTTTAAGGGCGCAGGCGTTCTTGCAAAGCCTGTTGTTCAATATACGAAAGCATTAAAACCAAGGGAAGTGAAAAATAGTTAATCGATGACGAAAGATTCTTCTCCATTTACGAAACATTTCTCTCTATCTTAGTGTTAGGATTACAGTTGAACAATCGAAAGGAATCCCCCATGAAAAGGCTCATTCTCTTGACCGCATCAGCGATCATTCTCATGACACACCTCAATGCTCAGGAAGGTAAAAAAATGACCGGCGCTCCGATCTACAATTTTACAATGAAGACCCTCGACGGGAAATCCCGTTCCCTTGCCGAACTCAAAGGGAAAGTGCTGATGATCGTCAACACCGCTTCGTTCTGCGGATACACCCCGCAATACAAGGACCTTGAGAAGGTCTATCAGCAATACAAGGAAAAAGGTTTTATCGTCATCGGTTTCCCGGCGAACAATTTCGGTAAACAGGAACCGGGCACGGATAATGATATAGCTGCATTCTGTGAACGGAATTACGGCGTAACATTCCCGATGTTCAGTAAGATCGATGTTAAAGGGGAGAATATTCACCCGTTGTATAAATATCTTACAACCGAGACTCAATTCAAGGAAGAGATCGCTTGGAACTTCACAAAATTTATTGTGGACAAAGAGGGGAATGTCGTTGCTAAATTTGCCTCGAAAGTGAAACCGACGGAAAAGGAAGTAACCGAAAAGATCGAAGAACTGCTCGCCCGGAAATGAATCGATCCGCGGTAGCATGTTAAATCAAAGGAAACCGGGAAAACGGTTTCCTTTTTTATTATATTAATGAACAATGCTTAAGATTATCGACATACGAAAGAAAGGGACCGTCGATTTCCGGAACTCATCCGGAAGTTCAGGAAGCGTCGCGATCGAACGAACGGTCGCATCGGTCCTACGCAAAGTTCAAAAAGAGAGTGATGATGCCCTTCGGTTCTACACGTCAAAATTTGACGGCGTTAAGATCGGTTCGATCCGCGTTTCTGAGGAAGAGATAGCTGCTGCACGGAACGATGCGGATAAACGATTCATCGCTGTCCTGAAACGCGCTGCTGCGAATATCAAACGTTTCCATACTGCTCAGCTCCGCTCTCCGTTCTCTCTTCGGGAAAAGAACGGCTCCCGGCTGCGCCAGATATTCCGTCCCATCGAACGGGTCGGAGTGTATGTCCCGGGCGGGAAAGCTGCATACCCTTCCACCGTTTTGATGAATGTCATTCCTGCGTTGGTTGCGCGCGTGAGCGAGATCCATCTGGTCTCACCGCCGGATAAGAATGGGAAAATCCACCCGGATGTCCTGTTGGCTTCGTCGTTGCTTGGTATCAGGAATGTATACCGAGTCGGCGGCGCGCAGGCTGTCGGTGCTTTCGCCTTTGGAACGGAATCGATCCCTGCAGTCGATAAGATCGTCGGTCCGGGAAATATCTTTGTAGCCACTGCAAAACGGATGGTGTATGGAAGAGTGGGGATCGACAGTTTTGCCGGGCCCAGTGAAGTGGTGATCCTCGCCGACAATTCGGCAAACCCTGCATTCATTGCATCCGATCTGCTCGCACAGGCCGAGCATGATGAACGTGCCGTTCCTGTCCTGGTCACTCCGAGCAGATCTCTTGCCGGGAAAGTGAATGCAGAATTAAAACGGCTTATCGATGATCTTCCGCGGAAAGAAATTCTCAATGTTTCACTGCGTGGTCAGGGGCGTATCTATCTTGTTGCTTCGCTCCAGCAGGGGATCGATGCTGTCAATATCCTTGCGCCTGAACATCTCGAGATCATCACCACAAAGGATGAAGAAGTTTTGAAAAAGATAAAACATGCCGGTTCGATCTTTCTAGGCAATTACTCGCCGGTGGCGATCGGTGACTATTTTGCAGGTCCGAATCACGTGCTCCCCACAGAAGGGACCTCTCGTTTCTCTTCCCCTCTCTCCGTTGATGATTTTATCAAGAAGTCGAGCGTGATCAATTACTCCCGTGCAATGATGATGGAAGTTGCGGATGATGTTGCCGTTTTTGCCGAACGGGAAGGTCTTGCCGCTCATGCGTTATCTCTTCGTTTGCGAAAAACCAATAAATGATCGTCCTATGTCTTTTCTTTCCCATATAAAACCATCGGTCCGGCAGCTCGAAGCATATTCGGTCCGAAGCAGACCGCTGTCGCCTGAATTGATCAAACTCAACCAGAATGAAAGTCCGTTCGACTTACCGGAGGATCTGAAACGTGAATTGATTGAAGACTTCATCCGGCAGCCGTGGAACAGGTATCCGGATGTCTTCCCGTCGCAATTGATCGAAGCGTTGTCCGAATATCTGGGGATGTCGATGGAAAATATCATCGCCGCCAATGGATCAAACGAGCTGATGTATTCTGTTCTGATGGCGGTGGTGTCAAAAGGGACGAAAGTATTGATCCCGGTTCCGACATTCTTTCTGTACGAAAAGATCGTGAAGGTGCTTGAAGGGGAATTGATCGAAGTTCTCGCGAAACAAGATCTGTCATTTGATGTCGATGCGATCATCAGGACGGCGAAGGAACAGAGACCATCGCTCATCATCTTGAATTCGCCGAACAGTCCGACAGGACAAATGTTGACAGCCGCAGAAGTAGAGAGGATCATCGTGGAAACGGATTCCCTAGTGCTTGCGGACGAAGCGTACATCGAATTTGCAGATGCCCCCTCTGTTCTTCCCCTGATCGAAAAATATGACCGTCTCATCATCCTGCGGACATTCTCCAAGGCGTTTTCCCTGGCCGGATTGCGGATCGGATATCTGATCGCTCAGCCTGCGCTGTGCGCCGAACTATTGAAGCCCAAGATCCCCTTTACCGTTAATAATTTTTCATCTTCTGCGGCAGTCAAACTGCTGAAGGAAAAGGATTTGATTTCGGGAAGAATTCAATATATCAAAGAACATAAGAACGCCCTCTACCGGGAAATGAATTCATACAGTGATATCAAAGTCTTTTCTTCACAGACAAATTTCCTTATCTTTCAAGTAAAGAAGAATGCGAAAGAATTGTTCGATCGGCTGATATCGGAAAATGTTCTGATCCGAGACGTTGGTTCGTATCCGATGCTGGAGCAGACACTGCGGGTGAACGCCGGTACAGAAGCAGAGAATCGGGCATTCCTTGATGCATTGAAAAAACACTTGTAACTTTGATTCCTGCAATGCTGCGGCCACTGCAGGGATCACCAAAACCCCGGAGTCCAATGAAGATTTTAGCATTTGTCAATCATGTCCCAGATACTGAGACCAAAGTGAAGATCGGGTCCGACGGAAAGTCGATCGATCCCGCAGGCGTAAATTTTATGCTCAGTCCGTACGATGAGATCGGCGTTGAAGAAGCCCTGAAAACGAAACAACAGTTCGGCGGTGAGGTCGTAGTGGTTTCCCTCGGCGGTGAAGCAAACAAAGAGACGATCCGAAAAGCGCTGGCTATGGGATGCGATAAGGCTGTTCTCCTGAAGGATGCAACGGTCAGGGATTCATATGCCGTGGCCCGCTCGCTTGCCGATTATGCAAAAGAGTACGGCGCTGAGATCATTTTCTGCGGTAAACAGTCGATTGATTATGACGATGCGCAGGTCGGCGGACTTGTTGCCGAGATGCTCGGCATCCCCTCGATCTCAGTAGTTGTGAAATTGACCATCACCGGAAATGATGTGGTCGCGGAACGCGAGATCGAAGGCGGCCATGAGATCGTACGTGCGGTACTGCCTGTTGTGATCACCGCGCAAAAAGGACTCAATGAACCGCGGTATCCCTCCTTGAAAGGGATTATGGATGCAAAACGGAAACCGATCGAAGAAAAGATTCCGGCTGCCGTTGCACAGCGTGTCGAAGTGACCGTAATGAGTAAACCGCCGGCGAAAGCCCAGGGAAAGATCGTTGGAACCGATGGTTCTGCAGCAGCAGAACTGGTTCGCTTGCTCCATGAAGAAGCAAAAGTCATTTAAGAATTTAACGGAAGTAAATTATCATGAAGATACTAGCATTTGCAGAACAGCGTGGCGGACAGTTCAAAAAAACAGCATTTGAAGTGGTCAAAGCCGGAAAGATCGTTGCTGATCAAACATCCGGAGAAGTGATCGCATTGGTTATCGGCAGCACGGTAGCATCCGGTGCAGGACAACTCGGCGGCTTTGGTGCATCGAAAGTGATCGTGGTTGAAGATCCCCGTTTGGAACTCTATTCGACGACTGCATATTCAAAGATCATTGCTGAAGTTGCACGTATGGAGCATGCTGATCTTGTGCTGCTTCCTGCAAGCGAAATGGGGAAGGATGCAGCACCTCGTGTCGCAGTAAAATTGGACGCAGGTTTGGCGGCCGGTTGCACATCCCTGAAATCGGTTGACGGTATCGTAACAGCCTCCCGACCTGTCTTTGCCGGGAAAGGTGTCGTTGACGTTGTGGTCAACACTCCGGTCAAAATTTTTACGTTGCGCCCGAATGTCTTCACTGCCGGCGAATCCTCCGGTGCAACTGTGTCGGTCCAGAATCTCACCATTGAATTGAGTGACGCTGACTTTGGTTCAAAAGTGATCGAAGTGAAACTCTCCGCCGGGAAAAAGGATGTTGCAGAAGCAGATATCATTGTCTCCGGCGGCCGCGGTTTGAAAGGTCCGGAGCACTTTGCTTTGATCGAGGATCTTGCCGGTTCGCTCGGTGCAGCGGTTGGCGCCTCCAGAGCTGTCGTCGATGCCGGATGGCGTCCTCATGATGAACAGGTCGGGCAGACTGGGAAGACCGTCTCACCGTCGTTATATATCGCAGTCGGCATCTCCGGTGCAGTCCAGCACTTGGCCGGTATGTCTTCGTCCAAATATATTGTCGCGATCAACAAAGATAAAGATGCCCCTATATTCACTGTTGCAGATTATGGGATCGTCGGGGATGCATTTGAAGTGCTCCCCGCTGTCACGGCAGAAGTGAAGAAGCTGCTCGGTAAATAGGTGTGACCGGAAGCGGTGCACACCGAACGATTTATTGGTATAGTCGCTGTACTGTTGATTTAGGAGAAAAGTTGTGGAGAAAGTTCAAGTAGATATCCTCGGATTATCGACAAGCCCGTCCAGCGCAGGCGCATATGCTTTGATCCTGAAAGAGACCAACGGCAAACGGAAATTGCCTATCATCATCGGTGCGTTCGAAGCGCAATCCATCGCCCTTGAACTTGAAGGGATGAAACCGCCTCGACCGTTGACCCATGACCTGATGAGGAATATCATCGATACCTTCGCAGTCTCTCTGAACGAAGTCTGCATCAACGAACTTCGCGACGGCACATTCTATGCTAAATTGACAATCGAAGGATTAAGCGAAACGCAGGAGATCGATTCTCGTCCAAGTGATGCGATCGCTCTTGCGGTGCGGTACGGCGCCCCGATCTTTGTCGGCGAGGAAGTATTGAATGAAGCCGGTGTGGTCTCGGAAGATGAGGACGATGTACCGGAGGAGACGATCAAAGAAGAGACGGAGGAATTGAAAAAGCCTCTGAGCAAACTGGAGCAGCTGCAGACATCACTGAAGGATGCTATTGAAAAAGAGGATTACGAGAAAGCGGCAAAACTAAGGGACGATATTCGAAAACTCGGTATTATGGATCAATAATAAAAAAACCGCGAAAGCGGTTTTTTTATTGCACGAGCTGTCGCATCTCTTTCACCGCCTGGTGCAGTCCGACGAAGGCGGCCCGTGAAATGATGGAGTGGCCGATGCTCATTTCATCGATCTCCTGTATCGCTGCGACCTGAGAAACATTCTCATAGTTCAAGCCGTGACCGGCATTCACTCCGAGACCGATGGATTTCCCTAATGTTGCGGCATCAGCGATCTGCTGTAGAAGCCGTTTGACTTCGCGAGGATCGGTGGCATCGGAATACTCACCGGTATGGATCTCGATCATCTCCGCACCGATCTCTTTTGATGCTTCGATCTGTTGAAACACAGGATCAACAAATAAACTTACAGGGATATTCCTGGCATGAAACTGCTCGACGACCCGCTGCAGTTTCGATCGTTGTCCGTAAACATCCAACCCGCCTTCCGTCGTCAATTCTTCCCGTTTTTCCGGCACCAAAGTCACCAGATCGGGGACGATCTGTAGAGCAATTGAGACGATTTCATCGGAAGCGCCCATCTCAAGGTCAAGTTTGGTCGTTACAGTATCCCGAAGCGATCGCACATCATAGTCTTTGATATGTCTGCGGTCTTCCCTGAGGTGAACAACGATCCCGTCTGCACCGGCATGTTCACAGATCCTCGATGCCTCAATTGGATCCGGTTCTTTCCCCCCTCGCGCATTACGAAGCGTTGCGATATGGTCTATGTTTATGCAAAGTCTCATATTTATTGGAAAATTACGTAATTTCATCCATTATTCAAAGAATACGGTAAACAATAATCCGTAACTTTTGACGGTTGAAAATCGTAAGGAAATGACCACTATCTTGGAGTTCGCGCTATGAAACAATGGTATAGAGTCATTAGCATTGCAGCAATTCTTTTGTTGCTCACCGCAAACACTTCGGCACAGTATTCCGCCTCCACGGATGACGAATTCGAATCCACAATTGATCGATCGACAGATGACTTTGAAGAAATGGTCGACAGGATCGTCGACGGCGTTGAAAATGAAGTTGATCGGTTGCTCGATTCCCGTAGGCAGTATCGGTATGATGATGTGAAGGAGGAGGAACAAGATAAAACGAAATCTTCGATGGATGCGGTGACATTCAATGGAAATACGGAGATCGCTTTGAATGATTCCGTGCAGTCCGATCTTGTTGTAAAGAACGGCAATCTGACGATCTTCGGAACTGTGTTTGGTGATGTCTTGGTGGTGAATGGTGACATTGATCTTCGTTCCTCGGCACGCGTGCTGGGAAATGTTCGTGCGATGAACGGTAAGATCTCAAAAGAGAGCGGTTCATTTGTTGAAGGATATACCGAACAAACAGCCAGCTCCACATCGAAGAAAAATTCCCGGAGGAACACATATCGCACTCGATATACATACTCCTTTAAACCTTACTTCTGGACCACCGAGAATATTGTTGACGACAATTTTTTATTCCGATATAACAGGGTTGAAGGATTATTCATCGGATTCGGCTCCGAAAAGAAATTCTATTGGGACGGCAGCAAAGCAGTTTCAGGATTCGGTTCGTTCGGGTATGGATTCACTTCCCATAAATGGAGACTGCAGCTCGGACTGGACCGCCAATTTGCCTATTCCGACGATGTCCTGTATGAGGTCGGAGGAGAGATCCACAGTCTTACCGATTCAAAGGATGAATGGATCATGAACCTGAGCGAGAACAATCTGTCCTCAATACTCTTCCGTGAAGATTTTCGGGATTATTATCAGCGGGAAGGATTTTCGGTTCATTCAGCTCGTTATTCCAAAGATGGCGACCTGACAACAATGATCGATCTCCGTTTTACTAACGATCTGTATGAATCAATGGTGCAGGCGGCAACTTGGGCGGTGTTCGGCGGGAGTACCTTCCGACATAATCCAACGGTGAATACAGGAACCATGAAGAGTCTTTCAGTCTCCGCAGGAGTGAGTACCGTTGAAAAATACCGATATCATTCGGAGGGCTGGAATTTCTATGTAAAAGGAGAATATGGGGGGAATGAGTTGGGAGGGGATTTTGATTTTTCGCAGGCGATGATCGATATTCGAAGATTTCAGCCTGTTTCCGATGATGACCAGATCAATGTACGACTCCGGATCGGATCATTGGAGGGGGCGCCGATACAACAAAGGATTTTTGAAATCGGAGGAGCCAACACTCTGCCCGCCTTCGGTTTCAAGGAGTTCTCCGGAAACAGAATGCTCCTCGCAAATGTCGAATACAGATTGAGTGGTGATATCATTGACGAGATTTTCTTTTGGCCGAACAGTTTTAATCTGATTGCGTTTGGAGATGCAGGAGCGGCGGCGACGGTCAATTCAAAATGGGGAGTGTATGAAGGATTCAATGCATTTACGTCATCGAAGGTGAAATCGGATTATGGATTTGCTGTCGCCTGGCATGATGGTGATGCACGATTAGGATTTGCCTGGAGAACCGATAAACAGGCTCCCGTTTCGATCTTCTTCCGTTTGAATCGGGCGTTCTGATCAATTGTTGATTCTTGAAATGAAGAAGCCTCCGAGATCATCGGAGGCTTCTTCATTTTCGGACAACGTATTGGATCTTTTCAGGACGCTGTTGAACAATCTTGACATTGTCTGGACCGGAAATAATCGGCTGCACAGTGCCGCTTGTGTCTAGAAGGATGGACCGATAATCCACGAAGGCATGAAAATCCTTTTCGGACAGCACTGCAATATCGTTCACGCCCGAGCGAATGATGATCGTAGTTTTTGGCGGTATCAATAGGACCTGCTTGTTCTCCGGAACCTGGGTGATCTCAATCGAAATGTCTTCGATGGTCCTCTCTGCAATTGGCTGGACATCAAAGCTGAGTGTTGACGATGTTACGGATCGAGAGATTTCATGACGGAGAGTATCTGATAAAAGACTAATTGTAGACATCGGTGTATTAACATCATTGAAGATGATTTTTTTCGTCTTCCAATTTTGAAATGTGTTGATAAGAGAGCGTGCGCCAGTGATCGTTACACTTTCCGGTTCTGTGATAACCCTTCCAACAATCCCGAAACCATCCCGGAAGCTAATATCGATATCAGGTTGTATGGGGATGGTCCTTGTAATCTTCTCATCGAGCAACAGTTCAATCTTAGCCGGAGACGTATTTAAGATCTCAACATCCGCGGGAAGGTTCGAATGCTCCTTCAATAATGCAGATGTGACGATTGTACCTCGTTTTTGATAGTCATTAAGATTCAAAGTGAAAGAAACGGTCGGTGTAAAAGCAGTATGAAGCAGCTGCCAGCCGGTTCCTTTGATCTTGGCACGAACCTGATATGGGAGCGGTATAGCAATAGCCAGACTTTGATCAAGATTGATCACTTCCAATTGAATATCAATTTCGGTCTGAAACGTCCGATTGAGATTGATGGATGTCCAGAGGATGAATGCACATACAATGGAAAAAAGAATCAGCACTATTCTTCGTTTTTTATACAACCCGGATACCTTTCATGTTCGAAATATACTTATGTAAAGGAGCATTATCAATGAATTCCTCGGAATCCGGACTAAATACTATGGAATGCTGAAAATTCTCAGGATTACCTGATTGCATATTAACCTTATCTTGGATACATTTTTGAAGCTATTGAAAGGAGAATGATTTATGAAATATACAGTATTGTTTTATTTTATTTTCTTGATCGTCGGATGCAATCAACAGGATGCAAATATCGTTGAGCCCTCAAACAACAAACTTGGGAATGTTTCGCTCGCATTTGATAAAACAAATGCACCCGCGGCGGTGAAGTGGATCGTTGTTTCATTATCCCGTTCCGGGTATAGCACCTTGGAGCGGAGCATCGATTTGTTTTCAGACTCATCAGCATCCATTATTTTTGAACAGATGCCCGTAGGGAAATGGAAAATCAATGTTGATGCGAAAAATCAGGATAATCAGATTCTGTTCACCGGACAATCCGAAGTGGATATACTTGAAAATGTACTTTCTCAGGTCAGTCTTGTTCTAAAACCAGTTCTTACGGGTGTCGGAAGTGTTCAGATCTTCATCAGCTGGGGTAGCACACCCTCATCGGGATGGATCGATTATGAAAATAATGCGGTGTTGATGAGATCGACCTTTATAGAAGCCAACGGAGTGGCACAACCGCAGGTTTTTAAAATTGATGAAAAGTATTACATGTATTATGGTGCTCTGACAAATATCAGCCGTGTTTGCCTGGCGACATCATATGATGGTGTTGTATGGACTAAATACGGTTCGAATCCGGTGATTGATATTGGGAGCGAAGGCCGGTGGGATGATGGAAGCGTTACAACAGGTCCGGTAATTAAAATCGACACTCTCTATTATATGTATTATCAGGGATTTTCCTATACAACGGGACAGCATTCTGTGGGGTATGCAATTTCTTCAGACGGAATCAATTGGAAAAGATCTGCTAACAATCGAATTAAAGTCAATAATAATTATGTCTACCATGCTTCATCAGTTCTTAAAAAGGACAATAAATATTTCCTTTATTATGACGGGTTCGATCCTTCAACCGGAATGCGCGCTATATTTTTGGCATCTTCGACCAATGGTATCGATTGGATAAGTGTTCAAAATCAGCCAGTGCTGA
>CALRIY020000102.1:0-13689 GCA_943364975.1 Synechococcus sp. UW140
CCGGATTGAAGAGCGTGATGAGGAGCTTCGCCGCGATATCCATCAGGATGTTCCTGTTGGAGAATGTGGTGTAGATCCATTCCATGCGCATCGTCTCCCCTTTCATCGCCAGTTCGGCGCGGTAATCATCCGTCAGCATCACGGAGAAATAGACGAACATCGGTGTTCCGACGATATTCTCGCGCGGAATGAATCCCCAGAACCGGCTGTCCAGTGAATTGTCGCGGTGATCCCCCATGCCGAAGACGTAATCCTTTTCGACTACGTACGATGCGGTCACTTTCCCGTCGATCGTGACGGTGCCGTCGCTTTTCAATTCCGGCAGATGTCCGTCCCGCTGAATGAAGATCTCCCATTGCGGATAGTTCTGCGGCGACAATGCGATGGTCATCCCTTTTTTCGGGACGACGACCGGTCCGTAATTATCCTCGTTGAACATCGACGTCGGCGGGAACGAACGGTCATCCCGGAATGTCGGCGGAAGGATCCGCAGATGATCGAATTTCATGTTCTTCGGGATCGGTGCGGCCTGCCCGTTGATATACACCACGCGGTTGCGGATCTCGAGTGTATCGCCGGCAACGGCCATACAGCGTTTCAGATAGAAGGTAAATGCTTCCGATTTCACCTCGTCCCGCATACCGGGGAATTCGAACACGATTACATCGCCGCGCTGCACATCCTTCAATCCCGGAAGGGTCGTCCACGGCAGACGGATATCGGTGAACATGATATTGCGGGGAGTGGAAGCGCCGTAGATGAACTTGTTCACCATCAGGAAATCACCGGTAAGAACTTCGTTCTCCATGGAACCGGTCGGGACAAGGAAGGAAGCGATCACAAAATTATTGAGCAGGATGAATCCGCCGAAGACGATGACGAACTCTTTCACCTGAGCGATCAGGTTCTCTTTCCAGGTGAGCGGTTTCTTCGGTTCGTCTTTTTTGGTCTCTTGAACTTCTTTTGCCATCGTATGTTCCGTTAAAAAATATCCGTTCGTTAAAAGGTTGATAAGTTTGAAAGTTTGAAAGTTTGAAAGTTCAAACGTTGGAACCTTTGAACCTTCAAACTTTCGCACAATCAAAATCTGACCTAATCATCCCCCATTTTCAGCACTGCCAGGAATGCTTCCTGCGGCAGTTCCACGCGTCCCACCTGCTTCATCCGTTTCTTTCCCTCTTTCTGTTTCTCGAGGAGTTTCCGTTTTCGGGAGATGTCGCCGCCGTAACATTTTGCGAGGACGTTCTTCCGCATGGCGGAGATCGATGTGCGGGCGATGATCTTGCTTCCGATGGCGGCCTGGATCGCCACATCGAACATTTGACGAGGGATGAGCTCCTTTAGTTTCGTGCAGAGCTTCTTTCCCATTTCGAACGATTTGTCGTTATGGACGATCGTGGAGAGCGCATCCACCTGTTCGCCGTTCAGCAGGATGTCGAGCTTTACCAGGTCCGATTCACGGTAATCCAGATATTCATAATCCAATGATGCATATCCGCGTGTCAGCGATTTCAGTTTGTCGTAGAAATCGAAGATGATCTCGGAGAGCGGGAACTCATACGAGATGTCCGCGCGGGTCGGATCGAGATACGATGTATCCTTCCAGATGCCGCGGCGGTCGGTCGCCAGTTTCATGATGTTACCGATGTATTCCGTCGGCGTGATGATCTGCGCTTTGATGTACGGCTCTTCCACATGGTCGATCTTTGTGGGATCGGGCATGTCCGCCGGATTGTCCACCGTGATCATCTCGCCGCTCGTCAGGATCACCCGGAACTCCACGTTCGGCACGGTAGTGATGAGCGATTGATTGAACTCGCGCTCCAGCCGTTCCTGGATGATCTCCATGTGCAGCAGTCCGAGAAAGCCGCAGCGGAATCCGAATCCCAGCGCGCCGGACGATTCCGGAACGTAGATGAGCGAAGAATCATTGAGTGCTAATTTTTCCAGGGAGTCGCGCAGCTCGGCGAACTCATCGCTGTTCGTGGGATACAATCCGCTGAAGACCATCGGCTTTACTTCCTTGTATCCCGCCAGCGCTTCAGTGGCGCCGTGATAGAACGAAGTGATGGTATCACCAACTTTTGTATCTCGGACGTTCTTCAGTCCGGCGATCACGTAACCGACGTTCCCTGCTTCCAGTTCTTTTGTTCTGCTCTTGTTCATGTACAGCACGCCGCACTCTTCCACCTCCGCATTGTTGCCGTTGTTGATGAACCGGATCTTGTCCTTCTCCTTCAGCACACCGTCCACCACACGCACATACGCCACCGCGCCGCGGTATGCATCGAACTTGGAATCGAAGATGAGCGCGCGAAGAGGTTTTTCCGGATCCCCTTTCGGGGATGGGACGCGGTGCACGACCGCTTCAAGGATGTCCTCGATACCGATGCCGGCTTTCGCGCTCGCGCGGATGATCTCCTCATCCCTGCAGCCGATCAGGTGGATCACTTCGTCGCGGACCGTATCCATCATCGTCGCCGCGGAAGGGAGATCGATCTTGTTCATCACCGGAATGATCTCCAGTCCGGAGTCGATCGCCAGATACAGATTGCTGATGGTCTGCGCTTCTACTCCTTGAGACGCATCCACGACCAGAATTGCTCCCTCACAGGCGGCCAGGGAACGGGAAACTTCGTAGGTAAAATCGACGTGGCCGGGGGTATCGATAAGGTTCAGCGTGTACGTTTCGCCGTTCCTTGCCTTGTATTCCATCTGAATCGCGTGCAGCTTGATGGTGATCCCGCGTTCCTGCTCCAGGTCCATATCATCCAGCACTTGATTGGTCGTAAGATCACGCTTCGTGATCCGTCCGGTATATTCGAGCAGCCGGTCGGCCAACGTTGATTTCCCATGGTCAATATGGGCGATAATGCAGAAATTTCGGATATTCTTCATGAAAAACTACGAAAGTCGTTAAGTATTTGAGTCGTTGAGTATTTGAGAAAAGGTGATAGGCGTATCTCACCTACTCATTTTCTCAACTACTCACATACTTCTTAAACAAAAATCCCCGCCGAAATGTTGAACAGGCAGGGTTTCTGTACTAAAATACTAATAATAGCAGGGAAGTGCAAGAAATCAGTTTTTGCATAAAAAGGCTATAACACTCTTTTTTCGCAAACTTTAAAGTTCGTATCATCTAGGAATGATGATGTTTCCCGTTTCTTACTATTTTCGAAACCATTCGTTCAAATTCCGGGTCAAACAAAATAAAAAATCATGAAAAATAACTCACTCATATACCTTGCTCTCATCACCCTGTTTGTTCTTCCTGTCATCGCCAAAGAGACCACTCGCAGCGCCAACGGCACTCCTTCCCCCTCATACTGGCAGCAGCGGACCGATTATTCGGTGAAGGCATCGCTCAATGCCGAGAAAAAGATCCTCACCGGCAGCGGAACGATCACATACTATAATAACTCTCCGGACACGCTCCGCACCATCGTCTGGCATCTGTATCAAAATGTCTTCCGGAAGAATTCTACCCCGCGGAAGAACAACGAGCATGTCTCCCGCGCCGACATCGAGACGAACGGGATCACCGTCGAATCGGTGACGGTGAACGGAACGTCTGTAACAATGCTGACCGATGAGACGATCATGGAAACTCCGCTGACCTCTCCGCTTCTTCCGAGATCTTCGGCCACCATCACTGTTGCCTGGCACTATGAGATCCCGAAGGATGCCGATCTGAGGACCGGGAGTGACGGAAAGGATTTCGGCATCTGCCAGTGGTATCCCCAGATCGCGGTGTACGATGACGTTCGCGGATGGAACCGGACGCAGTACCTCGGCATCTCCGAATTCTATACGGAATACGGAAACTGGAATGCGGAGCTGACCGTCCCGAAAAATTTCGTCATCGCTTCCACCGGTACACTGCTGAATCCTTCCGACGTCCTGAATGCGGCACAGCTGAACCGCTTCAATGCGCTCACACAGGACTCCACAACGCGCATCATTCTGCCGGACGAGATCGATTCCACTTCGGAGAAGATCAGTGCGGATTCCGTTGTCTGGAAATTTTCGGCTGAGAATGTACGGGACTTTGCCTGGGCAGCGTCGCCGAATTATGTGTGGGACGGAACAGTGACAAAAGAGGGGGTCCGCATCTATGCGTTCTATCATCCCGATGATTACCGCGCTTCCATCCCGCTGCTGATCAGTGACGCTTCAAACTGGAACGAAGGGGCACAGATGGCAAAACAGGCGATCGAACATTTTTCGGAGAATTTCGGCCGGTACGTCTATCCTCAGGCAACGGTCGTCTCCGGACCGGTGGTCGGAATGGAATATCCGATGATGATCTTCGCCGAAGCGGGTGATGCGGTCTCGAATCTGCTCTATTATACGATCGCTCACGAACTCGGACATGAGTGGTATCCGATGATGATCGGAAATAACGAAACGAACTATCCGTTCATGGATGAAGGATTCAACACCTACATCACCGCGACAGCGGCGGAAGCGGCATACGGACGGAACGGAATGCTGAACAAGGACTTCATCAAAAAATATTCGTGGATGAATATCCCCGAATCGAATGTCCGCCTGTTCGAACAGCGTTTCTATCTGATGTCCGCCCGTGCGAACGATGAATCATCGGTCATGTCGCATCCGTATCTGATCCCGTCATCGCACTACGGAACAATGGCATATCAAAAACCAGCCGCGGTCCTTTTCATGCTCGAGGATATGATCGGGAAGGATGCTTTCCGGAAGGGATTGAACGAATACTATTCCCGCTGGCTGTTCAAACATCCCTACCCGCAGGATTTCTTCAATGCGATGGAAGAGGCGGCAGGGAGTGATCTTGACTGGTTCTGGAATCAATGGTTCGATCAGACATGGAAACTGGATATCGCTGTTGACGATGTGAGGAATGACAATTCGAACGGCCTCCGCCGGGCGACCATTACCCTCATCAATAAGGAACGGGCGGTGATGCCGGCGCTGCTGCGGTTATCTCTGGCGGACGGAACGGTGCGCGATCACCGCTTCACCGTTGCAGCGTGGGACAAAGGGCGTACGGCGCAGATCGTGATCGATTCGCTTCCGTCCGACGTGACGAATGTTGTCGTCGATCCCGAGATGATGCTCGCCGATGTGGACCGGCTGAATAATTCCTGGTGCATGCCGCCGATTGTGTTCGACTACGGATTCAATATTGCCAATACGTTCTTCCATCCGCTGGACGCTTACCGAGTGAATGCCGGTCCGGTGCTCGGTTTCAATCTGCGTGACGGAATTCAGCTCGGCACCACCATCACCGGAAATTATATGGGAACGGACGGCAACACGTCGCTGTATCTCGCGCACGGGATCCGCAGCAATGTTCCGGATTATGAATTCTCATACTCCACGCCGCTGCGCATGTGGGATGATCGGCTCACCACCTCCGCCCGGCTCTTCCGTCTGGACGGGTTCAGCGGATGGCAGTGGATCATCGACAAGGTCTTCGAACAGCGGAAGAGTCTCGCACGGAATCTCCGCCGCAACTTCATGCTCAACACCAGCATCCTTTCCATCCGTCTGAACGATGACCGGTATCTGGCGGATCCGCTTGCGTGGGACAAAGCGGGACGGCTCGACGCGGGATTCATCTCGCTGAAGTATTTTGAGAATTTCACCTGGGGAAGGTTCTTCATGCGCCTGGATGATGAGTTCGGCACACCCACATCGTATTACAGCTATTCAAAACTGACGGCGGAGATGAAATTCGATCATCCGCTCCTGTTCGGAATGCGGGTCAACTGGAGGGTCTTCGGCGGAAGCTCCACCGGCACCGTACCGGTGCAGACGGCACACTCGCTCACGCAGGCGACCGGATTGGAAAAATTCGACAGCTGGTTCTATCGCACACCGGTCGTCGCAGCTTCGCTGCGCGATAATTTCGTGAAGGCAGGAGGCGGCAGTCTCTTTCTTCAGCATGACACCGTTGCTGCAAATGTCGCTGCGCTGAACTTTTCGCTGACCAAAGGTCCGCTCGTTCTCTTCGCCGATGCGGGGACGATGTGGGACACGACAACAACGCGTTTCAAGAAATTCTTCTATGATGCAGGCGTTGGATTGACCCTCCCGCTCGGAACGGTCGGCCTTCCCGGATTCAGCAGCGGTCCGATGGGAATTGCATTCTATGTTCCGTTCTTCGTGAAGGATCCGTCGCGTCCCGCCGACAAGGAATTTGCATACCGTTGGAGGATCGTGTTTGGGGTGAGGTTGTAAACCGCGATTTCATTTTCACGTCATAATGATAAACCGCGTGAACCCATGGATTAATCCGCCGAGGGCCCCAATACACAAGAGTAGTCATCCTGAGCAAGTCCCGACGGGATTTTAATTCCCATCACCGTCGGGACGCGTCGAAGGATGATTCCGTTTTACATGCTTCTTCGCGTACGTTGATCGTGAGTATTCACTCAACAGTGTAAAATTCCCGGCCATTAATGCTTCCTTCTTTTTTCGCGACCATCCCTTGATTCTTCTTTCAAAAATGGCTGCATCACGAATATCGATAAATTCCTCAACCCATAATAATACTACCGGCAATCGGGCAGAAGTATATCCTTCGTATCTTCCGGAATTATGATCTGCAATCCGCTGTTCCAATGCCGTTGTCGAACCAGTGTAAAATGATCCGTCAGAGCATTCAACGATATAAACCCAGGCTTTCATAAAATATCTGAGATGTTATTTTGATTTTGAGCATCCTTCGACTCGTCCCGACACAGAACATCGGGACTCGCTCAGGATGACTGTAAAATATGACGGCTCGTTTTGTTCATCAATACGCTTCCTTAGAAGACAATAAATTATTGTCAACAGCCTCCCTCCAACCCCCTATCTATTATTGAACGATTTCTTTATTATTCATCCGGAAAACTTACAATATCCCCCATTCACTATCGTCTGTTAATGTGAACACAACTGAGAACAATTCGGAAGATCCTGTGGTCAATGCGGTCGCATTAACTGTGAAACATCCCGATGGCAATCGGGGAAAACAGCCCCCCATGCATCAGGCGGCGGAGCAGACGTTCCGGTCGGAACGGAAGCGGCTGTTCGATTTCATCCGGCGGCGGGTCCGGACGAATGAGGACGCCGAAGATATCATGGAGGATGTCTTCTATCAGCTTCTCTCCAGCTCCAGCGTCACCGAACCGATCGAGAAGATGACCTCCTGGCTCTTCACCGTTGCCCGGAATAAAGTGATCGATTGGTACCGGAAGAAACGCCCCGAGTCGCTCCCGCGCGATCTGGACGATCCTTCCCTGCCGCTGAACCTGGAAGACATCCTCTACGATCCGACGCAGAATCCCGATCAGGTCTATGCCCGCTCTCTCGTCTGGACGGAGCTGGCAGAGGCGCTGGACGAACTTCCGGAGGAACAGAAACAGGTGTTCGTGATGCACGAGTTGGAAGGAAAGAGTTTCAAAGAGATCGCCGAGATCACCGGAGAACCGCAGAACACGCTCCTCTCACGAAAACGGTATGCCGTATTGTATCTGCGGGAACAATTGAAAGAGCTGTATGACGAGTTCGATTCATAAATTTAGAAATTATCAAATTTATCAATTGAAAAATTATCCAAAAAAAGCATTACAATGATTTTTTTCACACAAAGGAGTTATAAAAGATGAAAACCTGGTGGATCAAAAAAATAGTGTCCTATATCCTGATGGGCATTGCCGCCCTCGCTCTGATCGGATTTGCCGTGATGTTCCTGTGGAACTGGCTCATCCCGGAGATCTTCCATGGACCGACCGTCACATACTGGCAGGCAATGGGACTGCTGCTCCTCTCGCATATCCTCGTCCGCGGATGGCACGGTCACGGCGGCGGATGGAAGAGTCACCGCTGGAAACACCGCATGGAGGAAAAACTTGCCGCTATGACCCCCGAAGAACGTGAAAAGTTCAAGGAAGAATGGCGCCGCCGCTGCGGTCACTATCCGGGCGACGAAAAGAAAGAAGCGTAATAAATTTTTATCAGTCATCCTGAGCAAGCGAGTCCGTTCTTTGGACGAGCGCGTCGAAGGGTGACTTTTTATTATTTCACATCAACAACGGAGGAATCATGAACATCGGAATTTTCGGCACCGGCGGAGTCGCGCGGACCATCGCTGCAAAACTTGTCTCGCTCGGACACGGCGTTATGCTCGGCACTCGGAATGTTGACGAAACAAAAAAGAGGGATCAAAAAGATGCCATGGGAAATCCTGCCTTCAGCGCTTGGCTCTCCGGCAACAGTTCAGTGAAGATCGGATCATTCTCCGAAGCCGCTGCATTCGGCGAACTCCTCATCAACGCGACCTCCGGCAACGGTTCTCTCCCTGCATTGGCGGCAGCCGGGGATGATCATCTGAACGGAAAGATCCTGGTCGACATTTCCAATCCGCTCGATTTCTCAAAAGGATTTCCCCCCTCACTCACCATCTCCAATACCGATTCGCTCGGAGAGCAGATCCAGCGGGCTCATCCGCAGCTGAAGGTGGTGAAAGCGCTGAATACTCTTTCCAATCCGCTGATGGTGAATCCCGGACTCGTGAACGGAGGCGATCATACGCTTCCTCTCTGCGGAAATGATGCAGAGGCGAAACAGAACGTCATCTCGCTGCTGGTCTCGTTCGGATGGAAAAAGGAGAACATGATGGATCTCGGCGATATCACCAATGCCCGCGGGACGGAAGCGTACCTTCTTCTCTGGGTGCGGATGTACGGCGCACTCCAAACGCCGTTGTTCCAATTCAGGATCGTTAAATAACATGCCGGGAAATTTCCGGAGCGGCGGGGCAACTTTTTCCCTCTCCGCAGTGTTCTTTCAGTAATGCTTTTTGTATCGAGAAGGTCCAGTTGTGTCCGAATCATCAGCGTCGCATCTTAAAAAAAATTCTATGTCCGTTGCAATGCAATACGCCATTTGGATGGGGATCGTCCTCACCGTCTATTCTATCGGAATCTCGTATCTCGGCTGGCGCCTGATCAGTCCGTTCAAACTCATGTCGCCGTACAAACAGCTGGCGTGGGGGGGATTGACCCTGATGTTCATGATCCCGTTCAGTTCCTTCATCCTCGTGCGGATGGCGGAAAAGGCGAGTGATGCCTTGTCCTGGGTCGGATACATCTCCCTGGGATTTCTTTCCTTCGTCTTCGTTGCTGTCTTTTTCCGCGACATCCTTTTTCTGTTCGGATTCCTCACGCAGAAGATCTACACCATGATCGCTTCCGCTCCGGAGATCGTTGATGCATCCAAACGGGAATTTCTGGTGCAGTCCACCAATCTCGGTCTGCTCGGAGTGGCGGGATCGCTGACGGCATACGGGGTGTACGAAGCGCGGAAAAGACCGGGAATCGTGGATGTGGATATTCCCATCGCAAAACTGCCGAAGGAGTTTGACGGTTTCCGCATCGTGCAGATCAGCGACATCCATGCCGGACTCACCATTAAACGGGACTTCATTGAGACGGTCGCCGAGGAGATCAAACGGCTCGCTCCCGACCTGATCGCCTTCACCGGCGATATGGCGGATGGCTCCGTGCCGCATTTAAAGAACGACCTTGAACCGCTGGCGAACGTCTATGCGCCGCACGGAAAATTCTTCGTCACCGGAAATCACGAATACTATTCCGGTGTGGACCAATGGACCGCCCACGCCCGCGATATGGGATACGATGTGCTGATGAACGAACACCGGACCGTCACCAAGAACGGCGCTTCCTTCATCCTGGCAGGAGTGACCGACTACGGCGGAGGGGGATTCTCTCCTCTTCACAAATCGGATCCGAAAAAAGCGCTCGATGGTGCTCCGAAGGAATCGGCAAAGATCCTTCTGGCTCATCAGCCGCGCACGCTCTTCCACATCAACGAACTGGATATCGATCTGGTGATGATGGGACACACGCACGGCGGACAGTTCTTCCCGTGGAATCTTGTCGCCACGATCGGTCAGCCGTTCATCAAAGGATTGAACATGTATAACGAACGGACATGGGCGTATGTGAGCAAAGGGACAGGCTATTGGGGTCCGCCGGTACGCGTCGGTGCGCGTTCGGAGATCACGGTGCTGACGTTGAAATCTGTTTAAGAAAAAAAATTGGCAAGCAATAAAAGTCCCACACACTTCTAAAGTGCGTGGGACTTTTATTTAAGCGAAACGAGCCACGCACTTTAGAAGTGCGTGGCTCGTTTCGAAATTACCGGTTCGCAAATCCCGTCAGGAAATACATCATCGCCAGTGCGGCGAGTTTGGAGGTGCGGGAATCGACATCATATTTTGGATTCACCTCGACGATGTCGATCAGTTTGGTCTTGCGGCGCTTGCCGGCGAATAGCGCGGCGGTAAGAAATTCTTCAGCGGTGAATCCTGTCGGCAGAGGCGCGCTCACGCCCGGAGCATCCGCGCTGTGGACCACATCCATATCAAAACTGACATACAGCGAATCGATGGAAGCGGCGGCAAGTTCGTAGGCAAGATCGAGCGTTTTGGTGATTCCTTCACTCCGCACGTCGCGAAGCGAAAAGACCGTCGCTCCCCGTTCCACCAGTTCCGAATAGTGGTCCGCCGCATTGGCAAAGGACTGGATCCCCACTTCCACCAGATTCATCGCATTCAATGCAGACGCCGGATGATCCAGCATCTGCCGGAACGATGTGCCGCTGTTCCGTTTCGGGATCGGTTTGCGGAAATCGAGGTGCGTGTCGATATTAATCACGCCGACATTCTTTTTTTTGGCGGAAAACCCGAGAAAATTCGGATAGGCGATATCATGTCCCCCGCCGAGCACGATCGGAATGATCCCCGCTCCGACGAGCGTCTGCACGGTATCGGTCAGCCGCGAGTGGGTCTCTTCAAGACTCTTTCCGATCTTCACGTTTCCGAAATCAAAGATCGGTATGGACGAAGGAGAACGCTCTTTTCCCAGAACAAAGGGGGTCCTTTTATAGAACTCCGCCCTGATCGCATCCGGTCCCTCTTTCGCACCGACCCGTCCGCCGTTCCGCTTCACCCCTTCGTCCGTCGGTACGCCGACGATCCCGATGGTGATCTCATCCGAAAAATTCTTCTCGCCGCGCAGGACGAGGTCACCCATACGGGGATCGGAATCATCCTTCCGGGAGAAGAAGAGCGATTCATCCGGCGGATCGAGATATGTAAAGACGGTGCTCATGACTGAATAAAGTTAGGAAAGTTCAAGCAAGATGCAAGCGAAGTTTTTTGCATCTTGACGCATTTTAACGTAATTTCATTGAAATATTACGTTTCCGTTCCCAACAAAACCATCGTCAATGCCGAAACACGCCCGACTGATCCTTCTGACGCTTCTGCTTGTCACCTTCCAAACGACGATCGTCAGTTTCACCTCCATCGCGAATATCATTCCCGATGTGATGCTGATCTGGATCGTGTACATTGCGGTGACGCAGGGACAGATCCCCGCCACCGTGTACGGTTTTGCGGTGGGACTGCTGCTGGATCTGATCAGCGGACAGTTCCTCGGTCTTTCCGCCCTGTCGAAGACGGTTGCAGGATTCCTGGCAGGATATTTCTTCCACGAGAATAAGATCGAGATCAATCTCGCGAATTATCAGTTCCTGCTCTTTGTCGGGATCGCATCCATCGCACATAATCTCATTTATTTTGTCATCTTCACACAGGGGAGCGACGTCGGATTGTTCACGGCCATCTTTCGGTTCGGTATCTTCTCGTCACTCTACACGACCTTTGTTGCAACGATCCCGATGTTCGTCCATGCACGTAGACCGAACCTGCGATGATGTGCAGAACCATTGAACCACTCCACACTCCATTGATGCAGCGCAGCGTATGACCGATGATTTTGGTTCCGCCGACCGGCGGTTCGTTATCAGAACAGTACTTGCGGCAGGATTCCTCCTGCTGTTCGTGCGTCTGTTCCAGCTGCAGTACGTGAATGCGGAATTGTACGGCAAAGAAGCGGAGGAGAATTCCATCCGCAATGTGCCGAAGGTCGCCATTCGCGGCTACATGTACGACCGGAACGGAAAACTGCTCGTCGATAACCGTCCGTCGTACACCGTGATGCTCACACCGGTCGACTTCGACAAGAAATTCCTCCCGCTCCTTTCCCGGATCCTTTCCATGACCGAAGAATCGATCCTGGACAAGATCAAACTCGGACGGAAGTACAACGCCTTCATTCCCACCCGCATCAAACGCGATATCTCCTTCGCCGAGCTCTCCATGCTGGAAGAACATAAGGACAAACTGTACGGCGTGGAGATACAGATGGAATCCAAACGCTTCTACCCCACCGGAGCGCGCGGCAGCCATCTGTTCGGATATGCGAAGGAAATTTCCGATGCACAGCTGGAGAAACAGAAGAGTGATTATCAGCCGGGCGACATCATCGGCAGCAGCGGCATCGAAGCGAAGTACGAACAGATGCTCCGCGGCGAGAAAGGATATGAGTTCATCTCGCAGAATGCGAAAGGACAGATCATCGGGAATTTCGACAACGGGAAGCATGACATTCTGCCGGTGGACGGATACGACCTGCATCTGGCGATCGACGGCGATGTGCAGGCGATGGCGGAATCTCTCCTGGCGGACAAGCGCGGCGCCGTGGTCGCGATCGATCCGCGGAACGGCGGCATCATCGCACTCGTCAGCAAACCGGATTACGATCTTTCGCTGATGAGCGGAACGACACCCCCCGAAGTGTGGCGCGCACTGAACAACGACGAAGGGATACCGCTCTATAACAGAGCGACCCTCACACGCTATCCTCCCGGCTCCACGTTCAAGATGCTCCTGGCGCTGGTGGCGCTGAACAAGAAGATCATCGACGAGAACTGGTCCGTGACATGCGCCGGCTCGTTCCGGTACGGCAACAAGATCTTCAAATGCGAACATGTCCACGGCAAGGTCTCCGTGGTCGAGGCGATCCACAAATCATGCAACGTCTTCTTCTATCAACTGATGCTGAAGGTGGGGCTGGACGACTGGAGCGACATGGGAAAACAGTTCGGTTTCGGGAAACAGACCAAAGTGGATATCACCGAGGAAAATTCCGGACTGATGCCGGACCGAGCATATTATGACCGGATCCACGGAAAAGGAAAATGGACGCAGGGATATCTGATCAGTCTCGGCATCGGACAGGGGGAGGTCGGCGTCACTCCTCTGCAGATGGCAAATTATGCCGCAATGCTGGCGAATAAAGGAAAATACTTCCAGCCCCACACCGTGAACAGCATCGTCAATAAGCAGACGAAAAAACGGGACCCGGTGAAAGTGGATCAGCGTCAGGTGAATCTATCGGAACATACGTGGGAACTGGTGCGCGAAGGGATGCGCCGCGTGGTGATGGAACCGGGCGGCACCGGACGCGCCGCGAAAGTCCCGGGAATTCAAGTGGCGGGAAAGACCGGCACGGCGCAGAATCCGCACGGAAAATCGCATGCGTGGTTCATGGGATTCGCACCGTTCGACGATCCGAAGATCGCCATCTGCGTGATGGTGGAGAATGTCGGTTACGGCGGAGCATTCGCCGCTCCGATCGCCGGTTTCTGTATGGAGGAATTCCTCTACGGCGAGATCATTCGATACGGAAAACTTCCGCTGCCGATGGAGCCGAACGAACCGGATGAAGAATCATCCGCGGCGCTGAATTAGGATTTGCCGGAAATGAATGTCCTCGCGGCTTG
>CALRIY020000103.1:0-13342 GCA_943364975.1 Synechococcus sp. UW140
GACCATATCCGGCTGGTGAAGAGCGCCAATGCGCTGGAAAAACCGGTGACGATGGAATTGTCCGGCTCATCGCTGAATCTGACCTATCCCGATATCGGATCACCGGAAAAATATACCGGTACAATTTTCTTTTTCAGACCGTCCGACAAGCGGGGAGACTTTTCCCGTGAAGTACGTTTGGATTCACTGCATGCGCAGTCCTTTCCGCTGTCCGATTTTACATCCGGACTCTGGAGAGTGAAGATCACCTGGAATGTTGAGGATGGAAAGTATTATTCAGAGATGCCTGTGGTGATATACTAATATGGAACTTATAGCCGCGCTGACATTGGGTGTATTCGGGAGTCTTCATTGCATCGGCATGTGCGGTCCGCTGGTGCTTGCTGTACCGTCGAATGCACAGAACAGAGTACAGTATCTCATCGAAAGGATCGTCTACAATGCGGGGAAGGCATTTACCTACGGTGTGATGGGTGCTGTGCTGGGATATGCGGGAAAGAACATCCTGATAAGTGTTCAGCAGGACCTTTCGTTGATCCTGGGTTTCTCTCTTCTGGTAACGGTCGCTGTTCCTCTTGGTTTGAGGAATAAACTGGATACGTTCTCACCGCTCCGTTATCTTTATACGTTTGTGAAGGTCCGATTTGCAGAACAGATGAAAAAACGGGGGTTTACAACTCTTGCCGTGATGGGAATGCTCAACGGATTGCTTCCGTGCGGTCTGGTCTATACGGCTTTGGTCGGGGCGGCGGTGGTTGCCGATGCATGGCAGAGTGCGCTGTTCATGATCGTCTTTGGACTCGGGACCGCTCCCGCATTGGTCCTTGTTTCCTTCAGCGGAAAACTTCTCTCCATCAAATACCGCTCTCTGTTTTCGAGAGCGGTACCGATCTTCAGTATTGCATTGGCGTTGATCCTGATCCTTCGCGGAATGAATCTGGGTATTCCCATGCTCAGTCCGAAGGTCTCTCATACCGTAACGCACGAAAAGACGATGGATTGCTGTAAAGAATGACCGCTGCTCAGCGGGAAACGTAATCCATCAGCGTTTTGATCTCATCATTCTTGTCATCCAGAATGATCTTGATCACATCCCCGATGGAGATCAACCCGGTCAAATCCGTTCCCTGAAACACCGGCAAGTGGCGGATCTTCTTCTGCGTCATCATCACCATCACCTCATCGATCTCATTTTCCTCACCGGCAGTGATCAGTTGAGCGCGCGGAGTCATGATCTCTTTAGCAGTGGTCTTTGCGGGATCCTTTTTTGCACTTATGCACCGGTGAACGATATCGCGTTCCGAGATGACTCCTGCAACTCCGTTCGAACTGTCTTTGACGATCAGAAATCCGATCTTGTTCGCCGCCAGATCCGCAACGACACTTTCCACGG
The DNA here is from genome assembly GCA_943364975.1 of Synechococcus sp. UW140. Classification (GTDB taxonomy): domain Bacteria; phylum Bacteroidota; class Ignavibacteria; order UBA10030; family UBA8401; genus UBA8401. The sequence goes on from CALRIY020000103.1 coordinate 1,394, forward strand.
TGGCATGTTCATTCACTGAAAAGAGCTTTCGACCTTTGGAGTTCAAGATATCTTTGACCTTCATGGTTTATCCTCCTTAGAATGGAATGGTTCTGACCTGTGGGCTAATGTAGAAAAGCGCTTAGTGGAAGTCAAGTCTCATTATCATGAACGGCGGTACAGTGTTTCAACGGCTTTCGCTTCTTCACCGGCGGGCGTAATATTGTACATCGTGATCATCAATGTTGCATCATCGATCAATTCTATTGTGGTCCGCCATCCCCAGGGAGGGGAATTGTCCGGTACGCCGTAACTCCCAAGCACCGAGAAGATCTTCGAATGGACCGGTCCTCGCGACAGCATCATCGATGTTCCGTTATGGAAACTGTCCACCCAGCACGATTCGAAGAGCCCCGTTGCAATATTGTAACCGTACAACGCTGTCCCTTGCAGAGGTTTTCCGGTGATGGAACCGCTGTAATCGTGTTGAAGGAACATACCGTTCAGGGTCGGCCGGATCGTGCCTTCCCAAGGGGATTCATCGGCAAGAATGCCGGGCTCAAAAAAAGTCCTCGTCAACCCGCTCCACCGTCCGGTGAATTGTGCAAGCAGTTGATGAGGACCATTCGCTAATGATGCTTCAAATGTTTCATTCGCCATCGTTCTTCCTTTGTCTCGGAATGAGGGGATAGTGGAAATGAATGAACAACAGTGTTATCGGAACCTGCTGAACCAGCCTTTTTTCTTCGGCGGCTCCGCGGCCGGTGTACTGTGCGCTTTCGGTGCCGATGCAGCGGTACTGTGTGACTTCGCTGCAGAGGTGGAACTGTGACTCTTCCCGGCAGAAGAAGAACTATGCGGCTTCGTTGAGGAAGAAGTGCTATGTGATCGCGATGAAGATGAATGAGAACTGTGGGATCTCTGTCCGGATGTTCCTGAACTATGTCCGCGTTGACCGGAAGATCCGGAGCTGTGCTGCCGAGGTGTGGAATGTCCGGGCCGGCGTGACTGTGATGAACGCTGCTGCCGTTGTGCCGGTTGCTTTTCCGTTTTAACGGGATTATGATCGTTCAACGGGAAAGGATGGTCGTTCATGACAGGGATCTTCTTGCCGATGAGTTTCTCAATATCGCGGAGATATTCCTTCTCTTCCGCATCACAGAATGAATATGCTGTTCCCGAAGCACCTGCGCGGCCGGTTCTGCCGATGCGATGGACATAGGTCTCGGCTATATTAGGGATCTCGAAGTTGATGACATTTTCCATATCATCCACATCGATACCGCGGGAAGCAATATCAGTGGCGACCAGCACCCTGGTCGTCTGCGCTTTGAAATTTGCCAGCGCACGCTGACGTGCATTCTGCGCTTTGTTTCCGTGGATCGCTTCTGCTTTGACGTTATTCTTCAATAATGCTTTCACCACTTTGTCCGCACCGTGCTTCGTCCGCGTGAACACCAATGCTGTCTTGATCTTCGGGTCCTTCAGAATGTGCAGCAGCAATGCGGTCTTGTTCCCTTTGTCCACAAAGAGCATATGCTGGTTGATGATCTCCACGGTCGAAGAGACCGGCGTAACCGTCACTTTTTCGGGATTATGGAGGATCGTACTTGAGAGTTTGATGATATCGGGAGGCATGGTCGCCGAAAAGAAGAGCGATTGACGCTTTTCGGGAAGTGCATGAATGATCTTCTTGACATCGTGGATGAATCCCATGTCGAGCATGCGGTCTGCTTCATCCAGAACGAACAATTTGACATCTTTCAGTGAAACATACTTTTGACTCATCAGGTCCAGCAGTCGTCCCGGTGTTGCGATCAGGATATCGACTCCGCGCTGAAGGGCATTGGTCTGCTGCTGCTGTCCTACACCGCCGAAGATCACGGTAGAGACCAGGCCGGTATGGCGGCCGTAGGCTTTGAAACTGTCATTGATCTGGATCGCAAGTTCGCGGGTCGGTGTCACGATCAGACTTTTGATCGTCCTTTTTTGATCATGTTTCTTGTCGGCACTCAGAAGCTGAAGGATCGGAATGGCGAATGCTGCGGTCTTTCCCGTGCCGGTTTGCGCACAGCCGAGAAGATCTTTCCCCTGCAGGACGATAGGAATTGCTTTGGCTTGGATCGGTGTCGGAGTAGTATATCCTTCTTCAGTCAACGCTTTCAGGATAGGTTCGACGATGTGGAGCGATTTGAATGGCATGAAAATGTATGATGCAGAACGGACTCTGATTTTTTTTTGTCCGTGCTTAAATGAATGGAGAAAATGCTCTTGAAAGCATCAGTATGTATACAAAATGCTCAAAAAAAACCGTAATTCCTTGCGGAAGGGGATTAAACTTTGGTAAAATGAAGGGAGAATCCTCTTTTCATGCAGTTTTACTGCATTATTGTCCTCTTTGGAGGATCCTGGCAGGCAAAGTGATGATGGATCGGAGTAATGTGAAGATCCCATCGACGGCAATACCGATCAGACGGAACGGCAGTAATATGATCCAAATGAGCGGGTAGAGAAAAAGTGCAATGAGCGCCAATGGAGCGCAAAGGAGGAATAAAATGCACCAGAGTATGAAGGTTGCCATAATAATTAGCCCGGCTATAAAGTGGGGGACAGAATTGCTGTACGCTTTATTTCCAACGGTCCGAGACCCAATTATTTTGTTCGGACTCATTCAGAAAGGTCCAAACTGCAAGACGGCTTTTCTTTTGACCTTGCGACATGGATATTATTCTGACGTCCAATGCTCCGGATTGTTTCAGCAACACTTGTAGTTTTGGAAGGAGCGACTGTTTTGAGACCAGCGTTGTGAACCAGAGGACATTCTTGGCAAAGTGAACACTTTCCGCAGCCATCAGAGTGAGGAACTGCTCTTCTCCGCCGGGAAAAATCAATTCGTTCGATTGCCCTCCGAAATTCAGGACGCCGGACCGTTCTTTGGAGAGACCGAGATTCTTCCACTTCCTGCGTGTCCCAGCCTGCGCTTGCTCCATTGTACTGTGGAACGGAGGATTGCAAATGGTCAGATCGTATCGTTCATCGGAACGGATGATCCCATGAAAGATCTTTCCGGGATCATGCTGTTCACGAATATCGATAACTTTGTCCGGAATTGAATTCTTTGTGAGAATTTCACGTGAAGAGCGGAGCGAAACAGAATCGATCTCCGAAGCAATGAATCGCCAGCCGTATTCCCTATTGCCGATGAGCGGATAGATACAGCTAGCACCGGTTCCGATATCGAGCACGGAGATGTTCGGGCCGAGCGGAATGATACCATGATTCACTGCTGACAAAAGATCGGCTGCATGATGTATGTGATCGGCTCGTCCGGGAATCGGCGGACAAAGATAGTTCTTCGGGATCTGCCAAAAGGTGATACCGTAATGATGCAGCAGAAGGACCTTGTTGAGCGTGCGGACCGCTTCGGGATCCGCGAAATCGATCGATTCCTGTTTCCGCTTGTTCACCATCACAAACCGCTTCAGTTCCGGATACAAAGAGAGAAGAACCGGGAAATCATACCGTTCTTTATTTTTATTTCTGGGATGGAGCCCGCTTTTTCCGATGCTACCGATATGTTTTTTTGTGTCCTCGATGCTACAATCCCCAAGCCGCAAATGAATATTTTTCCAGGGCCGATAAGATGACGATCTGATTCCGTATCTCTTCGATATCACCGCTGTTCAATGGTTCAAACTTGTCATAGAAACCGGTCTCACGAAACGGAAATTTGCAAGCCTCCCCATATTTTTGGATCACAGCGCTTTTTGCCCTGCCGTAAAGATGTATATGCAGGAACGGTCCTTCACTGGTGAATACACCCCAGTTCCCGTTATCCTGATAATTGATCCTGCCGATATCGATGCCGCGAAGATTCAACCCGACGGCCATCGCTTCTCCGGCAAGCATTGTCAATCGCATCAATTCAATTGCCTGTTTCGGCTGGAGATTTGTTCTATCCCGCACCCGCACTTTCGGAATGATGGATATATGTCCGCCGTCCCTTCTGGTCACGAGCGGTGCATCGACGGCATCGACGATAAAATGTTCTGTCTCAAAGATCATTGCCATATTATTTGCCCGACTCCAATGCTGCAGTATCGATATCCTTGTTCTCAAGATGATGTTTCGGATATCCTTTCAATGTTACATTGATCATGGCATGTCCGACATTTTCCAGTGTTGTGCCGTACGCAGGGAAGAGTGTTTTAAAGAAGGGATAGAGGACAGAGAGCGGTTTTGCAAAGGAAAGTGTGTGCTTCATCTCCTTGATCGGTTTGATGAATCCTGGACGGAACAGATACACTGCTCCGAACGGAAGCTTCATGAGATCATTTTCCGTCTTTCCTTTGACTCGGGCCCACATCTGACGTCCCTTCTCGGTACTGTCTGTTCCCTGACCGGAGACATAGCAAAACGTCATTGCGGGATTCAATCGTGACAATGTCTGTGCAGCATGCATGGTCAGGTCATATGTCGTCCGCGTATATTCCGCTTCGCTCTTTTTGAGCGAAGTCGTGCCGAGGCAAAAGTAGCAGGCGGAATACCCCGAGAGCTGTGACTCGATCGCCGAGAGATCGAAAAAGTTATTGTGGAGCAGTTCCCTCATTTTTTCATGCTGCATTCCGCACGGTCTTCGTCCGATCACCAGCACCGATTCGACCCTGGGATCGTTCAGCACGGTGTGGAGGACCCCTTCACCGACCATTCCTGACGCTCCAAAGATGATTGCTTTAATATGCATGATTCATTCCCAATATAATAAGTGGAGAAAGTGATGACGTTACAGCCGGAGAATTATTTTATCATAGTCAGCATCATTTTGAACTGATCCGCCGCTTTCACTGCATGCGGAATGTTGGCAGGCAGGATGATCGCTTCCCCGGATTTGACCCGGTATGGAGTTCCGCCGATGGTGACATCAGCAGTTCCGTCCGTCACCGAAATAATGGCATCGTACGGCGTTGTATGTTCGCTCAATTCTTCTCCGGCATCGAATGCAAAGAGTGTCACTTGACCGTTCGTTTTTTTCAGGATCACTCTGCTCACGATCGAGTGAGGGGAGTATTCGACGGCGGTACCTAACGGGACGATCGGTGTTGTTGTATGGTCATTCATCCGGGACTCCTCAGTTTTCGTCCGTAAATAAAAAAGGCACTCCGCCGTTGTGCGAAATGCCTCATTGTTGTGATGCGGAGTTGCTCATCCGGCAAAATGGACTTTTTTCTTGGCTTCATCGCTCATCATCGAGGGATTCCACGCAGGCTGCCAGACGATCCGCACATCAGCATCGGCGACTCCTTCCAGCGCTGCAACGCGCTCGCGCACATTGTTGGCGATCTGTGTTGACAGGCCGCAGCCCTGTGATGTTAAAGTCATTTTGACCCCCACCCAGTCATCGATGATCTTCACGTCATAGACCAGGCCGAGATCGACGATGCTCACCGGGATCTCCGGATCATACACATCCTTCAATGCGGCATAGATTCGTTCTTTGGTGATTTCGGGAGTGGTCTTGATTGTGGGTTCCATGCGGTTCTTTCTCTGTTGTTTAGAATGCTGATAATACAATGTACAAAATAGAACAATAAGAATGGAGCAGGAGTTCAGAAAATAAACACGGCCGTACCATCCTTCAATGATACGGCCGTGCAGTTGTGTGAAGAGTTATTTCACTTCATATTCGAATTTCATAAAGCCTGATGCACCTGCTTCATTGTAATAGGTAAGCATTTTGAACTTCGCCCGTGCACCGGTGGCGGTGTTCACGACGAAGGTCCGGTCGGTGATGGGGTTCAGTTTGTGGGTCGGCGGTCCGGCATATTTCAGGATGCCGGTACCGATGGAATAATACTCCGGTGCGGTGTATTCAAATTTGAAATATCCGGAAGTGCCCGCTGCATTGTAATAACTCAGCATCTTCGCTTTTGTACGGGTTCCGTCGGCGCTGCGGATAACGAATGTTCTGTTCGCAACAGGATTCAATCGGTGCGTTGGGGGACCGGCATACAGGAAACATTTGTTGCCGATCGCCAGCGTAGTGTCATTGATATCGGTCTGAAGATCCGTCACAGTCGCTGCTTTTAAGGTTGCGTAATCTGTTCCGTCCAAAACTTTTGCCGTAACACCCTTCTCTTTATTCAGGATCATGATCGGTTCATTGAATGCATTGACGGTCAGTTTCACATCCCAGTTTCCGGTGGCTGTAGTTGTTTCCCTCCGTGCAAAGCTGTAATACAGCGGGATGCTTTTGATGTTCCGAGTGCTGTCCACTTTTACCGTGTCGACGATATCTTTCTTCAATCCTGTAACGGTTGTTTGATTGACCGATGCGAATGGTGTTCCGTCCACGATTGCGCCAGCGACGACGCCGGCAGGATTCAAAGCAATACCGGGGAAGGGGAACTGACGGAGCGAATCATCCGGTGCATAGAGGGTGGTCAGTTTAAGATCCCATGCAGCGGTTGATGCAACGGAATCTTTTGCGGCGAAGCTGAAATAGACCGCTTTGGTTTTGATATTTCCGGAAGTGAAAACGTTGCTCGTCGTCTGTGTGGGAGTTACGGCGGCATCGTCCTTTTCGCATCCCACAATCAGGATGCTGATGAGACTGATGAAAATTAAGATCTGTTTCATGGTAGTTTTCCTTTGTAGTTGATTATTGGATTTGATAACGTAGACCGGCGAAATATTCCCTCCCTTTGATGTTCCCGTAAGGGAAAACAACTTTGGAGAGGATGTTATTCACACCCGCGGACAATGTCAGATTGTCGATGAGTGTTTGTGTTGCTTTAAGATCGAAGACCTGATACGACGGGGAAACGACAATAGATTCGAGTACCTGACCTGTTAACGTGTTATTGTTTTGACGTCGGTCATTCACGATCTTTTTGTCATACCAGCGTCCCCGGATGGAGACCATCGTACCGTTCTCATGATTCTCGTATGATGTCTTGAGAGTGACCGAATGTGGTGTGCGGAACGGCAGTTCGATCCCGTTTCCGTCCACAGCGTATGTATAATTGTACCCCACGGAGAGTGCACAGTATTTGAACGGTGCCATGTCGACATCCACATCCACGCCGCTGGTCACTGCTTCAGCGATATTCTTGTAGGAGAATATCGTGATCGGTTCTGCTGATGTTGCATTATGTTTGATATAATCCTCGATCAGGTTCGAGACGAGGTTGTAATAGAAGTTCGCCCGGAACCAGATCAGGTCATCCCGCGCATAATCGATTCCGAGATTGAATCCGTGCGACGTCTCCGGCTGAAGGGTGTTGTCCCCCTCAACGATATAGCTTAGTCCGGAGTGGTTGAAATCAAAGAACAGTTCAATGAAACTCGGGGCCCGGTATCCGCGGCCGTATGATCCGCGGAACGTCAGCTTCTCGTTCGCCTTATACCGAAGACTGACGCGGGGCGCAAAGAATCCGCCGAAGACAGAATTATCGGAATAGCGGCCGCCGAATGAGAGGGTATAATTTAAGAAGGACCATTCATCCTCAAGATACCCGACATCATTGATGATCGTACGGGCACCGGATTTCAATCGGCCCGATTTTGATCCTTCAATATTCCGTTCGACACCCAGGGTCAGCACGCTGGATGTGTACGGCGTCATCGTATATTGTCCCCGATAGGTCTGCAGCTCTTCGACTGAAAGGTTGTAGTCGGATTCCAGTTTTGTATTGGCGATCTTCACTGAGCCGTGATCGTTCTGCGAAAAATGGGCGGAAAGTTTCAGGTTCGATTCTTCATCGAATGTATAATTCAGCGCCGTTGAGACGGTATTCTTCTCATTGGTCGCTTTAGTCTGGGCCTGATAGAAATCGATCTTACTTGCCTGCCAGATCATATAGTCTTTATAATACCCCAGTTTCAGATCGACCTGCAGTTTCTTGTGGTCCGAGAATCCTATCTTCATATCGAGGTTGCGGCGGTCGTATTCCGGGATGCCGTCGAAACTATTGGACGTGTCGTAATGACTCACTCCGAAGTATTTGTTCAGACCGGCATTCACAAAGAAGGAGAGATCGTTCTCTTCCGCAAAGATGCCGCTGAATGTTTGTGCTCCGGAGATTTCAAAATCCTGTTTCCCGTTCGATCCGCCGTCGACTGACAGATTGAACTGATGCGCATTCCTGGGATTCTTTGTGATGATATTCACGACACCGCCGAGCGCGTCCGATCCGTATGTGGAGGAGAGAGGACCTTTGACGACTTCGATCTTCTCGATCATGTTCACCGGTATCTGTCCGAGATCGACCGCATCATCGACTCTCCCCGTTACCCGTTCGCCATCCACCAGCACCAAGACCTGGTTCTTGTTCAATCCCTGCAGCCGTACATTCTGAGTCTGTCCGATACTTGTCCCGAGTTCAACACCGGTTTGCGCTTTGATCACTTCGGAAAGATCCGAACTGCCGGTCTTCTCAATATCCTTCCGGCTGATTACCTCTGTGATCACGGGTGAGTCTTTTAAGAGATGCTTGTTCAGTGATCCGGTCACTACCACCTCGTTAAGCTGGAAAGGTGATTCAATCAGGTTGATCGACACTTCCGTAATACCTTCGTCGGTCACCTCAATATTGTTCAAATATCCCTTTTTATATCCTAATTGCGAGAATTCAATTCTGTAAAAACCCTTCTCGATATTGGGAATAATAAAACTGCCATTCGCATCTGTGGTAAAACGGACTTTTTTGTCCAATAAATGCACCACAACACCGGGCATTTCTGCTTCATCTTTTCCTAATGTAACTTTCCCTTTAATCGTTCCTGCGAAAAGGTTTAGGCTCATCAATGCAAGCAGGATAAAATGTTTGTTTTTATTCATTTTTCAGTGGCTCTCTGTGTGTATAACAATTCAACATGCAACTGACTATTTAGTCTCCAATTCCATGCCAACTTTGTTCTGACTGGAATCGCTGAAATTGCGGTATTTCAACACAGAATAGAGTGTTACGTATTTCAGAATTTTCTCATCTTCATTTGAGTTCAACTTTGCTTTTGGTCCCATTGTTCTCATAATTCCCCGCCATTCGGTGACTGAATACCGTTCCGGCAGGTAAAGACTATGGCATCCTGAACATTTCTGAATGTATAATGTTCTGGACTGCCGAAGGGATTGAATACTCAATTGTGGATCATATCTTTGCAGCTGTTCCAGATCTGACTCTGTTGGTTCAGGAAGAGAAGCGGAACATCCTGCAAGGATGCTGATGATTGAAAAATAGAACGGAAGAAATGCCTTCATATCAGAAATGGAATGAGAGTAATAATCGTGTTTGTATCTTTTCGAATTCTCCGAGATCAAGATCCTTGGCGACGGTCGTGCCTCCCTTAAAACTGTAGATCTGCGGAAGGACCGTCAATGTGAACCAGATCTCTTCTGTGGAATATGATACGGTCGGACCGGCAAAAAGGGAAGAGTGTTTCAATGTGCCGGAAACAAAAATGTTATCATTCCTTACCTCAAGACCTGCGCCGAATCCCTGATCATGGACATACGCCAGTCCAAATCCCGGTTTCAGTTTCAATTCTTTGGTTATGATCTCTGTGCCGTTGCTGATATCTGAAGAGGACTCGATTTCCCCGGTGATATCGGCGGCGAAAAGGAATTGCTGAATTTGTTTATCAACGATGATTTTTGATTCAAGCTCGAATTTGTCTGTGCCGATGGTCCCTTCACCGTATAGCGAGAGCCCGAATGCATCCGCCACTCTATCCATAACTTTATATTTCCATTCGTTGGAGATACTCACGGCGATGGATGAGGATTTGCCGCCGCCGGGTAACTCCTCATTGCTGTCTTTTGTTCTCGATGTAGTATTCAGATAAAATGCCGCCATCAAATTGTCCGATACGCCGAATTCATATTCGATCCGTTGATCAAGGCGATGATAGAAGTACTCACGTCCGCGTCTGTCGGTATTCCACAATTCGATCTCTCGTGCGCCCGGCGGGAGAACGGAAGATTCATAGGTATAACCAAAACGCCGTTCGTTGGCGAGCGCCGTTTGACCTGTCGGGAAACAGATGAATGCAAGAATGATAGTCAGAGCTTTTTTCATAGTAGATCCTGATATAGATTGTTTAACATAGTATTGAATGAGTGTTGAGTGAAACAAAAGCCGGTTTGATGCGGAAAGTCATAGCGATTACATGATCCTTTCATTCCATCGATCCCATCTTCGCCGATCGTTCATCCGCGTATCGGTAATCTGTCACGAAAATTCCAATTCTGTCTAAAAAACAAAGCTCCGGTGAAAATCGTAAGGATATTAGAATTATATCTTGGCCTCAATTGGTCCTATTTAGTTGCAAAAAAAATAGATATTACTGTTTCTTTGTATGTTGTTTCCCGCTATGCTGAGGCTGAACGAGAGCGCAGTGTGCGCAATCTTCTTTCACTTTTCGTTTCGCAACGAATTTCAACGTCATAAGGATTGCGGTAACCGCCACGATTCCGAGGGAGAGGATCTCCTGCCAATGTTTTATGATAAGATCCATAATCCTACCCGATAAGTGAAGAACGTTCCGAGATATGCCAGGATCGTCATATAAGCAAATTGAATCGCCGGCCATTTCCAGCCGTTGGTCTCCCGTCGGACGACGGCGACAGTGGAAAGACATTGCATTGCCAGGACATAATAGACCATGATGCAGAGAGCAGTAAGCAAAGTGAACGTCGGTTCGCCCGTGACCGGATCCTTATCTTTCTGCATCTGTTGACGCAGTGTTGCAGTCTCCTCATCGGCATGCTCTATATTATATATCGTGCCGAGTGTCCCAACGAAGACCTCTCGCTGCAGTAGGGAACTGATGATACCGATCCCGATCTTCCAGTCGAATCCTAAGGGCTTCAGCACCGGCTCGATCATGTGACCTGCCCGTCCCACAAAACTGTGAGCAAGTTTTTCAGAAGAAGTTCCTTCTTCCAATTTTGGATACGTTGCAAGGAACCATAGGATGATCGAAACTCCAAGAATGATCGTTCCCGCATTCTTCAGGAACAACACCGATCTTTCCCACATATGGATGACCGTATTTTTCAATGTCGGGATGCGGTACGGAGGAAGTTCCATGATGAAGACCGGCTTCGGTCCTTTAAGGATCGTGCTCTTTAATATCCGTGCCGTCAGTAACGCCGCTGCCAATCCAAGCAGATACATCGAGATCAAAACGACAGCAGGCAGACTGATGAATCCAAACAGCAGAATATTCGGTATGAACGAAGCGATGAGCAGTGAAAAGACCGGCAGCCGTGCACTGCAGCTCATCAATGGTGCGACGAGGATCGTGACGAGTCTGTCCCGCGGATTCTCGATCGTTCTGGTCGCCATGATTCCGGGGATCGCACAGGCGAATGATGATAATAACGGGATGAATGATTTTCCATGCAGTCCCACTTTACTCATCACCCGGTCCATGATGAACGCCGCGCGTGCCATATATCCCGTATCTTCGAGCAGACCGAGGAAGAGAAAGAGAAAGAGGATCTGGGGAAGGAACGTCACCACCGCACCGACACCGCCGATGATCCCGTTTGCGATCAGGCTTTGCAGATCCCCTTCGGGAATGATCAATGAAACGGAGGAAGCGAGATATTCAAATGCTGCGCCGATCAGTTCCATGGGATAATTTGCCCAGGTGAAGATGGTCTGGAACATCATTGCCATCAATGCAAAGAAAATGACAAAACCCCAGATCCGGTGTGTCAGGACAGCGTCAATGGAATCGTGGACCGTGTTCTGATGGCGTCGGATTGTCCTTTTAACACTCTTTTTATATACGGAATTCGTCCATCGGAATCGGGATTCCACGAACACCGAATGTCTGTTATGACCTTCTGCCTGCAGGTTCGCATGATCCTGCTGAAGATGGGAGAGTGTCGGTTCGGAATACTCACCGGCGAAAGAGCCGATCTCCTTCGGAGTGGATAACAGCAGCTGTGCTTCATGGAAT
>CALRIY020000104.1:0-13063 GCA_943364975.1 Synechococcus sp. UW140
GATGCCGATATGTTTTGAGCCCCGTTTCATGACACCAATCTAATGATCTGCGGATTAAAAATCCCGCCGTTTAACATTTTTTAACACTCCGTAACACTCTTTAACTATGATTCGCGCAACTGCGGATGTAGATTGACCGTCAAACAGCACATCAATCATACTGATCCAACCAGAAACAAACAGAAGGAGAACGCATGAAACAGATCTTCGCCGCACTGCTCGTTACGATCATCGCTGCACACAGCGCACACTGCCTCCCGTCGCAGGAACCGAAACGGGTAATGCGTCAATTCAACATGGATGACGCCGTCATCATCCGCGAACTTGGCGCAGTGATCACCTCGAAGGAAGAGAAACTGACCGTAGACATCATCCTCGGGAATAACGAAAAACAGAGTTCGGACATCATGAAGGATGATCTCATCCTGATGGCGAACGGGAAGAAAGTGAAGTCCATCAAGGATCTGCGTGAACAATATGACGGAGCCAAGGCCGGGGAGGAATTCAAAATCGGACTCAAACGGGGGGAGAATCTGATGATCGCCAAGTTCACCAAGAAAAGTCCGGAAGAATTGAACAAGGAAGGTCACGGACAAATGGTGATCACAATGGACGGCAATGACGGGGACAAGGTCCTTCCCGCGCTTGGACTGATCATCACCTCGAAGGGAAAGAACGCGGTGGTCAAAGGGACTCTGCCGAACGCCGAAAAGAATTTCACCTCCTTCCTTCCAAAAGAGAATGATGTGATCCTCTCCATCAATGGAGCGAAGGTCTCCTCCGCCGAGGAGTTCGACGAAGCATACACCGAGCTGAATGCGGGGGACAAAGTGACGATCGAGTTCTCGCGGGACGGGAAGAATTCCAAGGAGTCATTCAGCAAACCGAAGCCGATGGGAAGAATGATCATGCGGAAATGATCCTAGGATCATTCCATCCATCGAAGAATGAACGTATATCTGAAAAAATTATGAAGTATCTCGTCAGCATTATATTTTTATTCACCCTTCTTCTTTCCGGAAGCGAATCCGCAACGGCTCAAGGAAATCCGTATTTCAATCAGCGTGATGACAAATACCGTCTGCTCGGATTGAAGCGTGCCAAGGAGGCGTACGAGTTCAGCCGGAAGGAGTTTGAGCGTCAGCAGGATCTTCACAAGAAAGGTCTGCTGTCGCAGGCAGAACTTGACCGAGCCCGGGTCTCCTATTCCGATGCAGAAGTAAACTACCAGCAGTCGCTGCTTGCCGTCCTGTTCGAAGGACAGTTCATTTCGGTGGAAAAGGCAGTGAAATATCAAACGCGGGACGGGAAAAAGCATGTCCGCATCACCTTGATCAATACATCGGGAGGGAATGCGGAATTTCAGAAGCTGGTAAAGATGGAAGACCAGCTCTTCCGTTCGCTGCAACCGGATGTGATCCCAAATATCTATGTCTCCATTGCGAACACCGACAATTCCATCATCAGTCAGCCGTACGAAGCGAAGATCGACGAACTTCGTTTCGGCAAGCCGCACGATCTGGATTTCATCCTGCTGCAGGACCTTGATGCGGTGGTGGTGAATCTGATCTACGGGAACGGCTCATCCAGAACGATGAAGATCTTCCTCCAGAAGGACGCATCGCAGAATAAAGTGATCGTCCAGTCCCAGCAGTTCTCTCAGGAAGCAGAACTCGGAAAGACCGCCACGTATGATCTCACCCTGGAACTCTTCAGCGGTACCTCCAATACCTTCGCGCTAGAAGTGGTGAACCTTCCCCAGCAGTTGAACCGGTATTTCAAGGATCCGCAAACGCAGGCGCGGCTGAGTCAATTCAAATTCCTCGAGAATGCGAATACCCGCCGTGCGGCGCTCGATGTTTCCCTCCCCGACCGGCCGACATCGGAGATCCAAATGGACAAACCGATCCCCTTCTTCGTGCTGGTGATACCGCGGGACAGGATGGATGAATTCAAGAATGTCACGTCGCGGACTTGGACGCAGGAAGAGATCGAGAAACTGCAGATCGGTTATGTGAAACTGGAACTGGTCCCGCGCGGTAAAGGACGTTTGCTCGTCCGCGCGCAGCAGCTCTTCCATTCCATCAAGCCGGACGGAAGTGTCTCGCTCTCCATCGAACTGATCAATGAAGGGACCCGCCGGCTGGACAATCTGAAGATCGAAGCGGATGTTCCGCTGAACTGGTCGAAGAAGATCGATCCGATGGTGATCCAGTCCCTGGATATTTCGGAAGAGAAACGGATCACGCTCGAGTTCACGCCGCCGAAGGATATCTCCACCGGACGCTACGAGATCCGTCTCCGCACCACCGCCCTTTCGGATAATCAGCCGATCAACGGGGAGGATAAGACGATCACTGCGGAGATCCAGGCGGAGACGAATGTGCTCGGAACGATGATCGTAGTGCTGCTGATCCTTGGTGTTGCTGCGGGGATCGTCTGGTACGGAATTAAACTGTCGAAACGATAATAGTTGTCTCACACAAAGTCCGCCTATGGCGGACAAAGACACAAAGAAGAGCATCATTTTCATCCGTGAAGAAAAGCTATCCACGAATCACACGAATAAACACAAATAAGTATTGTCGAAACGGTAAGTGTATTTTCACACAAAGTCCGCTCGAAGAGTCGATTCTTCGACCTATGGCGGACAAAGACACAAAGGAGAAACTACTATGGAACATGAACCACTGCTCGAAGCGGTCGATCTGACCAAGCGGTATGAGGACGGTGCTCTTGCCGTCAACAATGTTTCGTTCTCGGTCCGACCCGGGGAGATCTTCGCGATGCTCGGCGGAAACGGCGCCGGAAAGACGACCACTATCAACATGTTCCTCAATTTTCTGGAGCCAACCTCCGGCGAAGCGCGCATTGCAGGGATACCGACGCACACCGAACCTCTGAAAGCGAAGAAACATGTGGCGTTCGTGTCAGAGAATGTGATGCTCTATACGAATTTCACTGCGATCCAGAACCTGGATTACTTCGTCCGCCTCGGCGGGAAAACGAACTGCACGAAGGATGATTACCGGAATGTGCTGCTCCGCGTAGGACTGCAGGAAGAGGCGCACAACAAGAAATTGAAGGGATTTTCCAAAGGAATGCGCCAGAAATGCGGTATTGCCATCGCCATCCTGAAGGATGCACCGGCGATCCTGCTGGATGAGCCGACCTCCGGACTCGATCCGAAATCGGGATTCGAATTCATGCAGCTGCTTGAATCGCTCCGCAGCGAGGGGAAGGCGATCCTCATGTCCACACATGATATCTTCCGTGCAAAGGAATCGGCCGACACCATCGGCATTATGCGTCAGGGAAATCTTGTGATGCAGAAGAAGCGATCGGAACTCTCGGGCGAGGATCTGGAGAAGCTGTATATGAATTATATGGCGGGAGTGAGTGAGTAGTTTTTCGTTCAATAAATATTAAATAAAGATACTGGTCTCTGGATACTGGATTCTGGATGATTGATACTGGGCTCCAGTGTGAGCGGCAATGACAATCCTCAACAACCTTTCGACAATACTACTATGCTAAAACTTATAATTGAAAAAGAATTGAAGGACATCATCGGATCGACGAAGTTTGCGGTTACCTTCACCATCTGTTCTATGCTGATCCTGCTCTCGTTCTATATCGGCGTGCGGAATTATCAGGTGGCGCAGTCGCAGTATGAGGCATCGAAGTCCTCGAATGTGCGCCAGTATGAAGGGATCACGGACTGGATGCGCGTGCAGGGATTCAAGATCTTCCTGCCGCCGCAGCCATTGGCAACGCTCGTCAGCGGAGTGTCGAACGACATCGGCAGGACGATCGAGGTCCGCGGACGCGGGGAACTGCAGAGCGAGGACAGCCGGTACGGCGACGATCCGATCTTTGCGATGTTCCGTTTTCTGGACCTGGATTTCATCTTCTCCATCGTCCTCTCCCTTTTCGCGATCCTATTCGGGTACGATCTTATCAACGGCGAAAAGGAACGCGGAACGCTCCGTCTCACCTTTTCCAATGCCGTTCCCAGAGCATATTATACGACGGCAAAATTCGTCGGATCGTTCCTTGCATTGGCAGTCCCGTTATTGCTGCCGATCCTGATCGGCGTTCTGTTCCTTCCCCTCTTTAATATCTCATTGAGCGCTGAGGAATGGATGAAACTCACATTGATCATCGCGGCGGGATTATTATCCATCGGTGTCTTTTTGTCGCTGGCGCTGTTCGTCTCGGCGAAGACGGAGAAATCCTCCACCTCATTCCTTGTGCTGCTGTCGTTGTGGATCATGATGGTAATGATCGTTCCGCGTCTTTCTGTCGTGAGTGCGGATCTGTTCGTCAAAGTGCCGAGTCTGGACGAGATCAATTCCCAGAAGAGCCGGTTCATGTCCCAGGTCTGGAATGAGGACCGGACGAAGATGAATTCGTTCGTCCCGCCGAAATCGGAGAATATGCAGGAAGTGATGGGGGCATTCAACAAATTCATGCAGAATCTTGCCGACGAGCGGGAGAAAAAATTCAACGAACTGGCGGCGCGGTTGAATGAGGATCGGAAGAACCGTCAGGCGGAACAGCAGCAGCTGGCGCAATTCATTTCCGGGATCTCCCCTTCCGCATTGTTCACGCTGGCGGCCTCGGAGATCACCGGCACATCGCTCCGGCTGGAGCAGGAATATCTTGCGCAGGCGAAGAGTTATCAGCAGGAATATGCCAAATTCATGAAGGAAAAGACCGGAATGAACACCGGCGGTTTCTCCATGGTCTTCCGGATGACGTCCGATGACAATGCGGAAAAACCAAAGCCGATCAATATCGGCGAGATGCCGCAGTTCAGTTTCACTGCGCCGCCGGTCTCTTCCGGCTTGGGGTATTATACCGGATATGCGGGGGTGCTAGCCGCGTTCAATCTTCTCTTCTTTGCCGGAGCATTCTCGGCATTTAAGAGATATGATGTTCGATAATAGAACACGGATCCGACGGAAAGAATGGATCTTCACGGATACGGAATAAGAACAACATTCAGAGGACAGCAACAGCATTATTCATCTCCGAGCATTAACAAAAGGAAAAAACCGATGATCTCAATACTTATCACTCATGAATTGAAGAATATCTTCTTCAGTCCGAAATTCTCGCTGACATTCGCTGTTGTCTCCCTGCTTCTGCTGCTGAGCGTGGTCGTCGGCATCAACCAATACAACAATGCGATGCGTCAATATGAAACGACGACACAGCTGGTGGCGCAGGAGATGCGCGAAGCGCGGGGATGGATGGGACTGAACAACAAGATCCTCCGCAAGCCGGATCCGATGCAGATCTTCGTCTCCGGAGTGAACAACGACATCGGCAGGATCTCCGGCGTGAACAGCTTCAACGGCATCAAGCTGATCCACAGCACGTACTCGGACGATCCGATCTATGCGGTCTTCCGGTTCGTCGATTTTGCATTCATCGTCACGGTGGTCTTCTCGCTTCTCGCGATCCTCTTCACCTACGACTCCGTCAACGGTGAAGCGGAGCGGGGAACACTGCAGCTGATCTTCAGCAATGCCGTCCCGCGCACACGCTATATCCTCGGAAAATTCATCGGATCGTGGCTCGGACTGGTGACGCCGCTGCTGATCCCGATGCTGCTGTCGCTGCTGCTCCTGCTGGTGTGGAATGTTCCGATGACCGCGGACCATTGGCTGAAACTGGTGACGCTTTTCGGCGCTGCGCTCTTCTATCTGACATTCTTCATCTCGCTCGGCATCCTGCTTTCCACTATGACGAAGCGTTCATCGGTCTCATTCCTCTTCTCGCTCGTCATCTGGGTCTGTCTTGTCTTCATCGTCCCCCGCGCCGGTGCCACGATCGCCGGACAGATCATCACCGTTCCCACGGTAGCAGAGATCGAAGGACAACGGGAAGCATTCTCCAAAGAACGCTGGACCAGCTATGAGAACGTGATGCAGGAAAAATGGAAACAGCGGAACGCACCCGCAGCAGGGATGAGCAAAGAGGAACGGGAAGCCTTCCGCGAAGCGAACATGTGGCAGTGGATGGAGGAAGATGATAAGGACCGGAAGGATGTGCAGAAGGATATCGATGAGTTCGCCGCAACGGTGAACGAGGATCTGCGGAACAAGAAAGCGGAACAGGAGCGATTCGCATTTATGCTCTCCCGTCTCTCCCCTGCATCCGCATTCCAGCTGGCGGCGATGAATCTGGCCGGGACCGATATTTCGCTGAAATCGCGGTATGAAGATGCGCTGAATACATATCGTCCCGTCTTCACATCGTATAAAGACAGGAAACAGAAAGAGAACGGCGGCATCGGCGGGATCCGCATTACGATGGATTCCGATACCGGCGTGAAGATCGATACGGGACGGGAAAAAGGGGTGCTCGATACATCCGATATGCCGAGATTCGAGCATCCGGTCCATACTTACAGAGATGCGGTAACACCGGCGATCGTCGATTTCGGTCTGCTGGGAATATTCTCCCTTGCGGCGTTTGCGGGGGCGTTCGTGCGGTTCTTACGGTATGATGTGCGGTAACGAGCTAAAACACATAGGAACACAAAAACACAAAGAATGGATTTTAAAACATCATACTTCGATGTAATCATTCAATCCTAAATATATTGAAAGGACGGTCTCCTGACCGTCCCGTTTTTTAATCAAATCCCTCATATTATTTAACCTCCTTGATGTTTTCTCGACCAAGCCATTGGGTTGTCTTCAATATATTTTCTAATTGAATTCAATTCTCTTTCGTTTCGAATAATCCTATCGTAAAATCTTGATTGCCATATCGTTAATGAAGGATCAATTCTCCCGGCGAATATCGAAACGGCAGCCTTAAAGTTTCGAACCACAATTGACAGGGATCTTTTCCGAGGTGAGAATATTTTCTCTGGGATATCGACTTTCTCATCGGGATTGTCAATCCCGATGATGACATGAATATGATCCGGCATAATAACAAATGAATCCAAAGAAGCGTATGAGGAGCTCTTAGGAATATTGTTTAAACACGATTCTGCGATCTCACCAATCCACGATTTTACCACCGCACCGTCCTCAACGACACCAAAATGACAATTCCGATTATGACAGCAAACAGTGACAAAATATAGTGCACTGCTAGCATAGTTAAAATATGGGAGCCTATACTGACTATTTTGTTTATACTTCATAATAATTTTTCTAATTCAATCAAACCATCAAAAAACCGTACCACGGACTACGTCTGCAATTTACATGCTATAAAACTGCAGTTGCAATATGCACACCTGGAAATTCAATAGAATTATCTTGGTGTCTGAAAAGACGGGGGCCGGGATCAACAGATTAACATTGACAGAAAGAACATTGCGGAAAGGCGGTGTGTAAAGGCGGTGTGTAAAGGCGGTGTGTAAAGGCGGTGTGTAAAGGCGGTGCGTAAAGATGGTGCGTAAAGATGGTGTGTAAAGGCGGTGTGTAAAGATGGTGTGTAAAGGCGGTGTGTAAAGATGGTGCGTAAAGACGGTGCGTAAAGACGGTGCGTAAAGACGGTGTGTAAAGGCGGTGTGTAAAGGCGGTGCGGAAAGGCGGTGCGTAAAGACGGTGCGTAAAGACGGTGCGTAAAGACGGTGCGTAAAGACGGTGCGTAAAGGCGGTGCGGACAGGAGTCCGCACCTACGGGGATTTTATTCGTGTGTTGATTGGTATGACACCTTTGCGGTAAAGATCGGGCGCCAACAATGCGCTCTGTACAGGTTCTTCATGCCGCAGATAAAAATATTCGAGATCGTTTGCCATTCAATCTGTCAGCCGCTTTCTTGTCTTTATTTTACCAGCAGCATTTTCTTCACGGACGAGAACGATCCAGACCGAAGATGATAGAAATATGTTCCGCTGGAATAACGGGAGGCATTGAACGATGAACGATACTCTCCCGCCGGCAGATCGGCATCGATCAGCGTCGCCGCTTCCCTTCCTGCGATGTCATAGATCTTCAGCGATACTGCTCCTGCGACGGGAATAGTGAATTCGATCATTGTGGTGGGATTGAACGGATTAGGATAGTTCTGGGCCAGATGATATTCCTGCGGAAGCGGTCTTTCCTTCCGCACATCCGTCGTGAAATTGAAGAACATCAGGATCTTGCCCATCAGCTGGTCCCGAACAGACTGCGTATAGATCGTCTCGAACGGAAACGCCAGCGCGACCAATTTCCCCGCCGCCGTTCCGGAAGGGAATATTCCCTCAAAATACACGCCGCTCACACCTGCCGCGGTATCCAGTCCCGTATATTTGGCGAACGCCAGTCCGCCTGCATTCGGTTTGACCACATCGGGCCATTGAACATCGATGGAACCGTGCGTGCCGTTGTCGAACGCAAGAAGCGGAACACCGCTGAACGGATTCGACGCAAGCACCTCTGCCTGATAGGTGGTCTGCTTGAGATTGTTCGGAGCATCGGCGATATATTTCATCTTCAGATAATTGTTGAAGAAATCCCGGTCCGCCGCAGTGGGCGTGGTCGGACGGTCAAGATCCCACCCGATCTCGCAGCCGGAGACGAATAATTTTCCTCCGTTCTGAAGGTATGATTTCACAATGGATTGTTCCGCAGAACTGAAGGTCTCATCTGCCGTGCTCTCATCACCGAGGATATAATCGGCTGCGGCATAACTGTTCAGCGGAAAGAGTCCATCCGCCACCGCTTCGTTCGTCGCCGAAGTGAACGAAACTCCGTTCGTTTTCATTGCCGATGCATGCATGCGGATGAAATTGTAGGTGTTCCCGGCCGAACCGCGGTCGAATCCGTTCACGATCAGGACCTGTTCGGCCTGTCCGCCCGGAACACCGGCGAGAACTTCCGTGGTACCGGAGAATCCGGCGATATTCGATGCCTGAACTTTGATATAATAGAGCTGATTCGTCTGGAGTCCGGTGATAACAGGAGCGGCGGCAGAAACGGTCACTGTATCGGTAAATGTTGTTCCGTTCGTGCTCAAAAAGAGGCGGTATTCGGCCGCATTCGTATCCGGTTTTACGACTAAGCGGAGTGATGTGGCGTTCTCCGCTTTAATCCCAAACGACTTGGGAACAGTCGGTGCATTGCTCTCCTTGAAATAACTTGCCTGGGTCATCGCGCCGGTCTCATTGCTCAGCACTTTATACCATTTCGGATCGGTCAGCATCTGTTTCGCGTTCATCGTGACGCTGTCCACCAGCAGTTCCGCATTCATCAAACGGACACCGTGACTGTAATCGACATAACTCCCGCTGTGGATATTAGTGAGGGGCTGAATGGCGGTGCCGTTCAGCTGATGCCAGCCGTAGATGACGACATAACCGGGACGAGTCGGATCGACGATCTTGTTGCTGATAACAATATCTTTCTTTGTTCCGCCCATCAATGTGCCGAGCGGTTGACCGGAAGAGGTCCGCTGCGCTTCGATCGCCGTGTTATGTTCGATGAACTTTGTCACTTTTTCGTTCTCATTTCCCACGGGAGCATATGTGACCGGAGCAACTTTCAACGGCGCTTTAGTATAGATATCATCGACAAGTTTTGCCGTCGGCATCGTTGCACCGTAGAGATTCGCGATCTTTTGTGCGGAGACAGGACCCATCGGCACCCGGCAGAAATCGTCGTTCGAACCGACGCAGAGATAATCGGGCATCACTTCGTAGATCACCGTATGAGAGATGCCGTCATTATCCTGGAAAGTGGACTGCAGTTTTTTCAGCGTCCGCATAAAATCCGGGACGTTCCCTTTGGCAAACTCATTATAGATCGCATTCTCGCGGTCGGTGAATGTCATACTTGCGATACTCGCCATGAACTGAGAACCGGTCATCGAACCGGCAGGACGCGGCGGTATCTGCACCGGTTTCGGAAGGACGGTCCCGGTCTGCACAAGGGAGGTGTATGCGCGCGATCCGTAATAGACATAGCCGCTCCCTTCCCATCCTGTACCGGAAAGCATCGTTTGGATATATCCGTTCAATTCCACCTGCACGGTATGAAGAATTGCCTGAGCCGGATTGTGTTTCAGGATGATCTTCACACGTCCGTCGAGCGCGGAATGAATGATGAATGATGCGTTCTCGGTTGTTGTAAATGTCATATAGTTGGAGAGATATGTCACCATCTGTCTGGTGCGGTACCAAGTCCCTCCCGTGGCACTGACGATCGGCGCACCGTTGAGCAATGCGATACTGTCATTGTACGCAAGCACGCTCAGATGATTTTCCGCGGAAGCGAGGAGCCAGTCCTTGATCTTCACGCCGTACGTATTGTCATAATTATATGTCGCGTCAAGGAATGTGATCCGTTTCACTTCCGCAGGGATCGACGTGACTGCGTTAAAATAACTGAAGGTGAAACCGCCGCCGCCGCTGTGACTGGAAAAGACGATGAACGGTGAATAGGATGAAAAAATATTTTTCACCGAATCAACAATCGATTTTATCAACGCGGCATTGTTCGCGTATTTGCTTCTCCATGTGGGCCAACTGAGCGGAACGGAGGAGGCGTTCGCTTCCAGATAGACGGTAACGAAATTCGTATCCTTCATTTTCGTACGGATGAATCTCGTCTGCGCGCCGATATGCTGGATGTCGTAATGCCAGTCATCCCCCGCTTTCAGTTTCTTCCCGACGGTCATTTCGATGGTGTTGCCGTTCGGAAGGGCAAAGAACGAGAGCGCGGTCGGTTTCGAAGGATCGAACGTTTCGATGGAAGGCGCGTTGATGTGCACACGTACTTCGGGAGTGAAGACGAATGTTTTTACCTGTTCATTGAAATAAGGACTGACGGAGAATCCGGGAATTGCGGCTGCGGAACTCCGATCCTGTGCCGCAATGAATTGAATCGTCCAAACACACATCAGCAGCAAAGAAGATCGATAGCTCTTTTTCACAATACACCTTCGTTATGAATGGTATGAGTTTATGAAGTGTACAGCAAAATAAGCGCTGTTACAAGATGAGAAGAGGAAATCCAGACAGATAGACAGGTTTCAGAGTGATATCGGACGGCTCTACGACAGGATGGACTTCAGAGCCGGTGTTAGTTCGGGATATGCGAAAGTGAATCCGGACGATTGCAATGCAGCGGGAAGAGCTTTTTGTCCCGACAGGATCACTTTTGCCCCTTCTCCATATAATAGAGAGAGCGCAAGATCGGGAACAGGAAACCACGAAGGACGGTGGAGGACCTTTCCGAACTGCGACGCGAACTCATCCATGGTGACAGGGTGCGGAGAGACGAGATTATAGACACCGCGAAATGTTTCTTGTTCCATCGGATATAGAATTCCCCGTACGACATCATCCATATGAACCCATGGAAGGAATTGACGGCCGCTGCCGATCGGTCCCCCGCCGAATAATTTGAACGGCAGAAGCATCTTGCCGACCATGCCGCCGCTCTTTTCCAGGACAAGTCCGATCCTCGGCGTAGCAACACGGAGACCGAATTGTTCCGACGCATAGGCGGCCGATTCCCACTGACGGACAACGTCGGCAAGGAAATCATCGCCGCCGCTGCTTTCTTCGGTGATCGTTTCGTCGTTCCTGTCGCCGTAAAATCCGACGGCGGAGGCGGAGATGAGCAGCGACGGACGTTTCTTCGCCATGCTGACCGCTTCCGCAATCAGGCGGGTGGGAATGATGCGGCTGTTGAGGATCTCCTGTTTCACCCGTGCATTCCAGCGCTCTTCAAAGACATTCTTTCCGATCAGATTGATGATGACATCCGAACCGTCCACTTCCTGCATCCATTCCCCGCGTGAAAGCGGGTCCCACTGAACGTGCCGGACCTCCGAACGGCCGATGACCGAACGGGAAGAGCTGCCGCGCGTGAGGAGAAGAATGGAGTGTTCCTGCTGCGACAACCGGCGGAGAAGATGTGAGCCGATGAAACCTGTTCCGCCGGTGATGATGATCTTCATAATATTGTCAATCGATGTCGAGTATCCGTCTGATGGTGGAGAAGATCATATCAAAACGGTACGGTTTGGTCAAAACGTCCTTGATCCCTTTCCGAAGCAGATCGGAGCGGGTGGAATTATCGAGGAATCCGGAGGAGATGATCACCTTCACCTTTGGATTCATCGCCTGAAGCTTTGCGAAGAGCTCCTCGCCCCCCATGTTCGGCATGCCGAGATCGGTGATGACGAGCGAGATAGTGTGCATCTGATCAGCGTATATCTTCAGCGCTTCGATCCCGTCCGACGCCGAGAGAATGTTGTATCCCTCATCCCTCAGACTTTCCTGCAGGATCTCCCGCAGCATCTCCTCATCATCAACAATAAGAATGGTCTCTTTGTTCTCTCCGGTCATGCTCGCCTCAGCTGGTGATATTGTGGTCGGGTCAACGGTAATGGACGGGAAAAACATCGTGAAGGTCGTTCCGATCCCTTTTTTGCTTTGAACATTGATGAAACCTTGATGCAGTTTCACGATGCCGTGGACGATGGCCAGTCCCAGACCGGTCCCTTTTCCCCTCGCTTTTGTGGAGAAGAACGGCTCGAAGATCCGCTGCTGGATCTCATCCTCCATTCCGGCGCCGGTATCGCGGATGCTGATCGCCACGTATTCATGTTCCTCCGCTTCCGCGAACTGCTGACGGACAGTATTTCCGTCCGCCAATGCAACGCCGATGGTGATGATGCCGCCGTTGGGCATCGCGTCGCGTGCGTTGATGGAAAGGTTCAGGATGGCTTGATGCAGATGTCCCTCGTCCCCCATAATGATCGGGGAATATCCTCCCGTCTCGCATCGGACGGTGATCGTCTTCGGCAGGAAGTGGGAGAGAAAATCGTTGACCTGTTCCACCACATTCTGAACGGAGATCGGCTGGAGCTCGGACTGTTCCGGACGGGCGAAGAGGAGCAGCTGTTTGGAGATGGATGAACCGCGCTCGGATGCTTCGATGATCCTGGTGATGTAATTCTGAATGGAGGGATTCTCCTTCGCCTGACGCTTGATCAGTTCCGCCGTACCGAGGATCATGGCGAGCAGATTGTTGAAGTCATGCGCGATGCCGCCGGCCAGGGTTCCGATGCTCTCCATCTTCTGCGCCTGGATCA
>CALRIY020000105.1:0-13061 GCA_943364975.1 Synechococcus sp. UW140
TTCACTCCTGCACATAGCCGTCGTTCTTCGCCATCTCTTCCACCGTTTTCTTGGATTGAAGCAGCGGAAGCACGGACTCCAAATGATGCACCAGGAACTGCAGCCGGTTGTTCTCCGAATTCATCGCAAGAAAGACCTGGCGCTGCAGCAGCTCCATTCCCGCTTTCTGCACCAGATGAAATGAACGCGACTTGCGGATGTCATTCACATCGACCTGCTGCACGATGCCGGTGAATACGACCTTCACGAACTGATTGTGAAGATGGACCGCATGCTTCCTCAGCGCTTCATCCACCTCCTCCGGGACATCCTCCAGCCACGAGATCCTTCCGGAGAAATACGGATGAGGGGCTTCAACGAAATTATGGAGTGTGTAGCGTCTCCGTCCTTCCACGATGATGTCCATCCTGCCGTCGTCATACCGTTTCACCACTTCGCGGACCGCCGCCGTGCAGCCGATGGTCCGGACATCCTGTTCGTGGATGAGATTGATCCCAAAGACGGAGTCATACGTGATGCACTCACTGATGAGCGTCCGGTACCGTTCCTCGAAGATGTGCAGATGCAGCTGTGACTGCGGGAACAGAACGACGTTCAGCGGGAAGAGCGGAAGAATTTCAGACGGCTGGTCGGGAAATGACATAGAATAGGAAAGCCGTCCGAAGCAGTCTGCTTCGGACGGCCGTTGAATGATTATTTGGATGCCTGATCAAAACGGGCTGCGACATCATTCCAGTTGATGACGCTCCAGATCGCACCGAGATAATCCGCGCGGCGGTTCTGGTATTTCAGGTAGTATGCATGTTCCCACACATCCACGCCCAGGATCGGTTTCTTGCCGTCCATGATCGGACTGTCCTGATTCGGTGTGGAAGTGATGACGAGCTTTCCGCCGTCAACGATCAGCCATGCCCAGCCGGAACCGAAACGCGTCAAACCTGCTTTGTTGAACTGTTCCTTGAATGCATCCAGTGAACCGAACGTCGAGGTCAATGCGGTGCCGAAAGGGCTCGATGCCGGAAAAGCGACATCCTTTTTCAGCTGCTGCCAGAACATGGTGTGGTTCACATGTCCGCCGGCATTGTTACGGACCGCTGCGCGGATCGCTTCCGGAACGGCGCTGAGGTTCGCGATGAGTTCTTCGGCGGATTTGGACTGCAGGTCCGCATGGTCCTTCAACGCATTGTTCAGGTTCGTCACATACGCGGCGTGATGTTTCCCGTGATGGATCTCCATTGTCTTTGCATCGATGTACGGTTCGAGTGCGTCGAATGCATATGGTAACGGTGCGAGTTCATGTGCCATGGTCTGTTTCTCCTTTGATTGTGTTGGTGTGATTGAATTCGAATTGAATGCGGATACAGAGACTGCTGATGCGAGTGTTCCGATCAGCAGTGAGGACGATGTTTTAAGGAATTCTCTTCTGTTCGGTTCCATATTTACATTCCTAAGGTGAGCCGGGCTTCTTCGGTCATCATGCTCATGTCCCAGCGGGGTTCCCAAACGATATTGACATTGGCTTCCGTCACTCCTTTGACGAGTTCGGATTTCTGTTTCACTTCGACCGGAATGGACTGCGCCGCAGGACATGCCGGCGAGGTCAGCGTCATGGTGATATCCACGAGTCCGCGGTCATTCACAACGATGTCATAGACGAGACCAAGTTCGAAGATATTCACCGGGATCTCCGGATCGAAGACCGTGCGGATCTGCTCCGTCACCTGTTCCTTGATGATCATCTTTTCCAGTGTGCTGATCTGCTGCGGCTGATCCACCGGTTGTGACTGAGGCAAGAAATTTGGCTGTTGTTGATTTTCCATACTGTGCTGTTGTGTTGATGAATGAATTCTTTTGCGGCCGTTCCCGGACATCATTGGGGGCGGACGATCAATTCTTTTCCTGTTCCGTCGAGACTGCCGATACGGACTGTGTCAGTGCAGCATTAAATGCATGCCATGCCAGACTCGCGCATTTGATCCGTGCGGGGAATTCACGTACGCCGGCCAATGCTCCCAAACTTCCCAATGCTTCGATCTTCTCTTCCGGTATCGCATCGCCGATCTTGGTCATGATCACCGCATGGAACTTTTCGAACAATTCTTTCGCTTCGGAGACTTTCGTCCCTTTCAGGGCCGATGTCATCATCGATGCGGATGATTTCGAGATCGCACATCCGCTTCCCTGGAATCCGATATCGGCGATGACATCACCGTCCAATTTCAGCCAGATGTGATAATGATCGCCGCAGAGCGGATTATATCCGTCCGCATCATGCGTGAAAGATTCGAGCTTCTTAAAATTGCGCGGCGTTTTATTGTGCTCCAGGATGAGCTGCTGGTAGAGTTCGTTCATCTCGCTCATCCGAAGATCTCCTTCACTTTTGCGATGCCGCGGACGAGCGCGTCGATCTCCGCTTTCGTGTTGTAAAACGAGATCGATGCGCGGGCGGTTGCCGGGATCCCCAAGCGCTGCATCACCGGCTGCGTGCAGTGGTGACCGGTGCGGACGGCGATCCCTTCGCTGTCCAGGATCGTTCCGATGTCATGGGGATGCGCATGTTCCATGACGAACGAGAGGACGCTTGCTTTTTCCTTTGCCGTTCCGATCAGACGGACACCGTCGATCTTTTTCAACTGCTCGGTTCCATAGACCAGCAATTCGTGTTCATACTGTTCGATCGCTTCAAGTCCGATCGTATTCACATAATCGACAGCCGCGCCGAGACCGATACCGCCGACGATGTTCGGCGTGCCGGCTTCGAATTTATAGGGGAGTTCGTTGTATGTGGTCTTTTCGAACGTCACGGAGAGGATCATGTCCCCTCCTCCCTGATACGGTTTCATCTGCTCGAGAAGTTCCGCTTTTCCATATAACACTCCGATACCGGTCGGTCCGAACAGTTTGTGACCGGAAAAAACGAAGAAATCACAATCGAGCGCCCGGACATCAACATGCATATGGGCGACGGCTTGTGCACCGTCGATCAGCACTTTGGAACCGTTCTGATGGGCGAGTTCAATGATCCGGTGAACGGGATTGATCGTTCCGAGTGAGTTGGAGACATAGACGACCGAGACGATCTTCGTTCTCGGATTGAGCATCTTTTGATACTCTTCCATGATCAATTCGCCGTCATCCGTCATCGGAATGACGCGCAGTACCGCACCCCGTTCCTCGCACATGATCTGCCACGGCACGATGTTCGAATGGTGTTCCATAGCCGAGATGATCACTTCATCCCCGCTCTGGAGGAAGGTTTTCCCGAAACTCTGCGCGATCAGATTGATCCCCGCCGTCGTTCCCGCTGTGAAGATGATCTCCCTGTTCTCTCTGGCATTGATGTAGTTCTTGATCTTGCCTCGCGCTTTTTCATATTCGAACGTGGCGAGTTCGCTCAGACGGTGGACGCCGCGATGGATGTTCGCATTCTGTTCCCAATAATAGGTGTTCTGGATATCAAGAACGGCATTCGGTTTCTGCGTTGTAGCTGCATTGTCCAGATAGACGAGAGGTTTTCCGTGGACCTTCTGTGTGAGGATCGGAAAATCCTTTCGGATCCTTTCAACGTCGAATGATATTTCTTTTTCAATGACTGTCATAGTATTGTCAGACCGGCTGCAATGCCGGTCCCGACCCTGTTGCTATCCGTGAACGATATCGGGAAGATTTCCGGTCCCGAACTTTTTCCGTAAGTGATCGACAACGATCGTATCCACGTGACGGCGAAGCGCTGTGTGTCTGATCTTTTGCGTAGCTTCCGCTGCGAATCCGACGGTGAGGATGCCGCGCGCACTCCCTTCGGAGATCCCGCGGGTCTTCAGATAGAACGAATGCGTCTCGTTCATCCCGCCGACCGCCGCACCGTGCGTGCATTTCACATCATCGGCGAAGATCTCCAATTCCGGTTTCGTGTCGATGACTGCATGATCGGAGAGCAGTAAGTTCCTGTTGGTCTGTTTCGAATCGGTCTTCTGCGCTTCCGGTTCCACATACACCTTCCCGTTGAACACCGCGCGTGACCGGTCCATCAGGATCCCTTTGAAGAGTTCGTGACTCGGACAGTTCGGATGGATATGGTGCATGAACGTATGATGGTCGATCAGCTGTTCGCCGGAAGTGATATACAGACCGTTCAGATTACATTCGGTCGATTCGCCGTCGATGATCACGCTCATGTCATTCCGCGCGATGGCTCCGCCGACCGCCAGTGAAAAGACATGGATATTGCTCTCACGGTGCTGATGCACATGCATATGCTCAACATGGAATGCCGACTCACTCTCGCGCTGGACCTTCACCAGTTCTACGATCGCGTTCTTCTTTGCGACAATCTCCGTGACGACATTGGTCAGATTCCTGTTGTCCTGCTCGACGGAAGCGAAACTGTGGACGAAATTCACGATGGCGCCGTCCTCGGCGATGATCAGATTGCGGATATGCGATGCTTTCTGCTCGCCGGCCTTCGCTGTGGAGATGAACAACAGTGTGATCGGCAGGACGACTTCCGTGTCTTCGGGGACATGGACGAAGAGACCGTCGTTGATGAATGCCGTGTTCAGCGCTGTGAAAGTATTCTTCTGATACTGCACGTACTTCGTCAGGTGTTCTTCCACCAGATTGTTGTGCGTGGTATATGCTTCCACCAGATTCTTCACCACGACACCGGCGGGAAGACCTTCCAGTTTTGAATGTTCACGGGAAAAATGGCCGTTCACGAACGTGACGACGAACTGCTCCACTCCCTCGATCAACAGAGAACGGACAAATTCGGGAGTGACCGTATCAGCGGAGGCTGAATACCGGAAATTCGAACGGACGATCGGTGTGACGTTCGTGTACTTCCAGTCCTCCATCTTCGTGGTCGGAAATCCTTTCTGCTCGAACGATGCGAGTGCGGATTTCCGCAGTTCGTTCACCCAGGAAGGACTCTTTGCGGCACCGTTGTTCTGGAATGCCTGGAACTCGGTAAAGTATTGATTCAATTCGGTTGACATGTGCTCTTCTCCCATCACGCTGACTGCAGCATTTCTTCGCGGATGAAATCGTAGCCGTTTGCTTCGAGTTCCATGGCAAGTTCTTTTCCGCCGGACTTCACAATGCGTCCGTGCACGAGTACGTGAACGAAATCCGGTACGATATAATTGAGCAGACGCTGGTAATGGGTCACCACGATAGTGGCGTTCTTCGGTGATTTCAATTTATTCACACCGGCGGAAACGATCTTCAGCGCATCGATATCCAGTCCGGAGTCTGTCTCGTCGAGGATCGCCAGTTTCGGTTCGAGCACGGCCATCTGCAGGATCTCGTTCCGTTTCTTCTCGCCGCCGGAAAATCCTTCATTCACCGGACGGTTGATGAAACTGGAATCCATTTCGACCACTTTCATCTTCTCCTTCAGCATCTTCAGGAACTGCATGGAATCGAGTTCCTCTTCGCCGCGCGATTTGCGGATCTCATTGAGTCCGGCCTTCAAAAAATAACTGTTGCTGACACCGGGGATCTCCACTGGATACTGGAACGCGAGGAACACGCCCGCATGCGCCCGTTCTTCCGGCTCCATATCGAGCAGATCCTGTCCTTCGAATGTCACACTTCCCTGAGTGACCTGATAGGCGGGATGTCCGGACAGCACCTGGGCCAGCGTGCTTTTACCGGAACCGTTCGGTCCCATGATCGCGTGCACTTCGCCCGCTTTCACTGTGAGATTGATCCCTTTCAGGATCTCTTTTCCATTAACGCTTGCGTGTAGATTTTTAATTTCGATCATAATTTTCTTTTCGTCTTGGTTGTTTTTGTGCGGCTATGTTTTATTAAAATTTGTGTCTTCGTGATTTTGTGTCACATACGCTATCCAACGCTGCCTTCAAGCGAGATCCCCAGCAGTTTCTGCGCTTCCACCGCGAATTCCATCGGCAGATTCTTGAACACTTCTTTTGCGAATCCGTTGATGATCATCGAGATGGCATTCTCGGTATTGATGCCGCGCTGTTTACAGTAGAAGATCTGATCCTCGCCGATCTTGGATGTGGATGCTTCATGCTCCACGCTGGATGAGGAATTCTTCACTTCGATGTACGGGAATGTATTGGCGCTGCACTTGTTCCCGATGAGCATCGAATCGCACTGGGTGTAATTGCGCGAATTCGTTGCATTCTTTCCGATGTTGACAAGTCCGCGGTATGTATTGTTACCGCGTCCCGCCGAGATCCCTTTCGAGACGATCGTGCTGCGGGTGTTTTTCCCGATATGATGCATCTTCGTTCCGGTGTCGGCATCCTGCCGGTTGTTCACCACGGCAACGGAATAGAACTCGCCGATGGAATTATCCCCCAGAAGGATGACCGAAGGATACTTCCATGTGATCGCCGAACCGGTCTCGACCTGCGTCCATGAGATCTTGGAATTCACACCGGCGCATTTGCCGCGCTTCGTCACGAAATTATAGATCCCGCCTTTGCCGTCCTTATCGCCGGCATACCAGTTCTGCACCGTGGAGTATTTCACTTCGGCATTGTCCATCGCCACCAGCTCGACCACCGCCGCGTGCAGCTGATTCTCGTCGCGCATCGGTGCCGTGCAGCCTTCCAGATAGCTGACGTATGCCCCCTCATCCGCCACGATCAAGGTCCGTTCGAACTGACCGGTGTTCGATGCGTTGATGCGGAAATACGTGGAGAGTTCCATCGGACAGCGCACGCCTTTCGGAATGTAGCAGAAGGAACCGTCGCTGAAGACGGCGGAGTTCAATGCGGCGAAATAATTATCCGCCGAAGGGACGACCGAACCGAGATACTTTTTGACGAGTTCCGGATGTTCCTGCACTGCTTCGGAGAAGGAACAGAAGATGATCCCCTTCTCCTTCAATGTCTCTTTGAACGTGGTGGCAACGGAAACAGAATCGAACACCGCATCCACCGCAACACCGCTCAGCCGTTTCTGTTCCGTCAGCGAGATCCCCAGCTTCTCATACGTCTCCAGAAGGATCGGATCGATCTCATCGAGACTGTTGTATTTCTTCATCTCTTTCGGTGCGGAATAATAGCTGACGGACTGGTAATCGATCTTCGCGTACTTCAGATTCGGCCAGCGCGGTTCCTCCATCGTGAGCCACGTGCGGTATGCTTTCAGCCGCCATTCGGTGAGCCATTCCGGTTCGTTCTTTTTCTTTGAGATCAAACGGACGACATCCTCGTTCAATCCCGGAGGGATCGTATCGGTCTCGATGTTCGTCGTGAAACCGTACTTGTATTCCTGTGATACTAACTCTTCAATTGATTCTGACATTGTTCGATGCTTTCATAGTAGTGGTACCAAAAATCATTTTGACGCAGTCACCGTCGGCCAGAGAGGAATCTCTGCGCGACTTTGAATGCACTTTACACGCCGAAGGAACTACCGCAGCCGCAGGTCTTCGCTGCTTGAGGATTATTGAACACGAAACCTCGGCCGTTCAGTCCGTCGGTGAAATCCAGCGTGGTGCCGGAGAGATAGAACATGCTCTTCTGATCGACGAGGATCTTCACGCCGTGCTTCTCCAGGATCATATCTTTTTCTTTCACGGCGTCATCGAATGCGAGCACATAGGAAAGACCCGAACAGCCTCCCCCTTTAACTCCCAGACGCAGCAGATGGGTCTCCGGAATGTTATTATTCTTTTTGATGGAAAAAACTTCCTGCGCCGCGCGCTCCGTCAGAATGATATCTTCATCGAGTGCGCTCAGTGCGGTTTGGGTCATGACTTCGGACATAGTGTCTCTCCTAATTTTAGTTAACTGACTTTTTTGATCGCGTAATCGGGGTAATTCAGCATCCACGTCTGCATATTCAATTTCTTCAGGATGTTCTTCTTTTCGAAATGCAGTGCAACTTCCCTCGCCACCGTCTCCGCTTCCGTCTGTCCGACGGAGACTTTCTTCTTCTTCAGGAATTCCATCACGGCAAAGTGCAGGTCCCGGAAGAAGATATTCGACAGATGGATCAGTTGAGCCCGGGTCTTCATATAATTGAGGAATTCAACCTGATTGCCGATGATGTATTGCGATTTCTTGAACTTGATATTCATAATGATCCTGCGATTGAATGTTCTTTGAGTGACGCAATGGCGGAGCGGACTTTTTGCACAACGAACCAGACCTCTTCTTCCGTCGTGA
Organism: Synechococcus sp. UW140; assembly: GCA_943364975.1. Classification (GTDB taxonomy): domain Bacteria; phylum Bacteroidota; class Ignavibacteria; order UBA10030; family UBA8401; genus UBA8401. The sequence continues at coordinate 8,151 of CALRIY020000105.1, forward strand.
AACGTCCGAGTCCGAAACGAATGGTCGCACGGCCGGCATCGGAATCCAATCCGATGGCGTGCAGTACGTGAGAATACTCTACATCTCCGATCTCTTCGGATGTGCAGGCCGAACCGGCGGAAACAGCCACATCATTCATTGCAGTCATCAACCGGTCCGCATTGATGCCGTGAAACGTGATATTCAAATTATTCGGAAGCCTGTCGTGTTGATCTCCGTTCACCGTCGCCTGCTCCGGCGTCATCAGTTCCTGTTGAAGCAGGTCCCGCAGCATTGTGAGCCGGGAATTCTCCTCTTCCATTTCGGCAACTGCGATCTGCACCGCTTTTCCGAATCCGACAATCCCGGGAACGTTCAATGTTCCGGAGCGGAGTCCGTGTTCATGCCCTGCACCGTCGATCTGCGGGATCACCGCGACACGCGGATTGCGTGACCGGATATAGAGAGCACCGATCCCTTTCGGTCCGTAGATCTTATGCGATGTGAAGGAAAGAAGGTCGATCTTCATCGCTTCTACATCGATCTTCACTCTGCCGATCGCCTGCGTAGAATCGGTATGGAACAGGATGCCGTGTTCGCGGCATACTGCACCGATATCAGCGATCGGCTGGATCGTTCCGATCTCATTGTTTGCCGCCATCACCGATACGAGGATCGTCCTTTCAGTGATCGCATTTCGGAGAGCATCGATGCTCACTCTGCCAAATGAATCTACCGGAAGATAGGTGACGCTGAATCCGTTGTTCTCCAGATTCCTGCATGATTCCAGAACGCACTTGTGTTCCGTGCGAACGGTGATGATATGATTCCCTTTGGAGACGTAAGCATCGGCCGCCCCTTTTACCGCAAGGTTGTTCGACTCCGTGGCGCCGCTCGTGAAGATGATCTCCTGTGATTTTGCACCGATCGCGTCGGCGATCTTTTTCCGCGAATTCTCCACCGCTTCCTTTGCGATCCACCCGAACCGGTGCTGAAGACTTGCCGAATTCCCGAAGTGTTCCGAGAAATACGGCATCATCGCTTCCAGCACGCGCGGGTCGACCGGCGTAGTAGCGTGATAGTCCATATAGACCGGGATCTTCATCATCTATACGATCTCAGAAACTTTCATCGAGTTGAACACATGTTCAAGATTATGCTGGATCTTGCCGAGTGGATTCTTGATGGTGCAGTTCAAATAGATGGAGCAGTTCGCCGGTTCCTCGGCAAAACACTGGGCGATACCCATCTGTGAACCTTCGATCACTGAGATCACATTCATCACCGAGATCTCATCCGCTCTGCGGGCAAGCGTATACCCCCCCATCGCTCCTTGATGAGAAGTGATCAGCTTTCCCTTCGTCAATTTCTGCATCACTTTTGCCAACACGTCGGAAGGGATCGCATACCGTTCGGAGATATCCTTCACGGTGGAGATCTGGTTGTTCACCGACGCAATATGGCGGATCGCAATGAGACCGTATTCAACTTTCTTTGATAGCTTCAGCATATGAGCTCAATTCAAATACGACTTGCGTAGTCCTATTTCATTCCAAAAAAATAGAAGAACTTTCGAATTTTAACAATGTTGCGAACAAAATTGTTTCATCAGTTCTTCTTCTACATCAATATATCTGTTTTTCCATTGAAATTCAAAGGATTTGAAAAGAAAAATATCGCGAAACTTGGCGCAGAAATTGCGATATTCTTTAGTATTAATCCACCTTACCTTGCTATCGCACATTTAAAGTATCACATAAATTATGACTACCAATCAATTTTCAGAAATTCTCGGCGATATTGCTCTTTCTAAGAAAGATTCCGACGGATTCCATACAATCGCCGTTGTCGGTTTAGGCGTCATGGGTCAGGGAATAGCGCAATCCATCGCTACTGCAGGTATTGAGGTCGTTGTGGTCGAGAAGTCGGAAAAACGGCTCTCCCACCAGATCCGAATGATGGAAGAATCGCTTGAGAACGATATCCACCGCTGGACGATGACCAAAAGTGAAAAAAGGTCCATTCTCTCCCGGGTCAAAGGAACGACCGATATTGCCGTTGTTGCCAATATTCCCATCATCATCGAAGCAGTGGATGAGAACTTCGAGCTGAAACGGAAACTGTTCCACGAACTGGATCAACTCTGCTCGCCGAACACCATCCTGATCTCGAACACCTCCACCCTTAATCTCTCCAAACTGGCCGCCGCAACAAAACGGGCGGACAAAGTGATTGGGATGCATTTCCTGAATCCCGTACCGAAGGTTCCGCTGGTGGAGTTGGTGCGGGGCATGAAGACTTCGGATGAGACTTTTGACTCCGTCAAAAAACTTGCAACACGCCTCGGAAAGACTCCGATCGAGGTCTTTGAATATCCCGGATTCGTTACGACACGTATCATCATCCCTCTGCTGAATGAAGCGATGTACATCCTGATGGAAGGGGTTGCCTCGGCGGAAAGTATCGACACAGCGATGCGGCTGGGATATGAATTCCGGTACGGTCCGCTCGAACTGGCGGATATGATGGGACTCGATGAAGTGCTGGCGTGGATGGATTCACTCTTCCACGAACTCGGTGAAGCGAAATACCGCCCCTGCCCTCTGCTGCGGCAGATGGTACGGAAAGGAAAACTGGGGAAAAAGATGGGCGAAGGATTTTTCAAATATGATGACCATGGAAAGAAATTATGAATATATTAGTCTTGAATTGCGGAAGTTCTTCCGTAAAGTACCAGTTAATTGAAGTCGACAAAAAGAATTTTCTTGCAAAAGGGAGCGTTGACCGCATCGGTATGAGCGGTGCTGTCCTTACCAACCTGCGGGCGGACGGTGATGAGATCAAGATCAGCGGCGATATTCTGGACCATACAACGGCGATCGAGTACATCCTTGCCGTGCTGCTGAGCAAGAACCACGGCGTCATCACCTCGAAAGCGGAGATCCATGCCGTCGGACACCGCGTTGTCCACGGCGGCGAGACCTTCACCGGTTCCGTGCTGATCGATGAGAGTGTCATCAAAGGGATCCGCGATAATTTTGAGATCGCACCGCTGCACAATCCCCATAATCTCCGCGGTATCAATGCCTGTCAGGCGCATCTTCCCGAACTGCCTCAGGTGGGCGTGTTCGATACCGCTTTCCATCATGAGATGCCGCCCCATGCCTATATCTACGGTATCCCATACTCACTCTATACACAGTATAAGATCCGCCGGTACGGGTTTCACGGCACAAGTCACGCGTATGTCGCACAGCGCGCAAGTGAACTGATGAAGAAGGATCTGAAGAAACTGAAAGTGATCACCTGTCATCTCGGCAACGGCTGCAGCATGGCGGCGATCGACAAAGGGATCTCCATCGACACATCCATGGGATTCACACCGCTGGAAGGATTGCTGATGGGAACTCGCTCAGGCGATATTGATACGTCCATCATCCTGTATGTGATGGCGAAGGAAGGTTTGAATTATTCCGAAGCGAATACCCTTCTCAATAAACACAGCGGACTCCAGGGGATCTCCGGCGTCAGCAGTGATATGCGGGAAGTGATCACAGAAATGAACGAAGGGAACAAGAAAGCGAAACTGGCGTTCGATGTATTCTGTTACCGCGTGAAGAAATATGTCGGCTCGTATATCGCAGCTCTGGGCGGACTGGATGCGCTCGTCTTCACCGGCGGTATCGGAGAGAACTCACCCGATGTCCGGCGGGCCATTTGCGAAAATCTGGAATATCTCGGCATCGAATTCGACAAATCAGCGAACAATTCCAAAGAGAAGGAAAAAGCGATCACCACGGCAAAATCACCCGCCAGTGTGTTCGTGATACCGACCAACGAGGAATTGATGATCGCGATGGAAACGAAGGAGATCGTGAAAGGATTGAAGAAAAAGTAATTTTTTTATAACGGTAAGCACAGCAGGCCATGATTTTAATCATGGCCTGCTGTGTTTTAAATCGATACGATAACGATGATTTCGTTGTCACCGTAAATATTATTAGATATTCCGCACTATCAACCGTATTGCCCCGATCACCATCACGGCCAACAATCCTCGGATGATCCATTTCCCTTTGATGCGGTGCGAGAGCATGCCGCCGAACTGTGCACCGATCACCGCCCCTGTGCCGAGGGTGGGAATGAAACTCCACTCCACTTCCCCGATCGAAGCATGACTCACCGCAGCAAATGTTGCTGATATCGCGAGGATAAAATGCGATGTTGGAATTGCAATGAAGGGAGGGAAATAGAAGAGATAGATCATCGCAGGAACATGGATCACTCCCCCTCCGATTCCCGCCATGCTCGCAACAAAACCGACGAAGAAACTGATCGCAAGACCGAGCGGCTTACTGTAGTCCGGCCTGCGGAATGCTGCAATGTCGACCACTTCAGCGTTCTGTTGTTTTCGGATTCCGATATACGCCGCCGTACCGATCATAAAGATGCTGAACGCGATATCGAAGACCGGACGGGAAATATGCTGGAGCAGATACGCACCGAGGAATGAACCGGGAAGTGTTGCGGCGGCAAAGAGAAGTCCCGTTCTGTAGTCGATCCTTTTCTGACGGACATAGACGATGCTCCCGGAGATCGCATTCAATGCAACGATCGCCATGGAGGTCCCGACGGCATGCTGCGGAGAGAATTGATAGATGATCGTCAGCAGCGGCACGATGACGAATCCCCCTCCCACACCAATGATGGTGCCGAAACAGCCGACAAGAATTCCAATCGCCAGAAGGAACAGAGAATCGATCATTGCCACACCACCGTTGAAGATCCCCCTTCCGTGATCCGGGCCAGTCCGCGTGTGGCATTCGTGAACGCCAGATGCACTGTGGAAAATAAGGAAGGAAGGATATGAAGCGTCAGAACGGAATGTTCTTCCGTATAGTCCGTCCGCGAGATACGGAGTCTCTGTGTGTT
>CALRIY020000106.1:0-12963 GCA_943364975.1 Synechococcus sp. UW140
ATAACCGATTCACTCTACAATGCGGCGTGGACCGACTCCTGCATGATCCCGGTTACTCCATACAAACCGGTCCATCGGCGTATCCATCGAACGTTGGGAGTCGGCACCGGCGCATTCGGCATCACGATATCAGACCCGACAAAGTTAAAGAATAATCAATACGCCATCGATATTTCATTTGGGATCAAAATGCTCCTGTCAAACCGGACCACAGGATTTGCATTGTTGCGGAATTATCCATTCTATTTCGGTACGAGCTATAACGATACCATCCCCGTCATCGACGGATTCAAACTCACCACCGGAATGCTCCCCGTTCAATGCAATATTGCACTTGGAGCTTTTGAAACGAAAGGGGTGAACGGAACAGCGATTCTCGACCGTTGGCCGGATCAGTTCCCCACCGATCCCGGACTTGCCGTTTTCCGCCGGCCGAACAGCACTCACTCCTGGACTGTCGGGACGCTTTTCTCCGCAGGGCTCCCGGGAACGATAAACGAATTGACCGCACCGACAAATGACAGCTTAGGATATGACTATGAGTTCCGATTCACTTTTACAGGAAGCGAGTATTACATCGGCGGTCATAAAGACAGTATGACGGTGAAAGCATCGGACAAAGTACCGTTCGAGCTCTGGCGGATACGGCACTACGGAACTCCGAACGACATCAAGGAACAGCGGTTGGTGATCCATATCCAGGACCTTGATCGTAATTTGAAATGGACGGTCTCCTCAGACTCATTGACGAGTGAACCGGTCTTCGGAACATTACCGAGCGGAGCATATTCCGAGCCTCTGCAGAGCACTCTTCCTGTCGGTCCGGCAAGTTTTGCACTCCGGTCACTTAATCTTTACAGACCATCCGCATTCCCGAACTTTGGAACACCGTCCGACGGGACAGTCATTCGAATCGTCACTTCGCAGACACCGCGCATGGGAGATTCATACGTATTCAACCCGATGATATTATTGGGAGTCCGTCGTACCGGTACAAATATCCCGTCGGAGTTTGAACTCTTCCAGAATTATCCCAACCCGTTCAACCCTTCCACAACCATCCGGTATTCGGTGCCGGTATCTTCTACCGTGAAGATTTCGGTCTTTAATTTGTTAGGGCAACGCATCGCAACAATCGCGGATCAGGTGCATGAAGCGGGAAATTATTCCGTCGTCTGGAACGGCAGGAACGATCGGCAGCAGCCGGTCAGTTCCGGTATCTATTTTTATTGGCTTGAAACGGACGGTTTGCGCCTGTCGAAGAAAATGCTGATCATCAAATGATCACCTGCCGAACGATCTTTCATTCGGGAGATGGTCATTTTCATTAAGGGAAATATGGTTGCATAGTATCTTGCCGTCTACGTCTCGGCCTTCGTACTATGTACTTAAAGACTTGCCAAGTCTGTGTTTCATTTCGATTAGAAACCATCTCAAAAATAGCTCTGTCACCCCCGAACGTTTCTGTCGGGGGTCCATTATAGGGGATTCCCGCCAAAAACGTGTCCCAAAGGGATCCCTTTGGGACGGGAATGACACTCGTAACTTTATGTAAATTGTTTTTGAGATAGGTTCTAGTGAAAAATAAAAAACGCATTCTCTTCTTTTCTTGACGGGGTCCCAAAGGGATGCCGAGCGGCTTAGAATCCAAGAGTCGGCACAAGAAAAGAAGCAAAAGAACCCCTTGCGAAATTTAACGCGCGCGATGAATCCCGTTCGCTCAATCCTCCGAAATTTCGCACCCACGCACTTCTATAAATCTCACAAAGCCTGAAGGGGATTAATTTTTGAACACCAGCGACCAAAAGAACTTTATTTTCCGCTGCCGGCAAAGAGCCCCCGCTCGAAATATTTCTGCATCACCATAAAGACGATCACCACCGGGATGATCGAAATGATCCCTCCAGCCGCCACATACCGGAAATTATCGACGAATGTACCGGTCAAATAGCTCAAACCGACCTGGAGCGTGAAATGCTCGGGCGATTTCAGTACGACAAGGGGCCACAGGAAATCCCCCCACGAAGCGATGAAGGTGAAAATAGCCAATGTCGCCATCATCGGTTTCGTCATCGGCACCATCACGTTCCACCACAGTGTGAGCGGCGAAGCCCCGTCCATCACTCCGGCCTCTTCGATCTCCGACGGTATGGCGAGGAACGCCTGACGCATCATGAAGATCCCCATTGCATCGGCGAGGAACGGAAGGATCACTCCCGTCAATGAATCGGCCAATCCCATCTTCAGGACGATAGTGAAGAGCGGCAGGATGATCACTTCTTTCGGGATCATCATTGCGGCGATGATCATCACCAGTACCGGCGTCCGGAATTTGAAACGGTACCGGGCCAAGGCAAATCCTGCGAGCGAAGAGAGCAGCACTGTTCCGGCGACGGAAATGAGCGTAACGATGAGCGAATTGAACAGATACATAGTCATCGGAACCGCATTCCAAAGACCCGAATAATTTTCCCAGACGATCACCGACGGGAACAGGTCGGGCGGATAGGCGAAGATCTCCTCCGCTCCTTTCAGCGAAGTGCTGAGCAGCCACAGGAACGGCAGTACGGCAGCGGCAGTGCAGAGGGTAAGAATGAAGGGACGGAGGAACTTCATGATGTCCTCTCCATCATTCTGAAATTTGCATAGGAAAAGACCGAGGTGACGATGAAGATGATCACCGCCAGTGCAGAACCGTATCCGAAATCAAACCGCTCGAACGACAATCGGTAGAGGTACGATACCAGGGTCTTATTGCTCATCGGCACTCCGGGGATCAGCACATACAGTTCCGTGAACATCTTGATCGCGGAGGAAGAAGAAACAATCACGATGAACAAAAGGGTCGGCATAAGATTGGGGAGAAGAATATGGATCACCTGCTGGAACGGAGTAGCGCCATCCAGCACCCCCGCCTCCTCCACCTCCTGCGGGATGAGCGCAAGTCCCGCAAGGATAATCATCATATAATAACCGAACCCGCGCCACACCGTCAGGATCATCACGCTGATCATATTCACCGGATAGTTCGTGAGCCACGGAACATCGGCGATTCCGGCAAGCGACAGCAGATAATTGATCACTCCGCTCTCCTCTGCGAACATCCATTTCCACATGATTCCGACCACCACTACGGGAGTGATGACCGGCAGAAAGAATGAGAACCGGAGGAAGCGTGCACTCTTTAATGAACTGCGGATGCTCAGTGCAACGGTCAACGAGACCACCAACAGTATGGGAGTGACCAGAACATACAGGAGAGAATTTGAGAAGGTCCACCAGAAGTTCGGATCAGCGAATAATTTCGCATAGTTCTCCAGTCCGATGAATTCATTCGGACCGAAGAATGAATAGCGGAGCATACTGATCCAGATCACCTGTATCATCGGCACCAGTACGAACAGCGCCAGAAGAAGGATCACCGGAGCAAGGAACAGATATGGGGCTGCTTTTTTCACGATCGATCAGCGTTCATTAAGGATGATGTTCCATTCTTCCGCCGCTTTGTCCAGCGAAGCGCCGACCGGCATATCCTTCAGACAGGCACGCTGGACCGCTTCGTCGAATGCATCGCGGAGCCGGTCAAAATTTTGATGCAGCAGATAACTGCGAAGCCGACCGGCACTTGCCAGCTGCGCCGCACCCATGATCCGTGCTTCGGATGTGACCGATCCGTCCTTGTGTTGAAAGAACGGATCCTGCAGCGCTTCCGTGACCGAAGGAAATGTTGTGGTCAAATTGCTGAACGCAAGCTGATTGGCGGGACTGGTGACGAACAGTGCAAAATCAGCTGCTTCCTTCTGATGCGTGCTGGAGGAAAGGACGGACAACGACATCGCTGCGAGTTCATGCTTTCCGCTCCTGCCGGTCACCGCCGGCGCGACACCTGTCTGCTCATAAATGGATGGAGCATTCGTTTTGATCCGGTTCAGGAAGACCGGTCCGGTGAAGATCATTGCAACCTGTCCGGACTGGTACGCTTCAACAACGGAAGAACCTGTTTTGATCACCGATTCCCGCTGCAGATCACCATTCTTATAGAGCTCAATCCACTGCGCAATGTTCTTTTTTCCTTCCGGAGAATTGAAACGGGCCTCTGTCATTGCACTATCCGTCATCGGAATTTCCTCTGAACCGAGCATCATCGGAAGGTAGCTGTCCTTCCCGATATTCCAAAAGAACGCAAATTTTCCCGTCCTTCTTTTATATTCGCGGATGAACGGAACAAGCTGCGTGAAGGTGGAAGGAATATCCGCCGGAGAAAAACCGGCTGAACGGATCATCTCTTTATTATAGAGCATTACGTATGTGTTCAGATACCACGGAACGGCGACAAGTTTGCCGTTGAATGTGCAGAGATCCAATGCGTTCGGCAGATAGTGGAGACCGCTTTCTTCCACCGGACGGGAGAGATCGGCAAGTGCATTCATTCCGTTGAACTTTGCGAGGAAATCAGCCGAAAGATTCACCACGTCCGGTGCATTGCCGGCAACAGCTGAGGAAAGGAGCTTTTGCACTGCCGCATCGTAAGGAATATCGACCCAGCGGATACGGACACCGGGATGTTCCCGTTCATACTCGCTGATGAGTGAGTTGAAATATCCGTTGAATGTTGGAGAGAGCTGGAGGGTCCAGAATTCGATCGTGATCCCCTGTTCTTGTCTGCTGCAGCTCAATGATGCGGCGGCAAGGGTGAACAATACTATGACGCTTCGGATAGTCATTTGATCAGCAGCATCCTTTTGGACTCAGAAAAGTTACCCGCTCGCAGGGAATAGAAATAGACACCTCCCGGAATATTCTCAGCATTCCACACGACTGAATTCCTGCCGGAAGCGAGGCGGTCGAGCCGGATGGAGTCCACTTCCCTTCCGAGAACGTCATAGATAGTGATCGCGGCTGATGTCAACGACGATGACCTGCCGGCAGCATCATCGGAGAGTGTGAAGAGGATCGTCGTTGCAGGGTTGAACGGATTCGGATAGTTGTGTTCCAGCACAATTCCGCGGGACGGAATGGCGCCGGGATTCTTGACCGACGTGACCGCGGACGTTATGAATTCCTTCGCTGCAGCAAAGACCGCTTCTTCCACATCATAGAATGCGCTGATGGAACCGAATGCATACGCTCCATCTTTTCCATTGGTAATAAAGACGAGACCGTATCCGCCGTTGTTCAGATCATAATACGCATCACTGATGAGACCGTACGCCTCGCCGGGATGTCCGGCCATGCTCCTTCCGCTGAACACAACATCACCGTTGACCGCATTGGTCGTGATATGCGTCCCCAAACCCCAGCAGCGGAATAAACCATAGTAATTATTCCCGTTGCTCCCGTTGTAGGTCCACACCGGAGTATCCATCAGTTGTGCAGTGGAATCATTCAGGATCCTGATGCCGTTGACGGTCCCGTTATTCATCCGAGCGATCATAAAGAGTGCGAGATCCTTTGCGGAGATCCGAAGATTTCCCTGCGGACCGAACAGTGAGCCGTTGGAGCCGATCACATAGGAATCATAATTACGCGGTGTTGGAGGCGTTCCCTGATAATGATCGGCCTGGGGGACCCATTGTCCGCCGGATGTCCGGTACAGCGCTGCCAATTTGTTGATGTTCGTGAGATCGTTCACATTGAAAGAAGCATCGATCCCTAACGGTTTGAAGATATGGTCCCGGCAATATCGGTCGAACCGTTCGCCGGAGATCCGTTCCACGAGCGTTCCGATCACGCCGAAACCGAGATTGGTGTAGGTGAAATATGTTCCCGGTTTTTTGTTGAGCCATGCGTTGGTTGTATAATATGCCCCACCTGTTGTCAGCACAGAGGATATCGGCGGGATGGTATTACTTCCGGTCGCAGAAAGGAAACTGTTATATCCGGACCCGTCCACAATACCGGATGTGTGTGCAAGAAGCATACGGAACGTGATCGGATCATCGGGAAAGTTCGGATTGCGGAGTGTGAAACCGATGAAGGGATTCACATCAGCATCCAGCGAGAATTTTCCCTGCTCATACAGCTGCATCAGCGCCGTGGCGGCCACCGTTTTCGAAATGGATGCGATGCGGTACATGGTACTGTCCGTCACCGGTATGGAACGGGCGATATCGGCTGATCCGGCACTGCCGGTAGCGAGGATGCTCTTGTCCCGGATGATGCTGACGGAGATGCCGGCGAGCTTATACTTATTTTTGATCGTCAGCAACCTGGCCGAGAGTGAATCATTCAGCGGCTGGGCTCCGGCGGTGATAATGCAGAGAAGCGGGATACAACATCGTATAAGAACATTCATTACTTCATCCGGAGAAAGAGTAACAGTGGTAATGTCATCATGCCGTTCGGCACTATTTCAATAAAAGCATCCTTTTCGCGGCAACGAATTCTCCGGCGGACAATCGGTAGAAATAGATACCGCTCGAAAGAGAGGCAGCGTTGAAACGGACAGAATAATTTCCGGAGGGCTGTTGTTCGTCCACCAACACTGAGACTTCCCTCCCCATGACATCATAGATCTTCAATGAGACATTCACCGTTGCGGCGTTCCTGAAACTGGGCAATTGACCGGGAATCGAATACCGGATGGTTGTTGACGGATTGAAAGGATTCGGATAGTTCTGTTCTAACGCGGGGGAATACGGAACAGGCTCTTCTCCCCCGGCGCGGACATCGGCTGCGAGCAGATTGTACCGGAACATATTTCCCGATTCACCCGCAAGAAGGATGGAACTCACGGCATTCCCTGATGTTGAGATATCCACAGCGAATAACGTTGAACCGGTCGGCGAGTTCATGAGAGTGAACGTATCCCCTTCATCGGTGGAACGGACAATGACGCCGTTCAATCCCGCCGCAACGATCGTCGATCCGCTCCACGCAACCGCACGAAAATCGATCAGTGTATCCTGCCGCTGATCGATCCAGGAAGAACCGCCGTCATAGGTCACATAAAGCTGACCGGCATCTCCGACCACGGCGCCTTTCATCGGCGACACAAAACTGATCCCGAAAAGATTCGCCCGTGCAGTGAAAACGGGATTCCAAGATATTCCCGCATCGGTGGTCTTATAAACATTATACTGCTGTTGACCGGTACAGAGGAACGCTGTCACCGAATCCGCAATCGAGACCGAATAGAGATAGACATTTCCGAGTCCGGAAGATTGGGACCAGGAAGATCCTCCGTTCATCGAGCGGTACACATTTCCCACGGTGTTCACGGCCAATCCGAGATACCCCTTGATATCGATCCCCCAGAATCGCGATGTACCGAGAGTATATCCGGACCATGACGTGCCGCCGTTCGTGGTATAATTGATCTTCCCCGTGGCTCCTGCGATCACTCCGGTGGTCGGAGAAGTGAATTTCATGCAGCTCATTGTCTGAACACCGGACGGAACCGAAAGCGCTGACCAGTTCTGTCCGTTATCCGTTGAACGGTAAAAGATACCGCCGAGTCCGGTCGCAAAGATGGAAGAACCGACCTGCTGAGCAGCGCGGAAAGTTTCCGATGTGAAGTTCGGCGTCTGCAGCAGTGAATCCTTCTCCGGCCGTTTGACCATTGCGGTTCCTGCCCGTCCGACAAAGACCGCAGATGACGGTGACGATGCATCGCAGCCGAAGAGCCAGTTCGTCGGTCCGGTTTTGGAAGGCAGAATGGTCCAGCCGCTTCCGAAATTTGTACTGCGGTATGCTTTCCCGAAATTCGTTCCGGTATAGATGGTCTTGTTCCCGGCGAAGACGATGGAATTATAAAAACCGCCGGCTTCAGGAGGAGGAATTTTTGAATAGGTATTTCCGGTATCGGATGATACGAGGAGCAGTCCGCTCACGCCCGAGGCGACGACGGTATCGTTCTTCGATTTGATGCAGCGCAGATTGTCGGTGATCCCCGGAAGGGAGACCAGATTCCACTTTGCTCCGGCGGAAGCGGTCTTGATGATGGTGGCTTTATCACCGCAGATATATCCTGTCTCATCGTTGATGAACGTCATAGAATACAACCATTGGATCGTCGGCGTCTGTATCTCCGTCCACGTCCCGCCGGCATCGGTGCTGCGAAAGACCATTCCGCTGTCGGCGCAGATAATGACGGTGGATGAGTTCAGCACGGCGATATCACCGAGGTCCTTTCCCGGAAATCGGCGGACCAACGTGAACGATGTCCCTCCGTCCACTGTCCGGTATACATCACCGGAAGCAGTGCAGATCCATCCCGAATCGGGATGACCGAAGAACAGGCTGTTGATGCGGGCATTGTTCTTGGTATCAACGATCTTCTTGATCCAGTTTTGCCCCGAATCTTTCGACGTCAGGAATGTCGTCCCCTCTCCCGCAGCATGAATGGTGCCGTTCGAAAGATATTTTACCGTCCGCAATTCGGCGCCGGTCGGGTACGGATTGAGCCAATCGGCGGTCTGGGCCCCGGCGATCACGCAGAGCATTGCTGTGACAATAAGTATTTTCATAAAGATCATCCTGTCGTCAAAAATTTTTATTCCCTCCGTTCCGGAACCATGACGCTCTGTTCCGACGGATCGGCTGCATGTGCATTTAAAGCAGACAAGCCTCCGTACGAACCATACCGGAGGCTTGTCAATTGGAGCATGTTCGTTCTTACTTCAACAGCATCATCTTCTTTGTGGAGATGAAGGAACCGGCTTCGATACGGTAGATGTACATACCGGTCGATACCTGACCTCCGTTATTGTTCTTACCGTCCCACACGATGTGATGCGTTCCTGCACCGTATTCCGAATTCACGAGCGATCGGATCTCACGGCCGAGGATGTCATACACCGTCATCCGGACCATTGCCGCTTTCGGCAGGGCAAATCGGATGTTGGTGGAAGGATTGAACGGGTTCGGATAGTTCTGGTCCAGCGAATACTGCGTCGGCAGAACAGAGCGGTCCGCGATGACGCCGGTGCTCAAACCTTTCTTGTAATACGCAACCACATGCAGATCGGCATCAAGATCCCATGAGAATGTCGGATTCAGCTTCGTACCGAAATCATTGAAGGTCGAATCGCTGAACCGTTCCCATGCGCGGCCTGCTGCATTTCCTTCACCGTTCTTGTCGGTGAAGACTGCGAAGGTATCATTGCCGGCCGGCGACCATTCGAATCCGATGAATACCGGTCCGAGGGTCTTCATTGCATACGGAAGCACGAACGTGTTCCCCATGTGCATCGTATCGATCTGTTCCGTTGTGAAGCGTAAGGACTGAAGGATATTCTTCGGAGCACCGCTTGCGGAATCGACCGAACGCACGACCATCTGCAGTGTGTCCGGAGCGCCGACGATCTGTTTCATCCCGAAATACATGGTGAACGCAGCAAGCATATCCTGGCTCTTGAAGTCGAAGCGCTGATATTTACCGATATCGCCGTAACTGTTCACACCGGCGATAAACCCTGCGCCGTACGGATTCTTCAGGAGGTTCTTCGAGGTGATGTAGGAAAGTGTATCCAGTGTCTTGATCACTTCGTTCGGATTCGGCGTGAATGCCGCCAGACCGTTATTGGTTCCCAGCAAATAGAACACAGCGTTGGAATCCTTCATGGTCAGATCCACCGCACCGGTCCCGTTTCCGTTCACCACATTACCGATGGAAGGCGAATTGAACTCGATGTATGCATTCTTCGGATCCGAAACGTTTACGACCGAGAACCGCTCATCGGTCAACACGCCGCCGTCGTTCGGATAATAGACCATCACGAACTTCTGGGGACCGCGGTTGAACACCTTGATGTTCGTGCCGTCGGAACCGATCACACTGCCCGAGACTGAATCTTTCAATGCACCGGTGGAATCATGGATGGTGAGTCCTTTTGCGTATGATTTCACATACAGCATGCCATCGGCATGACGCACGACGTTCGGCTGTGTTCCCATTGCGCCGTTGCTCAGCACGATCACGGTCGGAGTGAAGGTCTTTCCGTTATCCGTTGTGGTGAATTTCACCACTTGATCCTTACCGGAGACTGCAGCGTAGACTGCCAGAGTGTTGTCGGAAGCTTTCCCGTACACGCTGAACATATCGCCCAGGCGTGAGCCTGCCGCCAGACCTGCACCGTTGTAATCGATCACTGTTTTGACCGAGTCGGTCTCTTTGTTCCAGCGATAGACCTTGAAGGATGAAGCTGCTGCATCGATCGTCATGTTCGATACGAGGATCACACCGTCATCGGATACTTCGACGGCATTCAGCGGGAATGTGCCGCTTGTCGGCGTTGTGCTCTGGAACAATGTTCCGACACTGTCGCCGGTCGCTGCATCATACACGATCACTTTCGGACCAGCGTTACGCGAGACGACATACACGCGGTTCTTGCCGTCAACGACGCCTGCTGCCATACCCCGTTCAACATTTCCCGTCGTGAATGAAAGCGGGAATGTGCCTGACGCTTTGGTCTTTGCCCAGATCGGGAAGACCGGTTTCACGCCCGGAATGACCGGAGGGGGCGGCGGAATCTGTTTGATATCATCGAACAAATAGGTGAAGTTTGCGGAACCGTCACCCATGGTGCCGAGGTCGAAGATCAGCACGACCTTTTGGTATTTCTTGCTCGTATCGATCGCACTGAAGTCGTATTTCAATTCGACCCATGCGTTCGCCGTTGCGACGGTCTGTTCACGTTCCATATTGACCGCACCATCCGTCAGATTTTCGACCTTCAAGAGGAGTTTTGCTCCCGCTTTCGGCATGAAGACCTTCACGGAGAAGTATTTATCTTTGGAGAAATTGATCGGCTGAGCCAGCGTCAGATACGCACCTCCCCACGGCTGTCCTGCCCCTTTGACCATCTGTCCGACAAAGGAACTGGTATTGATGCCGCTGCTCTGCGGATTCGCGATCCGTGTCGCCACGCCGCCGTCAAAATTCGAGAAGTTATAATTGACGGAGTTCAGTTCGAAGTCCAGCGGAAGGACAGGAATGCTCTTGATGAGATTGATGTCGTCGATCAGATACGTGAAGTTCGCAGAACCGTCGCCGACCGTTCCGAGGTCGCCGATGAGGACGATCTTCTGATAGGTCTTGCTCGTATCGATCGCACTGAAGTCGAACGTGAATTCCTGCCATGCATTGGCAACGGTCGAGACCGCTTCTTTTTCCATATTGATCCCACCGTTGGTGAGATTCTCCACTTTAAAGAGAAGTTTGGCGCCGACTTTCGGCATAAATGCTTTCACCGAGAATGTCCGTTTGTCATCCCATTTAATGGGAGCAAGCAGCGTCAGATAGGAACCGGCCCACGGATCTCCGGCACCTTTCACCATCTTCATCACATTGCCGCTGGTGTTGATACCGCTCACCTGAGGATTCGCAACGCGTGTCGATGTTGCGCCGCTGAAATCGGTGAAGGTGAAATCGACATTATTCTGTTCGAATGTCAGCGGAAGTGTCGGTGCGACAAAGAAGTCCGCACGTTCTCTCGGAAGGATCTGATAGAACGAATCCTTTACCGCCGTCACATCGAACTGTCCGGCGATACCGATGACTTTCTTCCACGGGGACGGGATCGGTTCACCGCGAAGATCGCTATTGTTGTGATAGATCCTCATGGTAACACTGTCCGTACCGTTATCCGTCACGGTCATATTGGTACCGGTGCTGGCAGCGCCGGCGGCCGGCCATGCGAGCGACGAAACTGTGGGACGAAGATTCGCCACTTCCACAAGTACGTTCTCTAACTGTTCGCCGAGACCTGTATATTTCAAGTCATTCAGCGTCACTTTTTTCGGGGTCGGCGGTACGCCTGCACCAAGGTCCACAAACGTCGGTGTGGGATGCCCTGTTGCTTGTTCGCGGACCTGGAAGAGACCATTGTTCGCTGCAATTCTGCCTACCACTTCGTAAATATTCCCTCGTTTCACTTTCAACTTGCTTCCGCCGTTCGCGGACGGATTGAACACCGTTGCACCGCCGAGAGAATCCTGCAGAACAACATCAAGATTGATCACTTGCGCAATGCTATCCTCTTTCGTGACAACACCGGAGAAACGTATTCCATACTGACTGTACATCAATCCTCCGGTGGAATCGATATCCCTCGGTCCATTTTTGTACGATAACAGCGTAGTGCCGGCAAAATATCCGCCAATCACCGAGGAAGCACCGCTCATAGAGGTATTGTCCAGCGCCGTTCCTTTGTATGCAATCCTTCGTCCATTCCTGTTCACTGAACCGGGAATGATACCGCTGTAGATACGTCCGGAAAATTGAGACATGCTTACGTTTGCGGAATCGACACCTGCTGCATCGCTCGATGCTGTGGGATACCCGTAATATGTCAGTGAAGCGCTGGAGATCGATTTCATGGAAAGCACATTCATGAAAACTGTGTCAGGTTCATTGTTATTCGGTACATACGGTGCGCGCATATTGAAGGTCACCACCGGGATGGATTGAGTGATGCTGAATTTACCGACACCATTATTCGTTGCGAGGACATACAACGATGTGTCTTCGGCACTGTAGAACACTTCGCCTGTTCCGTTGGCATTCGTATAACTGCCGAGTGAAGCGGTAATTCCTGCCACATATGAGGACAATCCGCCGTTGGTGACATCAACGATTCGGGCAACCTGAGGAGTGCCTGCACCGGAGAACATGGCAAGGAATTTCCTGCCGTTATAATCGAATTGATGCGCTGTTACGGCACCGCTCGCTACGATCCCTGTTCCTATCGTATCCATGGGTGCACCGGTCGTGTCAAACTTGATCGCAGCTTTTCCGGAAGAGTTGAGCCAGAATGCTCCGATACCGTTCGTCACCGGTCCGATACCGAGAACGCCGAATGTCCATCCGGTCGGAATGACTGCTTTGCGATGGACAAGTGTGTCGCCAGAACGCTTGAAGATGTGCACCGGTCCGGGAGATGCGTTGCCGGAAAGATAGAGATATGTTTCCTGTCCGGAGCCGACAACGGTCAATGCATCGCCGAGGCGCGGTCCCTG
>CALRIY020000107.1:0-12860 GCA_943364975.1 Synechococcus sp. UW140
GTCATTGTATCCGACCGGTCAAAATCATACTCGATCAGGTCGGAACGGTCCGCCGGTTTGGAGTTGCTGAAATATGCACTGCGCGGTATCCCGCGGCTGCTGTCGAAAGGTTCGTAACGGTAATTATAGAATCCGTTCTCGTACGGGTCCACGATATAGTTCCAGGGTCCGTTCAGCGAAATTGACGGACGAATCGAAAGGTGCTGAGGGTGAATCTGTTGGGCGAACAGTGGAAGGGACGAACAAACGATTGCAAGCAGGGTCAAAATATTTTTCATGGAGGGTCACGATAAAAAGTAATGAGAAGATGAAGGAATATTCGGATCCGTACAGCTGCAGATAAGAACGGTACGGCGGAGCCGGTTCAATCCTGAAATAATTTTTCCACACGTTTGTCCGGCACCAGCCACAGAACAGCGACCGATTGATAGATGATCAAGCCGATCCATTCATTCACAAATGTCAGCGGTATCGCCGCAGCGTACAGCACAGCGGAGCTCTTTCCTTTGAAATCGCTCCCGAGTGCGGCGGCAAGCTTTGAATCCTTTCCGTGTGAACGAAGCAGAACCCGGGTAAGAATGAAATACGCCATGGCGGCGCAGAAAAGATTCACTCCGTAGAGAGCCACCGGCAGCTGTGCGAAATGATTCTCGCCCATCCATCCGGTAGTGAATGGAAAGAGGGAGAGCCAAAAGAGCAGATGCATGTTTGCCCATAGTACCGGTCCCCGGACCTTCTGCACCAACTGCATCAGATGATGGTGATTGTTCCAGTAGATGCCGACGTAGATGAAACTGAGGATGTAGCTGAGAAAGACCGGGAAGAGCGGCGACAGAGCAGACAGATCCGTTCCGTGCGGCACCTTCATTTCCAGCACCATGATCGTGATGATGATCGCAATGACTCCGTCGCTGAATGCTTCCAGGCGGCCTTTGTGCATACGGTATCCTTATTGTGATGACTTCGGTTGAGTGTACATAGTGACGGTGAATGCCGCGGCAAAGACCGCATAGACAGCGGCGGCTCCCCAGAGGAGCGGGCTCTCATGCATCGTGATCCCTTTGATCAGGGCAAGAGCTCCGATAAGGAAGTGGGTCACGTTTCCGACCACGATCGGACGTCCATAGATGCCGCCGAGCAGACTATCTTTTGACAGCCAGTTCACCATGCCGAATGCGAAGTAGAATGCGCCGAGGATCTGCATGGTCAACGTCAGTTCCTGATTCGGCTGTGCGGTGAACTGAACAAGGATCTCCTGCGGAAGGAATGTAATGACGATTCCGGCTGCGAGCAGCAGAACGGATGAAACGGTCATGAGGAGTTTAGTGTTCATAAATTAATTTTTTCGGCTTTGCGCCTTTGCGTGAGGCGTTATTCAGGATGTTCCTAGTTACATTAACGGATCTCTTCGAACTCTCCCGCACTCTTATTTTTCCGCACATTGTCCCACTGGAAGTATCGTCCGTTCATGGAAATGTAGACACCGGCCGGAAGTGTCTGCACGAAGGCGAGCGCGCTGCCGAGATTGAAGAGTCCGTCCGAACTGCCGAACTTATACGGCACCATGGCGCCGGTCAGCACGACCGTTTTGCCGCTGATGCGTGAAGCGAGATAGCACGCCGTCTCCACCATCGTATCCGTGCCGTGGGTGATGACGATCTGCGTTTCGGGAGCAGAAGCGCATTGCTGCGCGATCATTTCGCGGTGTGCGTCGGTCATTTCCAGACTGTCGATCATCATCAGTGTGGAGATCTGCACGTCAATGCGGGAGCGGCCGAGTGAGAGCATCTCGTTGAGATGGGTCTCTTTGAAGAAGAGCGAACCGTTCAGTTCATTGTATTCCTTGTCGAACGTGCCGCCGGTGACGAAGATTTTGATTGTCATAGTGTTTTTGGGAAGATCCACCGCAGAGGCACAAAGTCACAGAGAATTATTGGTTCAATTGAATAATGGAATAATGTAATTCAGGATTGGTTCATTTACAAACACACGATGGACGAAACAGCGGTGATCCGTCGGATAGCTCCGGAATGCCCGTGTGCGGAAGGCGGAAATAAACGACCGATGGACCGCAAATTAACGTGCGGAGCCGGTAAGTAAAAACTCCGGAAAAAGACAAAAGACTCCTATTCATGCAAGAAAATGGTATTTCTTTTCTTGCTGTACAGAAAATATTACATGAAATTACGCAGTGATGTTTTCAGGGAGAATAGACAATCAAAAAAATACGTGAGGTGAAACGGATATTTGATGGATCGTGCCGGCAATGCGGTTCCGATCAGCAGGTATCGATGAAGGATCTTTCTACAGTGTAACCGCATCGTCACAGTGCACTCAATGCAAGGCAGCAAATTAATTTTCTGTCTGCGCGGAGAACATGATCCATGCAGACGGAGCCGGATGCAGCGCGCATTCGGTACCGCAGCGAATCAACAAAGGCGTTCCAATTATCGGGACGCCTTTTCTGTTTTAAAAGATACAAATTTATCTGGTGATAATTTATATGGTGTACAACTCATCAATGTAGTTTCTGCTGCAAAAGCACGGAAGAGAATTTAGTCACGGTCACAAATGTACGAAGTATCTGTCGTTCAGTATTTTCAACTCAAACAATTTCAAGGAGAACGCATGAAAAAGAATATTGTACAGATAATACTGGTCTTGCTGGCATCGGTTGGAATAAATGGAATTGTTACTGCGCAGATCGTTGTTGTGGGAGGCGCTTCGGATGTGAATGGTACGTACAATAATACATTCAGCTTAAACGGAAAACCGGCATACGAACGTTCATCGGGAGTATCGAAAGATATTCTCTGGCGGTCCGATGTTTCGGAATGGAGATTTACCGACGGGAACGGGGCGGGCAGGTACTATTATAATACCGCCAACACAGCAACACCTCCGAACGTCGGATGGATGGTGGGAGAAAGCGGCGTGGCACCGGCCGCAGTGGCGTCCGGAGACGCGACATCGCTCTTCGTGGGGGACGGAACGGTCGGATCTCCCTACCAGATCTCTTCGCTGAACGCTCTGTATTGGATCGCGCAGCACTCAACAAGCTGGGACAAATATTTTATTCAGACCGCAGACATCGATGCTTCCGAAACAGCCACATGGTCCGGCGGCGGATGGGTGCCGATCGGAAACTTCTCGACATATTTTACCGGAGCGTACGACGGTGATTCGCACACCATCGACGGATTGACGATCAGCAGGAGCACGACGGATTATCAGGGAATGTTCGGTGTGATCTTTCAAGGGGAGGTCGCCGGTCTTGGATTGACGAATGTCTCGATCATTGGAAAATTCGGCGTCGGAGCATTTTGTGCATATCTCTATAACAGCAGCACTATGACCAAATGTTACAGCACCGGTTCTGTTTCCGGAGAATCATCGGTCGCGGGATTATCCGGATTTGTTCACACAAACTCCACGGTTTCCCAATCCTTCAGCCGCAGTACTGTCGCGGCAACCACCCAGGTTGCCGGAGGATTAGTCGGCCGTTTTGATTCGGGATCGTTGATTCAAAATTCGTATGCCACGGGAAACGTCTCCGCCGGAAGTGAATATGCCGGAGGATTGACGGGGTTTATCTATCAAAGCACCGTGACGAACTGCTACAGTGTCGGATCGGTGACGGGTGGCTCCTCGCTCGGCGGATTGGCAGGAGTGAGCAACTCCTCCACCGTCACGAATTCTTTTTGGGATGTGGATGCCTCTGGAAGAAGCACCAGCAGCGGCGGAACCGGAAAAACGACCGCACAAATGAAGAACGGATCGACATTTTCCGGAGCGGGGTGGGACGCCGCCGTGTGGTTCATGGGAAACGGTATGAATGACGGATATCCGTATCTCGCATGGGAAAATCCGGGCGGAACGATGCTTCCGGTCGAATTATCCTCTTTCACCGCAGATGTTCACGGAACGAACGTTCATCTCTCGTGGAAGACAGCAACGGAATTGAACAATCACGGATTTGAAGTGGAGAGAAGAGCAATTGACAATGGAAAATTGACAATGAATAATTGGAACACGCTCTGCTTTACGGAAGGGAAGGGGACGAAAAACGCGCTGTCAGAATATTCTTACGTTGATAGAAATATCCTTCATGGAAAATATGTCTACCGCTTAAAGCAGATCGATCGGGATGGGAAAGTTTCGTACTCGCACGAAGTGGAGGCGGCAATCCTATCGGCACATTCCGTCTTTGCACTGGAACAGAACTATCCCAATCCGTTCAATCCTTCGACGACGATCAGGTATTCGCTCCCGGCAAACGGATTGGTGACGCTCACCATATATGATGCGCTCGGAAGAGAGATCGCCGCGCCGGTCAATTCAGTGCAGGCGGCGGGGAATTATGCCGTGCAGTGGAATGGTGGCGAGCTTACGAACGGAGTGTATTTCTACACGCTTCGGACCGCTACATTCAGTGCAACGAAGAAACTCACGGTGTTGAAATAGCTGCATGAAACGAATATCCATATCAAAAAACACAACGGACTCTTCGGTCCACGCAGTGCCTTTGTGTTTTCAATGCAAACACATTGTCTTGATTCTTCAACAGGTCACATAACCAATGTGTAATCCTATCATGTTCTTGTCCTGTAAAAGGTGAACCTATGAGTTCCAGAGTGCGATTTCTGATGTTCAACGGATTCTTCTTCTTGATATTGATTTCGGGATATTCACTTGCACAAACGGCGACCGCGCCGTCGGCCGGAGACGGCAGTGCCGGAGATCCGTATCTCATCGCAACAGTGAATAACCTCTACTGGGTCACGCAGCATTCGGAGACCTGGGGAAGCGAATTTCTCCAGACGACGGACATTGATGCATTGTCAACATCATCGTGGGATGGAGCGCTGGGTTTTTCCCCCATTGGGAGTTCTGCCGCGCCGTTCACCGGCGCATGGCACGGCGCAGGTCATATCATCACCGATCTTTTCATTGATCGTTCCGGAGAAGATAACATCGGGATGTTCGGAAAAACTAACGGGGCTGTGATTGACAGTCTTGGATTGATCAATTGCAGCATTGTTGGGCAATCCTTTGTCGGCGGGCTTGCCGGTTATACGGTCAATGGTTCCATCAGCAATTCGTTTTCAGCCGGTTCGGTGACCTCATTGTATAACAACGTCGGCGGACTCATAGGACAAGCGGAGGGAGGGGTGATCAGTCAGTGTTACGCCGCCTCGACGGTGAGATCACAATATGCACATTATGCTGGAGGACTGTTCGGAACGATGAATTGCACTGTCAACAATTCGTACGCAGCCGGCTCCGTATTCTGCAGCGGCGCATATGCCGGCGGATTGATGGGTGTCAGTCTGGGTATCATCAATTCCTCCTATTCCAATTGCAGCGTTATCAGTTCGGGAGGAGCGATGGGAGGAGTTGCCGGGTATATCGCAGCAGGTTCTATCAATGATTGTTATTGGAATGCTGACAATGCTTCCATGGAAGGTGTGTATAGACAGTTAGGCGGAACGATCGGTACTCTGCAGGGATTGACCAACAGTCAAACGATGAAGCAATCAAATTTTTCGGGTTGGGATTTTGTTTCAACATGGGTCATCCGGACGGACAGCACTTCTCCCGGTTTAAGAACCGTACGCAACAATGCCCCGTTCGCAATCTGGGACACCCTCGACGTGAATCTCACTGTTTCGTTAACGCCCGTCTTCAATAAGATCTGTGACATTGAATTACGAAAAACGGGGCTCGTGCACAAAGTATTGTCCGTCTATAATGGCGGAAGTGTCGACAACACCGGTCTGTTCTCAATTCCCGAAGGAGTGCATAAAGATTCACTGCTCTTCTGTGCCGGCGAAATAATTGCACCGGGTGATACATTGTGGGGAGGAGCGGTGAAGATCATCCTCCATAATGTCAATTATATACCTCTTCCGGGAGCAGGAACAGCGGCTTCGCCGTTTCTTCTTTCCACGTATTCCCAGCTGAAACAGATAAAATATAATATGACGTCGGTCTATCGCCTTACAGAAGATATAGATGCATCCGCATCATCAACGGAAAATGGAGGTGCCGGATTTGAGCCGATCGGCATCTTGTGGGGCACACCATTTAAGGGAACCTTCCATGGAGGCGGGCATTCCATCATGAACCTGCATATCAACCGTCCGACGACGGACGGTGTCGGTCTCTTTGGATATACGAATAGCGAGGCTCTCATCGATAGTTTGGCTATGATCGATGTTTCAATTCAGGGATTATCCTACGTAGGAGGACTGGTAGGATATTCCTCCGGTGTTATTAATTATTCTTACACCTCCGGCACCGTATCCGGTGCAACAGGTGGCTCAACTGTCGGCGGAATCTCCGGTTCAGGATACATGATCAATGGATGCTCTTCATCGGCGACAGTGACAGGAGTAAACTCTGTGGGAGGTCTTACCGGAACTATCAGTGGTGTGTTAACGAATTCATTCTCATCCGGTACGGTGACAGCGACATCATCGTTTGCCGGAGGACTCATCGGAAGTGCCTTTGGCGGAGGTACGGTCACCAATTGTTATTCTTCTGCGACGGTCTTTTCTAACCGATTTGCGGGAGGGATAATCGGAGCGACCGGGATCGTCATATCCCATTGTTATGCGGTCGGAGTTGTGACCGGCGGTTCCGATATCGGGGCGCTTGAGGGAAGAATTGAAGGCGGTTCCCTTGACAACAGTTATTGGTGCAGCGATGTCATGGCTACCGGTGTCGGCACCGTCCTCGGAGGAACGCTCACTGATAATGCAGGAATGTCGTCCGCTCAAATGAAAGTGCAGGAAAATTTTTCCGGCTGGGATTTTACAGATGTCTGGCAGATCGTCGGTTCCAATTATCCTACATTGCGCGGAGCTGCTGACCAGCCTCTGCCGGTAGAACTTGTTTCTTTTACTGCAACAACAAACAACAAGGGAATTGAATTACGATGGAAGACCGCAGCAGAAGTGAATAATTATGGATTTGAGATCCAGAGATCAGAAGTCAGAGATCAGAGGTCAGAATTCAGAGCATGGATGAAGGTCGGTTTCGTTGACGGAAGCGGAACAACAAACGCGCCGTCAGAATATTCCTTTGTTGACAAAAATCTTTCAGGCGGAAAATACATTTACCGTTTGAAACAGATCGACCGCGACGGGAAATTCACCTACAGTACTTCTGTGGAAGTCTCGGTCGCTGCTTCACTGCAGTTCGGATTGGAACAAAATTTTCCCAATCCGTTCAATCCAATGACGACGATCGGTTATTCGATCCCGCTCTCCGGATTCGTCTCGCTGAACGTGTTCGATGCGCTGGGCAGGGAAGTGAGGACATTGGTGAATGAAGAGAAGGATGCAGGAACGTATTCCGTCCGCTTCGACGGCTCGTCGCTTTCCAGCGGTCTCTATTTCTATTCGCTCCGGGCAGGGACATTCAGCGCGGTGAAAAAATTCATTCTGGTGAAATGATCGTTACAGACCACCGTCATCGTTTGAACCTTGCGAAGGTTGATCCACAGATTCTTCAAAACCTTCGCAAGGATTTTTATTTCTTCTGCTCCAGCAGCTGCCGCACCGCTTTCAGCTCCGCCTCCAATCGGTCCATCTGCTCGATGTGCGTCGTCCACACTTCGCTCCGTTTAATGGACTGACGTTCCGCCATCTGCGCGGCGCGCACCACTCTGTCCATAAAATACCCGAAAAGCCACACTCCGATGAATCCCAGCGGGACGATCACGATCAGCAGCGACCGCAGGCGGGGGATACCGAAGAAGATCTGCAGTTTGTCGCTCGCGGTGATGATCAGCAGCGTGAAGTTAACGATCACCAGGAACGACTGTCCCAGATCGAACCGGTATTTCTGTGCAAAGAACACTTCGCGCCAGCGGGCAAGGCGCAATCGGATTGTGTGCATTTCCTTCTGTTGTTCCATGAATTCCTTCCTTTTTCCTTAGTTCGTTTGACGATAAATGCATGCAGCATGAAAATGACGATTTGCGGGACAGGATTCAACCGTGGAATTCATACTAAATTGTCCGCTTTCAGTGTGTTCCAACGCAATCCCCGGTTGTTTGAAGTGTGCAGTGATGCTATATTCATCCACTTCCCATAAAGGATTACACATCATGAGATACTCCTGTTTGATCGCCGTAATCATTCTTTCCCTCGTACAGTGTGCCGCCGCTCAGCAGGATCGTGTGAAGAAGAAAAAGAATACAGCGGCAGCGGCAGTTGCTTTTGTTGTGAATTCACCCGCGCAGACCGCCGCATACGATAATCCCGAAACAGAATTTATCGATGAATCGGCGGACGGTATCTGTGCGGATGAGTCCGGACAATGCACGCTCACTGCCGCGACGATGGAAGCGGACAATATGGGAGTGGCCGTCACCGTAACGTTCGCATCGTCCATGACGATCACACTCACACCGGACGGCGGTGATGACGGTGCTTCGCTTGGATTTTTGTACAGCGGCTCGAAGATCCTTGCCGGAAGCAATACCATCCTCGTCACCGGTTCACCGTTCGGCAATCCGTTGGACATGGAGGATAATTGCGAGATTTCCGGCATCTCCTTCAACAATGTTCCTCTTACCATGCTGAGCGGTAATACGGTCAAAGGTTGTTCGTTCGACAACAGCGGTCCGATGCCGGTAGCATTCTTGTCGATCGACGGTTCCAACAATATCATCGGAGGACCGAATGCGCCGGATAAGAATGAATTCAGGAACAGCAAAGCCTACGCCATTACCGTCGCCCATTCGAGCGGCGACGGCATGAATCAGATCATCGGAAACACGATCACCGGGAACTCCGGCGGGATCGTCCTCGCGGGAAATTCCGGCGAGGGAAAGAACATCATCACCGGAAATACGGTCTCGGCGAACAAGGCGAACGGCATCAGCATAATGAGTTCCGACAACAACGAGATCCGCAGCAATATGATCGGCACGAATGCCGCCGGAACTTCCGCAAACGGGAATCTGCAGAACGGCATCCTCCTGCTCAATTCCTCCAATAATATCTTCGAAGAGAATGTCATCTCCGGGAATCTTCAAAGCGGAATCGTCATCGGAGGGGATGAAGAACGTCCTGCCGGTTCTTCCTCGAATATTGTCCGCTCGAATTTCATTGGTGTCAGCAAGTCGATGCAGGCCATTCCGAACGGTCTCGTCGGCATAGAGTTCATCAATAACGCCAAGAATAATATCATCGGCTCGACCCTGAGCACCGACCTGGATACGAATGTGATCGCATATAACAGTAAAGGTAGTATTGCAACGAAGCAGGACCCGGCCTCCGGCGGAGGTCTTCCGGAAAAGAATATCTTCCGGCGGAACAGGATGTTCTTCAACGGCGATCCCGGCATTGTGCTCGAGACCGGTTCGCAGGGGAATGTCCCCGTTGCAACCGTTGACAGTATCCAACGGAATGTTTCGGGCGAACTGATCGTGTGGGGAAAAGGAAAACCGAACTCCACGGTGGATGTGTACGCGGCGGAACCGAATGCAAGCCAATACGGTGAGGGAAAACAATGGCTCGAAAAAGGTCCGGTGGATGTGAACGGTGTCTTTCAGGTAAATATCGGTTCTGTGAAATTGGACTGTGATGTTATCACGATACTGCAGACGGATGAGAATAATAATACTTCGTCGAATGCATTCAATTTCGGACTGGCGCCGAATATGGTGCTGCTGACGCAGAGCTGCGAACCATCTCTGTTCGGCGCAATTCCGTATGCGAACAATAAGTATTCCGTGCATATGGATTGGAAAGGATTGCCGAAAGTCGGCACGGTCGAATTCTCTCTCAATGGGAACACAAAAACAGGGACGTTGAATGGTGATCTCGCCGAAGTGGAATACAACATGAGTCAGTCCATAGTAGGGAACAATACTCTCTCATGGAAACTCATCACCTGCGACAATCGGCAGGCGACCGGAATGAACAACTATCAGTTCTGCGGAACGCCCGTTCCTGCATGGCTCGATCCCGTCACCGCCCAGTGCGGCGGCGGCCATATGAAATATAAACATACACAGACGTTTCCGGATGTGCCCGCCATTGCAGCCGGACTCGGTGTTCCCCCGTCTATGGCATTCATCGGCGGACTTGTCCTCTCGTTCGCCGGCGCTCCTTCATTCACCGCCACACTCAATATTCCCGGCGAATCCGAACCGATGGAATCGGACGCAGCATTTGCCATCGGTGATTACCGAACGACTTTTTCCATTGCAGGAACAGCCAACACACAGTTCACCGGCTGCAGTGAGATCGATCTGACGGGAACCATCACGCTCACCGCGGGTGTAGCGAAGGATTATTCGTACGGACTCAGTTTCGGGACGATCCCGTGTCCCTCCATTCCCGGCCTGGAACAAGCATGTCAGATGGCAAATGCGATCTCCCATTCGCTCCGCGTCGGCGCAACACTTTCAGGGCAGATCAGCGGTACGGCAAATCTTGCGGAAGGGATCGTCATCACCGGCGGAAGCGGCGGTGCAACACTTGCACTGACGCCGTTCCTGGATATCTTTCCGTTCCATGCGCGGGGTACAGGACAGGTCGCATTCAATTTCACGGTTCCCGATTTTTCGGTGACGAGTGTAACGCCGTCGCTTGTTCTGACGGTCTCCGAAGATATTACCGGTTCCTCCAAGTCGTGGACATTCCCGTCGATGATGCCGCTTGCAGAAGGGATGCATGTCGAAGAAAATCTTCTTGCGGAAAGTACATCGTTCTTTCCGTACATCCCCGTAAGAGTTCCGGCCGTTGCCCCCGATACGATGCTGGAACAAGCGATCGCCTGGAATGCACATCCTGCGTTCGCAGCAGGACCGAACGGAACGAAAGCATTTGCCTGGGTGACGAACAGGATGAGCAGCGGGAAAAAAGTCAGCGACATCATGATGAAATACTTCAACGGTTCCGTCTGGTTGCCTGCCGTGCAGATCACCAACGACGATCAAGTTGACAGGAATCCCGCCGTGACCATTGACGGAATGGGAGCGGTCATTGTCTGCTGGGAAAAGAACAGTTCCGCCGAAGCATACCCCGAGTCGCTCCACTACTCCGCTCCGGTGATGAAGAACTATGATCTTGCATTTACCGTCCGGGCTGCGGGCTCAGCGGAAGTGATATCCAACGGAACACTCGGCGCGCCGAATGTGTACGACGCGATCCCTCAGCTTGTCAGCGGCAAGGACGGGAAACCGGTGCTGGCATGGCAGACGAATAACGGCAGCTCGATGTACGGCACGGACGGAGCGCCAAGCAGGATCGTTGTTGCACGCAATTGGTTCAATGCACAATGGAATCAATTCGACACACTTCCTGCGCCGCAGTATAAAATGTTCCGGTGGGATCTTGCCGTGAACGATGAGGCGAATGCGCTCATCGCTCTTGTGAAAGATACGGAAGGAGATCTCTCCACCGGCAATGACTGGGAGATCTTCACCATCCGCCGGACGGCCGGAGTGTGGGGAGCGGAACAACGGCTGACCACAAACTCGAAGATGGAATTCGGAGTGAGCGCCGCGTTCACACACGATGCCGTTCCGGTCGTCAGCTGGATGCGCGATACATCCGTGATCGGAAATGTCGGTGCTCTCGCCGCTGCTGAAGAAGTGTGGATACCGAACGCAGGAATGGGATTTTTTAACAACACGCTCGCGGTGGGAAAAGATACGATGGCACTTCTGTGGAATGAAGGATCATCCATCGTTCTTTCAACCTCACCCGTATCTCAGAGGAAATGGAGCACACGGAAGTTCATCCATTTCACCACGGATATCCAGCGTTCCGCGCAGGCACAATTCGACGGAAACGGCGCGCTCCACATCGGGTATCAGCAGACGCCGTACAACGTGTTTCCCGCGCCGGTGTCCGATTCCGGTTCGCTGCAGTTCATTTCTCTGGAAAAGATCTCATCGCCGCTCGGTGTGAGAAGTACCGATCCGACAGTGCCGGCTCAGTTCGCATTGCTCGATGCATTCCCGAATCCGTTCAATAATTCTTCCACCATCCGGTTCATTCTGCCGAAACAAGCTTACAGTGTGCTGACGGTAACGAATATCCTCGGCAAAGAAGTGGCGCGATTGGCGGACGGTGAACTGTCGGCGGGAGAACACTCCTTCACATTTATTTCGGACCGGTTTGCGAGCGGCATTTATTTCTATACGCTCCGCTCCGGCGGACTGGTGCAGACGAAGAAGATGATCCTGATCAAATAGCAGACTCTCACACAAAAAATATGTAGGACCGACCGCCGGTCGGTCCGGCAAAACAAAGGCATCCACACAAAGTCCGCCCCAGATGGGCCCGTTCGTCCTTTTTGTTTTATTGTGTTCACCGCGGAGATCGCCGAGATCGCAGAGAATATGTAGGACCGACCGTTGGTCGGTCCGGCAAAACAAAAGCATCCACACAAAGTCCGCCTCAGACAGGCCCGTCCGTCCTTTATTTGTTATTGAATTCACTGAATGGAGAATACCGTATGAGCACAACACTGCTGGATCCCTGGTCACTGATATTCCTTCTTCTGTTTCTCTTCGCCGGAATTGCCTCGGCATCATTCCTTCTGTTCAGCCGAAATGATCGGAGAAAAGAACAGCTGCGTCCTCCGCTGGCATTCGTCACCGTACTGTTCTTTATTCTATACCTCTATTTCCCCGAAGGGCCCGTTGATGGACTCTGGTTCATCCTTCCTGCCTCGGCGCTCATCACCGTTCTTTATCTTCTCTGGAGAAAACGGACAAAAAAGTAATGTATTGTTGCTCTGCAGCGCTGCCACTTTGATTTGCAGTATCGAAATTATTCCCAAGAGAGTGATTGATTTTTCGGAAAGGTATTGAGACATTATTGAAGCGG
>CALRIY020000108.1:0-12819 GCA_943364975.1 Synechococcus sp. UW140
GCCGGCGATTCCGGGGACGGCATGCAGCTGACGGGAGGTCAATTCACCAATACGTCCGCCGCGATGGGGAACGACCTCTCCACTCTTCCGGATTATCCGGCAGAGATCCGCGCTCCTATCGGCACCACGTACGGAGTGAGCGGATTCCAGATCCATTTCGGTGCAACCGAGATCAACACTCCCGGCGATCATTGTGATGTGCTTGTGGCGATGAATGCCGCTTCTTTGAAAGTGAACCTCCGGTCCCTGATCGACGGCGGTATCATCATCGTGAACACGGACGGATTCGGCGATAAGAATCTGAAACTCGCCGGTTACACACAAAGCCCTCTCTCCGACGGTTCCCTTTCTAAGTTCCAGGTCTTCCAAGTAGACATCACGAAACTGACGAACCTTGCGCTGGCAGATATGAATCTCAGCCAGAAGGTCGTGGATAAGACAAAGAACTTCTTCGCACTCGGCATGATGTATTGGATGTTCAACCGAACACTGGATAACACCACCCAATGGATCTCCGAAAAGTTTGAAAAGAAACCGGAACTGATCGAAGCGAATACCCGTGTGATGAAAGCGGGATGGAACTATGCTGAAACGACAGACGTCTTTGCCGTGAAATACGATGTGAAACCTGCTCCCCTTTCACCCGGCAAATACCGGAACATCAACGGCAACCAGGCGACGGCACTCGGATTCGTTGCGGCTGCGGACAAAGCGAACCTTCCACTGTTCCTCGGTTCTTATCCTATCACACCGGCAACAGGAATCCTGGAGGAACTGGCTTCCTTCAAAAACTTTGGCGTAAAGACGTTCCAATGTGAAGACGAGATCGCCGGCATCACCAGCGCGATCGGCGCCTCCTTCGGCGGCTCCCTCGCCATCACCACAACGAGCGGACCGGGCGTAGCATTGAAGACCGAAGCGATGGGCCTTGCCGTCATGACCGAATTGCCCCTCGTGATCGTGAACGTGCAGCGCGGCGGACCGAGCACCGGTCTCCCCACTAAGACGGAACAGGCGGACCTGCTGCAGGCAGTCTACGGACGGAACGGTGAAGCACCGATCCCTGTGATCGCCGCAAGTTCACCGAGTGACTGTTTCAATTCCGCTTTCGAAGCATCCCGCATTGCATTGAAATACATGACCCCTGTGATCCTGCTGACGGATGGTTACATCGCGAACGGTTCCGAACCGTGGCTCATTCCCGAAGTGAAGGACCTGAAAGAGATCCCGGTGAAGTTCCGCACGGACCCGGTGGATTATCAGCCGTATCTCCGCGACGAGAATACGCTGTCCCGCGAATGGGCGATCCCCGGAACCCCCGGATTGGAACACCGTATCGGCGGTCTGGAAAAACATGTGAAGAGCGGCAACATCAATTATGAACCGGAGAACCATCACACCATGATCAGCCTCCGCGCAGCGAAAGTGGAACGGATCGCGAATGACATTCCGCTTGCAAAAGTGGAAGGTGACGAGAGCGGCGAACTGCTGCTGGTCGGCTGGGGCGGAACTTACGGCACCATCAAGACTGCTGTGGACCGGAAACGGAAAGAAGGAAAATCGGTCTCGCACCTGCATCTACATTACATTAATCCCCTGCCGAGGAATATCGGCGAGATCCTGGGGAAATTTAAAACGATCCTCGTTCCTGAGATCAATCTCGGACAACTGATCAAGATCCTGCGCGAGAAGTTCCTTGTTCCCGCGGTCGGATTGAACAAAGTACAAGGGTTACCGTTCCGTTCGATCGAGATCGAACAAAAAATTGACGAGATCTTAGGAGGAAAACAAGCATGAGCACATTAGTCGAATCAGTGATCACTTCGGCAGCAGTTGCCGGAACAAAATATACGGCGAAGGACTTTTCATCGGACCAGGATGTTCGGTGGTGTCCGGGATGCGGAGACTATTCGATCCTCGCTCAGGTACAGCGGGTGATGCCCGATCTGAACGTACCGAAAGAGAAGGTCGTGTTCATCTCCGGAATCGGATGCTCCAGCCGATTCCCCTATTACATGAACACCTACGGCTTCCACTCCATCCACGGCCGTGCGCCGGCGATCGCTTCAGGTCTGAAGATCGCCCGTCCCGATCTGATGGTATGGGTGGCCACCGGAGACGGTGACGGACTTTCCATCGGCGGTAATCACATGATCCATGTTCTCCGCCGCAATGTGGATATCAATATTCTGATGTTCAACAATCAGATCTACGGTCTAACCAAAGGACAATACTCACCCACATCTGAAATGGGAAAGATCACGAAGACCTCGCCGGTCGGCTCAGTCGACATGCCGTTCAATCCGGCATCTCTGGCGCTCGGCTCCGGCGGAACCTTCGTCGCCCGTTCGCTGGACCGCGATCCGAAACACATGCAGTCCATCATCAAACGTGCAGCTGAACACAAAGGGACCTCGTTCGTTGAGATCTATCAGAATTGTAACGTCTTCAACGACGGTGCATTCTTTGCCTTCACCGAAAAAGAGACAAAATCGGATACAGTCGTCTTCCTTGAACACGGAAAACCGCTGGTATTCGGAAAGGATAATGACAAAGGGATCAAACTGGACGGATTCTCTCCGGTGGTCGTTTCGCTGACAGACGGAAGTCATTCTGCGAACGATCTTCTTGTGCATAACGAGAAGGATTCAACGCTGGCGTTCATCCTCGCGAACATGACCTACAATCCGGAACTCCCCCGTCCGGTCGGAATCTTTCTTGCGATCGACCGTCCGCGCTACGAAGTGGAAATGGAGAAGCAGATCGATTCTGCCATTTCGAAACGGGGCAAAGGTTCACTGGAAAAGCTGCTGAACTCCGGCGATACCTGGGTGATCCAATAAGGAACGTCCCGGTGACACCGCAGTGACGCTGAGATATACACACCGCCTGATGAAGATCAGGCGGTGCTGTTTTAAACATAGGCCATGGATAAGCGTTTGGGCTATATGAAATGAGACTTGACCCATCGTAAAACTTGCCGGATGTTTTTCCATCTTTGATGCCGGACCATTTTTTTGTATTTTTCATCCATGAATGAACAATTTACTCAGCTCCACGCAGCATTTGGACAATACAACTCGTTTGTGATCACTTCGCACGTCAATCCGGACGGTGATTCCATCGGCACGGAGGTAGCGCTCGCGCTCTATCTGAAGAAAAAAGGAAAGAATGTCCTTATCATCAACCAGAGCGAAACACCGGACCATCTGCAATTCCTGACCGAATATTTCCCGATCAAGACCTATTCTTCGCAATCGGATCATCATATCCTTTCGGCGGAGTGTTTCTGCGTCGTTGATACGAATTCACCGAAGCGATTTTCGGCAATGGCCGAAACAGTGAAAAAGAGTTCCGCATATAAAATCTGTATCGATCATCATCTTGAACAGGAACCGTTCGCTGACTTGTATGTGATCGATACGGAAGTCCCTGCCTCCAGTGAACTTCTGTACCGCATCATTGCGGCGGACGATCCCAATGCCATCACAAAACCGATCGCCGATGCGCTCTATGCCGGGATCATGACCGATACCGGTTCGTTCAAATTCCCCAAGACAGACGAGGAAACGCACACGATCACCGCCGACCTGCTCCGGCGCGGCGTTGATCCGTACGATCTTTATCAGCGGATCTATGAGAGCGGCCAGATCAATAAGATTCACCTGCTCGGCAAGGCGCTCGAACGGATCGAGCTGCACCATCATGGAGCGATCGCGACGATGACTATCCCGCGGTCCATTCTGACGGAGACCGGTACGATGGATTCGGATGTGGATAATCTGACCCAATACGTCCTTTCGATCAAAGGGGTCCGTGTCGGACTCGTTTTCATCGAACAGACGGACGGTGTGAAGATCAGTTTCCGTTCCAAAGGGGACGTCGCGATCAATACCGTCGCCAAACTCTTCGGCGGAGGGGGGCACAAGAATGCATCCGGCGCCCGCATGAAAAATATCACACTGCAGGATTCCGTTTCCGCAGTCATTGAAAAAACAAAAGAGATCCTCTAACCAAAGGAATACAATGAAACTGACCGCAGTCCGCGCTTCCATCGAGTCCATCTCCTCTGATCTTCTGACCGTGTTCATCTATCAGGATGAAAAAATATTCAAGAAGCAATCTGAACAGATCATCTCATCCTTCGGAGATCCTGCTGCCTCGGCATTCGCATCGAAAGATTTCGCCGGAAAAGAAGGCGAATCCCTTCTGCTGTATCCTTCCAAGAAAAAACTCTCACGCGTGTTCCTGATGGGATTGGGCGAATCGAAAAAAATGACGATCGAGAAACTGCGCCGCTTTGCAGCATCCGCAGCGAAGAAAGCGAAGGCCTTGAAGGTCACTTCGGCCACCGTTGTCATTCCGGATGTGGAGACTGTCCTTCCGGAATCGATCGAAGAAGTGGCGCAGGCGATGGCAGAAGCTTCCCTCCTGTCACTCTACAAATATGACAAGTATCTTTCCAACGGAAAGAACGGCAATACACTCGGCGAAATACGCTTCGCCACGACCAGCTCTCATCTTTCCGATATCCAGTCAGGTTTGACCACTGGACAGATCATCGCCGATGCTACCATCCATGCACGCGATCTGTGCAACGCACCGGGGAGCGAGATCTATCCCGAAACACTTGCGGCCGATGCGAAAACGCTCGGGAGGAAGTACGGATTCTCTGTGACGGTCTTCGATAAAAAAAGGATCCAACAGCTGAAGATGGGCGGAGTGATCGGTGTGAGCAAAGGGAGTGAAAAGGATCCCCGGTTCATCACAATGGAATACGGCCGCTCTTACCGAAAACGCGGTACGGTGGTGCTTGTCGGCAAAGGAGTCACATTCGATTCCGGCGGGATCTCCATCAAACCGTCCGCCGGCATGGCAGAGATGAAAATGGATATGGGAGGAGCTGCCGCTGTCATCGGAACATTCCAAGCGCTCAGCCGCCTGAAATTAAAGAAACATGTGATCGGACTGATCCCTTCGGTGGAAAATATGCCGAGCGGTTCCGCCGTGAAACCGGGAGATATCATCCGTCATTACAACGGCAAGACCTCCGAGGTGGACAATACCGATGCTGAAGGACGATTGATCCTTGCGGATGCTCTATCCTATGCATCTAAATTCAATCCTTCCGTGGTGATCGATCTGGCAACGCTGACCGGAGCGGTCGTTGTTGCACTGGGACATTACACAAGCGGAATGATGGGAAATGACCAGGAGACCATGGATGCGCTGAGCTCTGCCGGAACAAAAACCTATGACAGGGTTTGGCAGCTGCCGTTGTTCGATGAATATGAGAAACTGATCAAGAGTGATGTTGCGGATGTGAAGAATGTCGGCGGACGATGGGCCGGTGCGATCACGGCAGGCTGGTTCCTGAAGAAATTCATCGGTGATTATAAATGGGTCCATCTGGACATTGCCGGAACGGCGATCCAGGAAGAACATCAGGATTATATCCCACGCG
The DNA here is from genome assembly GCA_943364975.1 of Synechococcus sp. UW140. Classification (GTDB taxonomy): domain Bacteria; phylum Bacteroidota; class Ignavibacteria; order UBA10030; family UBA8401; genus UBA8401. The sequence continues at coordinate 5,465 of CALRIY020000108.1, forward strand.
GAGGGTCCGGTGCGGGCGTTAGGTTGCTCATTGAATACTTACGCACCCTTTAATAGTTCACGATTCATAATATTATCGTCATGCCGAATGTTCCTATCGGGCAACTACTTTATAGATTCCCGCCAGAAGCACGCCTGCCTGCCGGCAGGCAGGCGGGAATGACGTTCAACTTCAATTTAATTTTACCTTAGCGCCTTTGCGAGAGACAATGAATTATTCCAAATTTACATCTGAAGTGCTGGTCCGTCCGGATGATATCGACATGAACAATCATGTCCATTATTCGCGGTATTTGGATTATGTCCTGGCGGCGCGGTATGAGCAGATGTCTCGGGATTATAAGATGTCCATGGACGAATTCATCCGGCGCGGACTCGGCTGGGTCGTGAGTGCCTGTTCGATACAATTCAAGCGCCCCCTCCTGCTGGGCGACGTTGCAATTGTAAAGACCGGCATTGTGGAGATCGGAACTACTTCTGCCAAAGTCGGGTTTGAGATAGTGAGAAAAGAGACCAATAAACTTTCGGCAGACGGAGTGTTCGAGTACACGCTGGTCAATCTTGCCACCGGTCGTGCGGAAAGACTTCCGGACGACGTCATTCACAAATACAGTATCTAACAAATTTTTGGAGAAAACATGAGATCACTCATCACAGCATTCATCCTTGCAACAGCACTCGTCTTTGCCGGAGCACCGGAGAAAGTGGAGAATTTTTCCCTGAATGATTATAACGGAAAAAAGGTCCAGCTTTCGGACTTTAAGGATTCCAAAGCGGTCGTATTGATGTTCATCTCCACTCAATGCCCCGTTTCGAATGCGTACAATGAACGGATGGCGGCACTCTATAACGATTATAAAGACAAGAAGATCGCAGTGGTCGGCATCAATTCCAACAAAGCCGAGACCCCGGAAGAGATCAAGGAACATGCTGCGGAACACAGCTTCGGATTCCCGATCCTGAAGGATGTCAACAATGTGATCGCCGATAAACTCGAAGCGAATCATACTCCGGAGATCTACATCGTCCATCCTACCACCTTGGCAGTGCTGTATCACGGAAGGATCGATGATTCGCAGCGTATCGCAAAAGTGAAAACGAACGACCTCCGTGCAGCCATCGACGAGATCATCGCCGGAAAAGAGATCACCGTCAAAGAGACAAAGGCGTTCGGCTGCACGATCAAACGGGTGGATTAATGACCTTGAAATGGAGCCATTGGAGCCGAGTCCTTCTCGGCTTCTTTTTTTATGTCACCGCTTCGGCACAGACGCATACGATCCGGCCGCTGGATGAACGGGGGCTCGATTCCCTGATCTCCGAAAGGAACGGAAAGGTCCTTGTCCTGAATGTATGGGCCACTTGGTGTGCACCATGCAAAGAGGAATTTCCCGATCTGATCACTCTTGCAAAGAGCATCCCGCACAAGGATGTGGAGATCGCCGCACTCAGTGTCGATTTCCCCGATGAAACCGAATCCCTGATCGCTCCTTTCATCCAACAACTGGATCCGCCGTTCCCGGTCTTTGTCTCAGCCATCGAGTCGCAGGATACGCTCATCAACAGACTCGATCCGCGCTGGAACGGTGCGATCCCTGCCACATTGATCTTCGATGCTCAGGGGAAGCGTCAGCTCTTTCTCACAGGACTGCAGACCCTTCCGCAATTCAAAAAAGCAGTTGATGATGTACTCCGCAAACGGTAACTTTCATCCATGATCACATTTCTCCCTCTCGGCGGTGCAAACGATATCGGCGCATCCTGTTATTACCTGAACATCGAAGGGACCGGGATCATTCTGGACAGCGGTACGCATCCCAGAAAATTCGGCATCGAATCTCTCCCCCGTTTCGACCTGATCAAAGATCTGAATGTGGATGTCGCGCTGATCTCGCATGCACATCAGGACCATATTGATTCGCTTCCGTATCTCGTTCAGCAGCATCCGTACATCCGTATCGTCACCACCCCGCAAACGCGCGCTGTTGCAGAGATCACGCTGCATAACTCCGTCAACATCCTGAAGGAGCAGCTGAAGGACGAGGTGACCATCCGCGCCTATACGCATGAGGAGATCGACCTGCTGATCCAGAATATCGAATGGCAGGAATATCAAAAACAGTTCATCGTAAACGGGTACCGTCACGCCAGCACGGAACCGGTGACCGCATCGTTCCATGATGCCGGACATATCCTGGGTTCCGCCGGAACACTGGTGGAACACGGCGGACGCTCCATTTTCTATACCGGCGACATCAATCTGGATAAACAGTCTCTTCTCTCCGGTGCGGTACTGCCGAAACGATCGGTGGATATCCTGGTCCTGGAGTGCACGCACGGCTCGACCGATTCCATCCATCTTCCCTCCCGTCCTTCGGAACAAGCACGCCTTGCCGCATCGGCGAACCGTATCCTCAGCAGAGGCGGTTCCATTCTGGTGCCGGTCTTTGCCCTGGGAAAGATGCAGGAGATGCTGTCGATGTTCTGGAAGCTGATGCAGAAAGGGACGATGTCCATGACCGATATCTATACCGGCGGAGTGGGACGTAGGCTCTGTTCCGTGTATGATAAGAACCGGTATACAGTCGGATATAATGATACCGATTTCATCCTTGCTGATATCCCGCAAAAGGATCTGTATGATGTAGAACAGATCGATGATCTGCTCCGGCATCAATGCATCGTCCTCGCCGGAAGCGGAATGATGGTGGAGAATACACTCTCCTTCAAAATGGCTCAGCGGTGGCTGACCAATCCGAAATCGGGGATCTTTGCCGTCGGTTATATGGATCCGGAAACCCCCGGTTACAGGATCAGCCGTTCCTCCAAAGGTGATCTGATCCAACTGACCGATGCTCATGAGCCACAGAATGTATCATGCGACATCGACCGGTTCCGGTTCTCGGCGCACAGTAACCGGGACGGGATCCTTTCCATCGTTGACCGCCTCCGTCCTAAAACCGTCATCCTCGTCCACGGCGAACATGAATCGATCGATTGGATGGGATATTCGATCATGCATCGCTTTCCCGGCATCAAACTGCATGCTGCACAGATCGGCAGACAATTGACCCTCAGCGAATAAAACCCTTCATCCTTTTCCCCAATTTCCTTATCTTTTATCGTTGTCGATGCCGACAATGAACATTCGCGTTGTAGCACGTGTTATGAACATAGCACTCTTCTGGTGAATTCTATGAGTCTTCGAACTTTCATCCCTCTGTTCCTGCTGATGACCGGTATTTCGGTCTCACAGCCGCAGGAACGTGTCATCCGTGAACAGACCGGACCAAGCCCACTCTCGATCGAACATTATTCGGTCACCGGAGATTCGTCGAATATGACCATCATACCGGTCCGCATCCGATATGATTTCTTCGTCTTCACACTGCAGGAAATGACAGCAGGCACCTCCTTCTCCGCCGCCGGAGAGATCGCACTGGAGATCATCGATTCCTTAGGCAATTCCATTGCCCGGAAGATCAAACAGATCGCATTGACAACATCGGATAATTCCACTGCTTCACTCCGTACTCAGTTCTATCAGGATCTGTTTTCATTCCAGCTTCCCGCCGGACGGTATTCGATCGCACTTTCGCTGTTCGACAAAGAATCAAAACGCCAGTTCTCCGACACGAAAAAACGGATCGATATTTCCCTCTCCAAGACATTCCGTTCCGGACTCATCCCGATCCAACAATCAGCAGCGGAAGGATATACACTTTTCAATCTGGGCGGGGATGTCATCTTCTCTGCCAATTACGGATTTGTCTTCGTGTCCAAGATGAAATATCCTGCGGCCTTCTTTACGCTGACGAAACTGCAGCCTGATGAGGATGAAAAGGAGACGATCAAGGACAAGGAACGTGTGCAGATCGACGTACGAGAACAGACGACTGTTTCGGCATCCTTGACGGTATCGAATATCGTTTTGGCGTCGACTCCGATGCAGGGATTCCATACGCATTATGTAACATTTGACGGAATGCAGTTGAAACAGGGACGATACGAATTGACGCTGACGTTCCCCGATTCAACTCGTCTTGTGACCAACTTCTCAGCGCGATGGCCGGAAATGCCTTTGTCACTCTTCGATCTGGAAGGGGCGACCGAACCGATCCAATTCATCACAACAAAGGATGAATACTCCGAATTGAGGAGAGGGAGCCGCAATTCACGGATCAAAAAATTTGAAGAGTTCTGGAGGAAGAAAGACCCGACACCGCTCACCGCTTACAACGAAGTGATGCATGAATTCTACCGGAGAGTCGATTTCGCCGTGACAGCATTCCGTTCACTTCGTGAGATGAACGGAGCAGTGACGGACCGCGGTAAGATCTACCTGCTCTACGGAAAACCGTCATCCACTGAACGGTTGCTCAGTCCATCCGGCGCACCGCGGGAGATCTGGCAGTACGTCTCACTCAACAAAACATTCACGTTCGAAGACCCCGGGAAACAGGGGAATTATAAACTAGCAGAGAATAAATGAAGCCTGTCATTGCGATCACCATCGGAGATTTCAACGGAATCGGTCCGGAAGTCACATTAAAGAGCATCGTGTCAAAAGAGATCCAAAAGAGCATCCAGCCGGTACTGGTCGGTTCATTGGAGATCTACCGGTATTATGCGAAACTGCTGAAGATCGATTGCGATTTCGTACCGGTGGACTCGGTCAAATCCAAGATCATACCGGGGACCATTCCTGTCATTACCGTTCAGTCCGTCACCGCCAAGAACATCCAGTTCGGAAAGAACTCTCCCGATGCCGGTGTCTGCGCCGGGATCGCCATCGAACGGGCCATCAAGATGTGTCTGGACAAAGAGGTCGATGCCATGGTCACAGCACCGGTCTCCAAAGAAGCACTCCATTTTGCCGGATATAATTTCCCCGGCCAGACTGAGATGCTGGCGATGCTGACCCGGTCCGACCGTGTGACGATGATGCTCCTCTCCTCCACGATGAGAGTGGCTTTGGCAACGGTCCACATACCGCTCAAGCAGGTCTCTGAGAACCTTTTCCTCGACAGGATCGTGGAGAAACTGGATACTGTCCACCGTTCGCTCAAGAGCGATCTCGGAATCGCGAAGCCTTCCATTGCGGTGCTCGGACTCAATCCGCATGCCGGAGAGAACGGCGCGATCGGAACCGAGGAACGTGAAACGATCATCCCGGGAATCAAGAAAGCACAGGAAAAAGGGATCAACGCCTCCGGTCCGTTCCCTGCGGACGGATTCTTCGCCTCCGGCGCATATAAGAATTACGATGCGATCCTTGCAATGTATCATGACCAGGGATTGATCCCGCTGAAGATGAGCGGATTCGACGAAGGGGTGAATTTTTCCGCGGGACTCAAGATCATCCGTACGTCGCCGGACCATGGAACGGCGTTCGATCTCGCGGGAAAAAATAAAGCAAATCCCGGCAGTATGATCTCCGCACTGAAACTCGCTGCATCCATCATTGAACAACGGAAGAAATAATGCTCGTAAAATTTGAAGAAGTCAGCGTTTCCTTCGATCATCACGCCGTTCTGCGCGATGTGAACTTCCTCGTCGAATCGGGTGAATTCGTCTCGATCGTCGGGGAATCCGGTTCCGGGAAAAGCAGTCTGCTCCGATTGGTCTATATGGACCTCTTCCCGTCCCAGGGACTTGTGACGGTCGGAGAATATTACTCCAAAACGATCACCTCACAGTCCGTCCCGTTCCTCCGCAGGAACCTCGGCATCATCTTCCAGGATTTCAAACTGCTTGAGGACAGGAATGTGTACGATAATGTGGCGTTTGCACTGCATGTCACCGGTGCATCCTCTGATACGATCAAAAAGAAGGTTGTCACAGTGCTGACGCAGGTAGGATTGAGTCATAAGCGGAATGCAATGCCGCACCAGCTCTCCGGCGGCGAACAGCAGCGGGTCTGCATCGCCCGTGCTTTGGTCAATGAACCGTTCCTGATCCTGGCGGATGAACCGACGGGGAATCTGGATCCGGGGACCTCGCTCGATATCCTGAAATTACTCCTGGATATCAATCACCGGGGAACAGCCGTGCTGATGACAACGCATAATTATGATCTGGTGAGAAAAGCTCAGGGAAGGATCCTGCAGATCAAGGACCGGCAGGTTCGGGAAGTTCAATTGAAGCAGTGATCAGCAGAGCACCTGTTCTACGCGTTTGATCTCGGGAATATCGCTGAGCAGTCTCCTCTCCACACCGGCCCTCAAGGTCATTCGGGACATCGGACAGGAAATGCACGAACCCGTCAGTTTCACCATCACAAATCCATCTTCCGTTACGCGCACTAATTCCACATCCCCTCCATCCGCCTGCAGATAGGGCCGTACTGTATCCAGAGATCGTTGTACCCGTTCCGTGATCGTCATACAATGGTCGAACGCCAGCATTGCTGCCGGCGCATCGGTTTATTAGTTGCTCCCCAACGATATCTCGATCGGGGCATTCTGTTTTGAATAGTTGCTGATACTGATCTGTGCTGCAAGATTCTTCGCGATGGATGTGAAGATCTTTGCCGGCTCACTCTGCGGTTCCGAATCAGTGATCGGTCTGCCGGAATCACTTCCGACACGGATCTTGGTGTAGATCGGGATCTCGCCGATGAACGGAACCTTGAACTGCTCCGCCACTTTTTTGCCGCCGCCGTTATCGAAGATATTTTCCCGTTCCCCGCTTGCACTGACAAAGTAACTCATATTCTCCACCACTCCGAGGATCGGTACGTTCACCTTCTGGAACATCGCCATCCCGCGGCGCGCATCCGCCAGTGACATCTCCTGCGGTGTCGTCACAATGACTGCGCCGGTCAATGGGATCTGCTGGACGATCGTCAGTTGGATATCGCCGGTTCCGGGTGGAAGGTCGAACACCAGATAATCCAGTTCCCCCCATTCCACGTCTGTCATGAACTGTTTCACTGCGCCGCTGGCCATAGGACCGCGCCAGATCACCGCCTGCGTGGAATCGATGAGGAAACCGATTGACATCACCTTCACTCCGTATTTCTCCAGCGGCACGAGTTTCTGATTGTGCATCTGCGGCTTCTCATTGATATTGAACATCAGCGGAATGCTCGGTCCGTAGATATCGCAGTCGATCAATCCCACCCGCGCCCCTTCGCGCGCAAGAGCCACGGCAAGATTCACCGCCACGGTCGATTTTCCCACGCCGCCTTTTCCGCTCGCTACGGCGATCGTATTCTTCACGCCGGTCAGCATTGGATTAGCCTGCATGTTCATCCGCTTTGAAACACTTGCGGTCATCGTGACGGATAATTGCTCGATCTCCGGGATCGCCTGTTTCACATATTGTTCCGCCTGTGCTTTCATCTCATCCTTA
>CALRIY020000109.1:0-12334 GCA_943364975.1 Synechococcus sp. UW140
GTTTGTTGGTCGCTTCGATCGCCGGAATGATCTTGCTTTTCTCATTCATGCCGCCGATGATATGGAACTCCACCTCCGGATATTTCTCCAGCACTTTCGGAAAGATCTGTTCAACGATGATCAGCAGCGTATCCCCTTTGAATCCGGACAGTCTGCCGACAAAAGCGACGATCTTCTTCTTCCGTTTCGGAGGTGAATGTTTCTCGAATTTCCATTTGGAGAGTTCGATCCCGTTATGGACGAGTGCCAGCGTGTCCAGTCCGTACTTCAGGTCATGGTTCAGATGATCATAGATCGATCTGCACACCGCCACCCGTTTCTCACCGTATACCGAGAACATTTTGGAGGAAAAATGAAGGTGCTGTCTGCCGTGGATAGAGGAAACCAGCGGGACCGTCCCTCCGCGCGTGGCGAAATAACAGACCCAGCTGGCGGCCCGGGAATGAGCATGGACGACATCGATCTTCTTCTCGCGGATGAACTTCCTCAGGAATGCGACATTCTTCCAGCGCTGAGCGGCATCACGCTTTCCGATCGGGTGTGAGATGACGGTTGCCTTTGTAGCGGTATAGAAATTATCGGAGATGATGTAGACGATATGTCCGTTCGCGATCTGTGTATCCGCCAGTGTGGCGGCAAACGTTTCTGCACCGGTCACTTCGAACTGCGAGAGGACCTGTAATATGTTCACTGGATCATTCCTTCCAACGTTAGCATGAACTGACGCGGCGGCGACACGTTGCCGATCAGTTCACTATAATTGTAGCCGAGAAAATTATTCACGATCACCGACGCGCGGAAAGGCATTCCGAATCCGCTCAGCTCCGCTGCGATCCTGGCATCGGCGATATGGATCGCCACTCTGCGGCTGCCGTTCTTGATCGGCGCCAGTTCCACCAGTTTATCATCGATCGCCTCGATCCTGCTGACAAAACGGTAATCCGCACCGAGGGTCACCATCCCCATCCTGTATTCGGAATTCACACCGGCGATATGCCGAGGCCGGAACCGCAGGAATGCACCGGTCGTACCATCCACTGCCCAATTATAGTTATAATGCGCATCAAATGAGAGTGATTGATCGAACCATTTCGTCATCACCCTCACTTCACCCCCCTGAATGACTGCCTGGGTGATATTCTTGAAGTTCACCGTAACTGCTTTCAGAACGGTGTCTCCTTGAACATTTGCTTCGATCAGATCATCATAATCCGTATGGAACAACGCCGCTTCCACCTGCAGATCTTCCGAGAGAGTACTTGTGCTGCTCACTTCGAAGGACCAGCTCTGTTCCGGTTTGAGCGATGTGCTGGGAATGATGATGGCTGAACTTCCGGTATTCTTCGTTGATGTGTACAGTTCGCCGATCGACGGAGAACGGAATCCCCGCCCGGCGGAAGCGCGGATGGTTTGTTCATCTGAAACGGTGTATCGGATGCCGAACTTCGGACTGGTCTGTTGATTCATCGGAAGTCCGACGACCTGCTGAAGATCGTGACGCAGACCGAGTGTCAGCGACAGTCCTGCGAATGGAGAATACTCGTCCTGCAGATAGAGTGCCCCTCCGCGTCCGTCATGCTGCCCAAAGATATTTGCCCGAACGCGTTCTCCATTCCCGACAACACCGAAAGTCAATGTATGTCCGCCTTCGACTGTGAGATTTCCCTGAACATCCGTCACGTATGAATCGGAGATGGAACCATCCAGTCTCTTCAGATCAAGACTGTCACGGTACCAGTTTCCGCGGAAATGGACAGCCTTCGCTTCAATATAGAAGCGTTCATTCACGAATTGTTTATAGAGGAGTGAATTATTGAACCGGAGAGAAGTGACTGTGACGTTCCGTTGTGCATCGGCAGGCCGCAGCGCGTTCTTCAGATCCTTCCACCAGAGAAAATCTCCCCGGTGATGCTGATAAAAATTCGATGTGAACGTCAGCGATTGATATGGTGAAAGATCGTACCGGAGTTTGGCAAATCCGTTGTACCGTCTGCTCCAATCCTGTTCACGGTATCCGTCATCCGACATCCGCTGTACGGAAAGACTCATGCGAAGATCATCCATCCCGCTGCTGAATCCTGCCATCTGTCCGTTCACATACCGATCCTTCGAACTCCATTCCCACTCCGGGTACTGCGGCCGCGAATAGAGTCCGCCGTATAATCTCCACCACACAGTGGTTTCATCCGGGATCTCTTTCGTCAGAACATTGATCACTCCTCCTAATGCGCCGGAACCATAGAGCGCTGACCCGGCGCCTTTCACCACTTCCACCCGTTCGATCTGTACCACAGGGATCGATTCGAATGTGATCTCTCCCGTATCACCGGCAAGAAGGGGCACGCCGTCCACCAGCATCATCACCCTGCTTCCGACCCCCCGACTGTATCCGCTCGATGCTCTGATGTTGACCTGCGACTGCTGGAAGTTCACACCAGGAACATACCGGAGCGCATCATCCACCGCCGTGATGTTCCGTTTCATGATCTCCCTGGAATCGATGATGCTGATGCTGACCGGGACCTCCTGAAGGGATTGAGGACGTTTGTTCGCGGTGACGACAACGATATCGGTTAGGATCAAAGACGGCTGCAGTACGATTCTCATTTCCGTTGGTGAATCTCCGGTGATCTCAGCCGTGTATGTTGTGAATCCTACAGCAGAAACAGTCAGAGAGCGTCTGTCCGTAGGGACATTTCCGATTCGAAACATACCGTTGATGTCGGTCGCCGTTCCGATCGTCGAATGGAGGATCCGCACCGAAGCTCCGGCAATCGGCTGTGCGTCATCTGCAGAAAGAACCACACCGGTCAAAGAATACGGAGTTTGTCCGTAAATGAATTGAAATCCTGCCGTCAGTGAAAGGAACAGGTAAAAAGATGATATGGAGGTCCGGAATCCGGTCATGGCACCCTGAACGGCTGAGGAGGCAGGTTATAAAAATCGACGGTTATATCGACGCCCGTGCTCATCACACCATCTTTCACCGCCACCGGTTTTGGCAGAAACGGTGCTTGCTCGAAGGAATGTACTCCAACCACTTTCCAATGCGAAAATACATCAGGCCCGAATTGCTGGACAACGGCGATATAATGATAGACCTGCGGTTTTACGAGCATCTCATACGAATGGTATGTGCCGGAATCCGCTTTCGATGTGATGTTCTCGCCGAACGGGATCGTCCCTTCCACCACTTTTAGAATGATCGGCAGGAATAGTGTGTCGATCGGGAAATAGGGTACGGCAACGATGCGGAGGTCTTTCAGACTGTCCGCCGGCGGGCGTTTACTGATGAATGAGATCGTTCCGCGGAATCCCGGTTCGGTCACATCATTCGGATCCAATCCCTGTTCATTGCACCCGGCAAGAGAGAGAAATACGGCGGCGGAAAGAAGAGTCACATATCTCATTTGTTGAATTTGAATAGATTTTTCTACAAAATCACGAAAAAAGTTGTATATTTCACCAGAAAATTAAAGGATGCCGATATGAAATTTCCGACATTTCTCGTTCTCTTTGCGCTGCTCACCGTTCCGGCATTGTCCCAAAATGTCCTGGAAACGCACGATCCGAACCAGACCTTAACTGCGGAAAAATGTTTCGACGTCATCAAGACTGTCTGGGATGGACTGAAAAAACTCTCCGAGGAATATCAGTCCGAAGCATCCTCCAAGAATGAATTCGAATCGACGGCAGAATATCAGGCCCGGGTGCAGAAGAGCAAAGACGATTACGTCAACAAGATCCGGAAATTCTACAGCGATAACAAACTGAATTCCCGCGAGTACAGCGTTTGGTTCAAGGCAGAACTGATAAAATACGATGCCGACAATCAGACCTACGGCCTTAAATCCCCCACACAGATCCTGGTACAGCCGAAGAAGAAAGAGGTCGCACTTTCCGTCCCCGAGAACAAATACATTGCACTCACCGAAAAGAACACCAAAGGCTACAGACGGGCCTTCATTCATCTCAACACCAACCCTGAATTCACCTGGTTCGTCAACAAACAGACCGCTCAGGAAGCCAAGAACAACGAAGCAAACATCTATTTTAAACTGTATTTTACTTTTGATATTTCATTCAACGAATCCGCGAATCAGATCAATCTGCAGGTCGTCCCCACAAAACTTGCATTGATGAATCAAAGTGAGAACTTCACCTTCTGGAGCGAAGATATTCGTTGAGGAGTGTTCTATGAACGATTTCAAACAAAGCATTCTCGACCTCATCGCCGATACTTCCAGCAATCTTCCCCCCGATGTTCGCAAAGCGATCAAAGCAGCTCAACTGAAAGAGACCGGCGGATCGCGTTCCGCCCTTGCTTTGGAGACCATCGCTACGAATATCGATATGGCATGCGAGAATGTCGGTCCGATCTGTCAGGATACCGGCATGCCGACCTTCTTCATACACACACCCGTCGGAGCCAATCAGATCGAGATGAAACGTTGGATCCGCGAAGCGATCGCTGAAAGCACGCGATCCGGAAAACTCCGCTCCAATTCAGTCGATTCACTCACCGGAAAGAACAGCGGCGACAACCTCGGCGAAGGAACACCGGTGATGCATTGGGAACAGTGGGAGAATCATGACGAGATCGAAGTGAAACTTTTGCTCAAAGGGGGCGGTTGTGAGAATAAGAACATCCAGTATTCCCTGCCGATGGAGCTGGAACATCTCGGAAAGGCCGGACGGAATCTGGACGGCATCCGAAAATGCATCCTGCACGCTGTCTGGCAGGCTCAGGGACACGGCTGCGCAATCGGTGCTGTAGGTGTTTGTATCGGAGGCGACCGGACCTCGGGATATGAACACGCAAAGAAGCAGCTCTTCCGGACGATCGATGATGTGAATACGAATCCGACCCTGGCAGAGCTTGAACAGTATATCATGGAGCATGCGAACGACCTGAAGATCGGCACAATGGGCTTCGGCGGGAACTCAACGCTTATCGGCTGTAAGATCGGCGTCCAGAACCGGTTGCCGGCGAGTTTCTTTGTCTCGGTGGCATATGACTGCTGGGCGTTCCGCCGTCAGGGTGTCATCCTTGACGCAAAGACGGGAAAGATCAAACGCTGGCTCTATAAAGAAGATGCACCGGTCATCACGATGGGAAAAGGAAAGGAAGTTCCCCTCTCCGGGAAAGAGATCCATCTTGAGACACCCCTCACCGAAGAGAAGATCCGTTCGCTGAAGGTCGGGGATGTTGTTCTGATCAGCGGAAAGATGTATACCGGACGGGACGCGATCCATGCACATTTGATGTCGAACGATCCCCCTGTGGATCTGCATGGTCAGGCACTGTATCACTGCGGTCCGGTGACGATCAAGGTCGACGGGAAATGGAAGATCACTGCGGCAGGACCGACCACCAGCAGCCGTGAAGAGCCGTATCAGGCGGATATCATAAAAAAATTCGGCGTACGTGCTGTGATCGGCAAAGGGGGTATGGGAAAGAAGACCCTTGCCGCTTTGAAAGAACATGGAGCGGTCTATCTGAATGCCATCGGCGGCGCCGCTCAGTATTATGCACAATGTATCACCTCGGTTGACGGAGTCGATCTTGAGCAGTTCGGACTCCCGGAAGCGATGTGGCATCTCACCGTGAAGAACTTCCCCGCCATCGTCACCATGGATGCGCACGGGAACAGTCTCCACGCCGATATCGAAGCCCAGTCAGCCAAAGAACTCTCGATGTTCGCTCAGTCAGTTTACTAACTCTTTCTTTGTGGAGAATTATGTCTAAAGAAACGCTCACGATCACAGATAATCGGACCGGCAAATCCTACGAGATGCCGATCACATACGGCACCATCCATGCTACAGACCTGCGGAAGATCAAAGTTGCCGAAGATGATTTCGGGATGATGACATACGACCCGGCGTTCATGAATACGGCATCCTGCAAGAGTACGGTCACGTTCATCGACGGGGACAAAGGGATCCTCCGTTACCGCGGTTACCCCATCGAACAGCTGGCAGAAAAGAGTTCCTATCTTGAGGTGACCTACCTCCTGTTGAACGGCGAACTGCCGACCAAGAAACAGCTGACGGATTGGGAAGCCAGCGTCATGCTCCACACGTACATCCATGAGAATGTGAAGAAGCTGATGGAAGGATTCCGCTATGACGCCCATCCGATGGGAATGTTCATCAGCACCGTTGCCGCCCTTTCCACCTTCTATCCGGAAGCGAATAAAGTGTTCGACGCGGAGGTCCGCCAGAAACAGATCCTCCGTCTGATCGGCAAGGTCCCGACCATCGCGGCCTTCTCCTACCGCCACATCAAAGGGATGCCGTATGTTTATCCGAACAACGACCTGAGTTTCATTCAGAACTTCCTGAATATGATGTACAGTATCGGCTCGCACCGGTATGAAGTGCCGAAGATCTTCGAGACCGCATTGAATATCCTCTTCATCCTCCATGCGGACCATGAACAGAACTGCAGCACGAGTGCCATGCGGAATGTCGGCAGTTCCCAGGTCGATCCGTATTCATCCACAGCGGCAGCAGCAGCGGCGCTCTACGGTCCCCTGCATGGCGGTGCCAATGAAGCGGTGCTGAGAATGCTCGATCACATCGGCGATATCAAACACGTTCCGGCCTTCATCGAAAAAGTGAAGAAAGGCGAAGGCAGACTGATGGGATTCGGTCACCGCGTCTATAAGAACTATGATCCCCGCGCGAAAGTGATCAAAAAGCTCGCGGATGAGGTCTTCAAAGAGACCGGCGTCGATCCGAAACTGGAGATCGCGTTGGAACTGGAACGGATCGCATTGAGCGATGAATATTTTGTGAAACGGAAACTGTATCCAAACGTGGATTTCTATTCCGGACTCATCTACAAAGCGATGGGATTCCCGATGGAATTCTTCCCGGTCCTCTTCGCCATCCCGCGCACATCAGGCTGGATCACGCATTGGCAGGAAATGCTGCTGGATGAGGATCAGAAGATCGCCCGTCCGCGTCAGATCTACCTCGGGCACGACACGAGAGACTACGTCGGCATAGACCAGAGAAAGTAAGGATCTTTCACCGAACGTCCCGCCTCAGCGGGACGTTCTTGTTCAGGAGCATTCCAATGAAAGCTACGATCAATAATTCCCTGATGCGCTATATCGATGTCGGTTCACAGAATTCCGTGCCGGTCATCTTCATTCATGGATTTCCCTTCAGCCACAAGATGTGGAATTTCCCCGGCGGTCAGGTGGACGCGTTGACCTCCACCAACCGCGTGATCGCTTATGATCTGCGCGGTCACGGCGAGAGCGAGGTCGGTTCGGGACATTATTCCATTGAACTGTTCGTCGATGATCTGTTCCTGCTGATGGATCATCTGAACATCCCGAAAGCGGTCCTCTGTGGTCTTTCTATGGGTGGATATATCGCCCTGCGCGCCGTGGAACGGAATCCAGACCGCATCATCGGTCTCGTACTTGCCGACACCAAAAGTGAGGCGGACGGGAATGAAGCGAAGATCAAACGTGCGAACGGCATCAAGTTCGTCCAGGCGAACGGCATGAAATACTATGCACAGGATTATGTGAAGATCGTCTTCGCTCCTCCCGCATTCGAAGGGAAAGCAGAATCAGTGAAAGTGATCCAAAGCATTGTCGAGCGTACGGCGCCGACTGCGATCTTCGGCACGCTGCTGGCACTTGCCGGGAGGACCGACACCACCCCGTCCCTCCCTAACATCAAATGCCCGACGCTGATCCTTGTCGGTGAGAAGGACACTGTCACTCCCGTTGCCGCATCCCAATCCATGAAGGAGAAGATCCCCGGAGCCCAAATGTTCGTCATTCCCGGCGCCGGTCATGTCAGCAATATGGAGAATACAGCGGAGTTCAATAAACATCTCACCGCGTTCATCGCAACAATTAAATGATCATCAAACCTTGTCAAGGTCAGGTACATTTCCTCCAACCTTGACAAGGTCTTGACTATCCCCTGCCATGGCGAAATCGATCCCTTCCCTGCACCGTTCCATCATTGCCTGCCGTGCGTGTCCCAGACTTGTGGAATGGCGCAAAGAAGTAGCCCGGACAAAAGTGAAACGCTTCTCAAAGGATACGTACTGGGGGAAACCTGTCCCCGGATTCGGTGATCCCGGTGCGGAGATCTTTCTCGTGGGACTTGCACCTGCCGCTCACGGTGCAAACAGAACGGGAAGGATGTTCACCGGTGACGAGAGCGGCAATTGGCTCTACCGGGCCCTCCACAAGGCAGGTTTCGCAAATCAGCCCTTGTCAATTGACAAGAATGACGGACTCACGCTGAAGCACTGTTACATCGCGGCCGCGTGCCGTTGTGCACCCCCGCAGAACAAACCTGCACCGGAAGAGCTGAAGAACTGCCGTCCCTTCATCCTGGATGAATTCAGACTGCTGAAGAATCTACGGGTCGTGATCGGACTCGGTAAGATCGGTTTTGACACTGCCTTCGACTGCATGAAAGAACTCGGGTGGACGGATCTCCGCTCACGACCGAAATTCTCACACGGCGCAGTTGTGAGGATCTCGGAGCGGATCATCCTGATTGGCAGTTATCATCCCAGCCAGCAGAACACCTTCACCGGCACACTCACCGAACCGATGTTCAACTCCATCTTCATCACTGCAAAGAAGCACCTTTAAAACACGAACGTCCTGCACTATACTATAGCACAGGACGTTCATCGTTTCTGAAAACCACTCTCAGCCGATCATCAATCGACCGTTCCGGACGCGATCACCCTCTTATATGTTCCATACACCGGATGCGTCACGACGATCGTGATGGATGTCGAGACTGCAGGACTTGTATCGGTGATGCTCGGATCAGAGACCGTGAATGAGAATGACGTGATGCCGCTTCCGCTGGACTTCGTATCGGGAAGCGTGATGCTCGTTGTTCCGTTCACCGAAAGTCCCGGAGCTTCAACAGCGATCACCGTTCCGGCTGACAGCGGATGTCCGAGTGAATCCATTGCGGTAAAGGAGAACGGTCCTGCTGTCCCGCCGTCTGCGATCGTAAATGTATTGAATGCATCGGTCTTGGTAATGATCGGCGCACCGGACCAGAGTATATCAAGCGAATCCGTTATAAATGAACTGTCTCGTCCGATCGTGCGGGCATAGACCCTGGAGAATCCATTGGTCAATCCCGATGCAAGATTCGGAGCGATCGGATACGGATTTCCGGAATAGAGCGTCATCGTCACAAATCCGCTGCTGTTGGTCAGTCCCTGCTGAGTCTGAATGATACCATTCGCAGAGTTGAAATAGACGACCGTCCCTTCTTTCACCGGGTTGCTGTATTTATCGCCGACCTGCACTGTGATCGTCGTTGTCTGGAAGGACTTCTGAAGACCCGGGAAGTTATAGACTGCAGGAGCGATGGTGAAGTGTTTCTGGTCTGCAAATCCCGAATTGACCGATATTCTCACCGGCTGGGATTTGATCACCCGCACCGGATTGGTCAGAGAAACAGTGGCGACCAACTGGACAGCACCGGCCTGCGTACCGCTGATGATCGAAACACGGACCCGTCCGTTCTCATCCGTACTATCAATGGTCGGAAGGATCGACGGAGCCGTGCCGCCGGGCGTAAAGGTATTCGGGAAGAAATTCGTTGAGAACGTAACGATCGTTCTGTTGTCAAGATTGATCGGCGCACCGACCGAATCACGGACTTCATAGGTCAATGTTGCATTTTCCGTCCCGCCGACTCCCGAGATCGAAAGATCGGTCGCGGATGAGGAGATCAATGCAATGGAGGCCGGAACTCTGGCGGAAGGCGGCACGACGATATTGGAAGGTGCCAAAAGCTTTCCATAGAGCATCTTGATGGTCGTTCCGGTCACACCGGTAACGGCGATCTTGATCTTGAACGTGCCGCTGGTGCCGCTGTTCTGCAGATTGTCCGACAGAACAAAGGAGAATTTCGTTCCGGCTGTTTTATCCTGTGTATCCGGAAGTTCCGCAAACGTATTTCCGACAACGGACAACTGCGATGAGACGCCGGTCTCAAGCGAAACGGTATATTGATGTCCGCCGGAGATCGGATTTCCCAGATCATCCTTGATCTCATAATTGATGGTGGTACTTGCACCATCGAACAGGGTAATGGTATCGGTCGGAACGTTCGTCACGGTCAAATTCGGTTTACCCGAGATCAGCACTGTAACGGTATCACTGATCAATCCGTCACCCGTATTCCCGACCGTCGAAGCAATGATTCGCTTCATGCCGAGATAGGATGTGCTGGCGACCGGAGTAAAGGTCGATTTCACGACACCGCCCTCATCCGTAAAGGCGGATGCTTTGATGATGCCGCCGTTGGTCTGGAAATAGACCGCGGTTCCGGGTTTCGGAGGATTCCCGTATCGGTCACCCAGCTGCATCCTGATCTCCTGCACACCGTCATTGATGGAGATGTTCCGTTTGAAGTTCGTAAAGACAAACAGCGATTCAACGGCAAATCCGCCGTGCACCACGATCGGTACCGGTGAGGATTTGATGGAACCGGATGCATTGCGAGCGACCGCCTGCAGCACTGTGGAGCGAGTTCCGCTGGCGATAGTGACGCTTGCACGTCCCGAGAACGGATCGGTCATGGCGCTGTCCGGTTTTACCTGTTCGTCAAATCCGGTCACACCGAGCAGATTGAAATGAAGCTTTGTCTGGTTCGCATAATCCAAAGGATTGCCGAGAAGATCGCGTGCTTCATAGACGACGGTCGAATTCTCTGTACCGCCGACACCCTGAACGGAGATTTCACTATTCGAGACAGACACTAGCGCGATCGATGAGATCGGACCGGTCTTCACAAACACATTAACCGGTGTTGAGGACACGGAAGAATTTCCTGCCGTGACTTTTGCCTCAACTTTGAGCGTCCCGGCTTTGATCCCGCTGTTCACCACGACCTTCACTTCACCCGAATCATCCGATATTGCATATGAGGGGCTCAGGAACTCGCTGGCGTTCTGTGATTGAACAAAATTGAACTGGACTGCGGCATTCTTCACCGCCTGCTGCGAAAGATTGCGGACACGGAAGGTGATTGTATCGGACGTCGGACTTCCGGCATTCGCCACAAAGATCGTATCCTTCGATGAACGGACATAAGAGACCGATGCAACACTTCCTTCATTTCCGGCTCCCGCCCCGCCCTTCAGCGTTCCGCTGAAGGAGTGCGATTTCACACCGACTGTATTCGGTCCGTTTACGCTGATCTTGAATGCAAGCGGTTTCGGTCCTTGTCCCTCATCTTTCACAGTATCGCGTGCTGTGAAGGAGAATTGGGTCGTCCCGATTCCCTGTACTTTGGAGTCGGTAGTCAAAAGATTTACATCACCGGAAAGAACAATATTCTCAGAGCCGATCCCCGTTACCTGAACGCTGATCGCATTCCCTTGTGCCAACGGGTTCCCGTTCACGTCTGCAACGGTGAACTGGAATGTTCTCGACAGACCGTCTTCTAATTCAAAATTGGCAAAAGGTCCGCCGACCTCGGAGATCACTGCTTCGCGCGAAAAGATGACTGCTTGCGTATCGCGGACTGTCACACCGCCCGGTCCGAAGGTCTTTGCTTCGATCACAGCGATGCCGTTCGGCGGCTGCGGGCTGACGATCTGAAGTCCGGCAGAGGCAAATCCGGAACCGTTCGTCGTTGCAGTCGCGTCGATCAAACCGCCGTTCGTTTTGAAACTGATGAGTGTTCCGGATTTCGCCGGATTTCCGAACGCATCTCCTGCCGTCACAGAAACGACTGTGGAATTATCTGCTAGTATGGAGAAATTCTTTTTCGGAAGCGAGATGGAGAACTGATTCTGCACCGGCAGACCGCCGGAGACCGAGATCTGTGCAGCGGCGGATTTAATGCTGCCTGACTGAGCGGTCACCTGAATGATACCCGATTCTACACCGGCTGCAAGACTTGCCGTGATCCTACCGGTATTCGGGTCGGTCATCATTGTTTTGGGACTGATGCTTGCACCGCCGGTATCACCCTGCATGGAAACCGTCACGGACGATTGATTCGATCCATCGATCGTATTTCCCAACGAATCCTTTGCTTCAAAAATAATGACCGTATTTTCAGTTCCGCCTCCTCCTTTAATTGAAAGGGAGGTCGAAGAGATGCTCACGAGCGACAATACGGAAAGCTTTCCTGTCTTAATATAGACGCTCTTAGGGTTCGCTGCGAGAGAAACAGTATCTTTGCGGATGGATGCCTGCACCTGGACCAGACCGGAGCGGATACCGCTGAACAATGTTGTCGTTGCAATTCCGCTTGCATTGGTGAATGCGATCGGAGCGGAAAGATATTCGCCGCCGTTGAC
>CALRIY020000110.1:0-12140 GCA_943364975.1 Synechococcus sp. UW140
TAAGACGATCCTGAACGGTGCCATCTTCAAAGAAGACTACAAAGAGATGGTTATTGTGAAGGACATTGATTATTTTTCGATGTGCGAGCACCATCTGCTGCCGTTCTACGGGAAGATACACATCGCGTATATTCCGAACGGTAAGATCGTCGGTTTAAGCAAGATCCCTCGATTAGTGGATATGTTCGCTCGGCGGCTGCAGGTCCAGGAACGGATGACCCGTCAGATCGCTCATACACTGTTCGATGTGCTCAATCCGGAAGGGGTCGCGGTTGTGTGCGAAGGGAAACATATGTGCATGATGATGCGCGGAGTAGAGAAGCAGCACTCTCTGGCGACCACGAGCGCAATGCTCGGCATCTTCCAGAACAATATCAAGACACGAACAGAATTCCTTACACTTGTCACCAATAAATTGTCGTAATCGTGATCGAATTAGAGAAAAATTATATTCCGGTCGTTTGGGTGACCGGAGCAACAAAAGGAATCGGCCTTGCGGTCGCGAATGCATTTGCTGTGATCGGCTGTAAAGTGATCCTCAGCGGACGGAACCGGTCGCAGCTGGAGATCAATGCCGGTAAGATCATCGATCAAGGCGGATTTGCGCTGCCGATCGTCTGCGACATCACGTCCGAAACAAGCGTCCGCACCGTCATGGCGACCATAACCAAAAAGGTCGGCGGGGTGGATATCCTTGTCAACAATGCCGGAGTGACTGCATTCGAATCATTTGAAAAGACCACCGTCAAAGAATTCGATCAGATCGTCGGAACAAATCTGCGCGGGTATTTCCTCTGTACAAAAGCGGTCCTTTCTTCCATGATCAAACAGAAGAAGGGACATATCTTCAATATCCATTCCGTTTCCGCCGTTACTACATTCAACAATTCATCGGTGTATTCTGCATCAAAGGCAGGAGCATTGGCAATGTCGAAATGTCTGCGGATGGAGGTCAGGAAAAAAGGGATCCGTGTGATCGATGTGCTGCCCGGAGCGGTGGAGACAGACATGTGGGACAAGACCACACGGAAGAAATACCATCATAAAATGATGCAGCCGGAAGATGTTGCCGATGCCGTCGTTTCCATCTATTGCCAGCCGCAGCGGATGACAACCGATGAGATCATCCTCCGTCCGGTGGAAGGGGATCTGTAATGGAATTGAAAGGATCGGTAGCGATCGTCACGGGAGCGAGCAAAGGGATCGGCCGGGCAATTGCATTGATGCTCGCGCGACACGGTGTGCGTGTTGTACTGGCGGCACGGAATTCCGAGATGCTGACGTCACTGCATTCCGAGATCATCGCTGCCGGCGGAAGTTCGTTCGTGATCGCAACGGATGTGACCTCTGAACATTCGGTACAGAACCTGATCCTGGAAACACAGAAGAAATTCGGTACCATCGACATCCTTATCAATAACGCCGGCGTGGGCGTCTTCTCCAATGTGGTGGATATGAATGTCGGCGATTATGAGATGATGATGAACGTGAATTTGAAAGGGGTCTTCCTCTGCAGCAGAGGGGTCCTTCCGCAGATGATGAAACAGAAACACGGAGAGATCATCAATATCGCTTCACTCGCAGGGAAGAATTCCTTTGCCGGCGGGTCGGTCTATTCTGCAACGAAGTGGGGTTTGATCGGTTTTGCCAGATCTTTGATGCTGGAGGTTCGGGAGCACAATATCCGCGTTGTGACGATCTCTCCCGGTTCCGTAAATACTTCATTTGCGGATAAGGATCAGGACCAGCCCGATGTGATCCAGCCGGACGATGTTGCCGAAACCGTTCTGTTTGCTTTGACAATGCCGAATCGCGTGAACGTCAGCGAGATCGACGTCCGTCCAACCATTAAACCGAGAAAATAATCCAACCTTGCTACCGCTTTAAAATAAGAACGTCGTCCGCCGGTGAACGGTGAACGACGTTCCTTGAACGCTTTATCCGTTATTTCTTAATGATCTCTTTTTCGATACGCCGTTCCATGTGAGGCTGACCGTCGTCTATCATCATTTCCTGACGACGTTCGATCTTACCGCCGCGCATGCCGCGTCCCATCGGTTGGTGACGGGACATATTGCCGTCACTCTGCATGGACCGGATCCGTTTCTTCAGCATTTTTTTCCAGATCTTCTGTTGATCGGCATTCAGAAGTTTGTTCTTTTCCGCCCATGCATTCAGATGATTCATGCGGAGTGCGATCCCTTGCGATGCGATCTCATTCATTTTCTTTTCGACGGCGGAGCGGTCCAGCGGTTCAGCATTCATCAGTCGGTTCATTTCGAGTTTCAGTGTCTGGAGTTTTGCTTGGAGTTCGATCTGTTTCTTCTGCATGTCGAAGGTGATCTTTTCGAATTGTTCCTGCTGCGTGTCGGTCAGATTAAGGTCTTTTGGTGTCTTCTGCATCGCATCGGGCTGTGCGAATAGGAGAGTGGAGACGGTCAAGAGCAGCAGTGCGGTGATTATGGGTCTGAGTTTCATACCTGCCTCATAGAGATGGTGAAAGAATTGGGGTCATGAATATTGATGTGATTTGGACACGACCGCCGGAAGAAAGTTTAACATTGAATTGCACCGTTCCTTTAATTATTTTAGAGGCATACTTGTGAACACACACCGTCTCCACATATCCGTTTTCTTCCTTCTGCTCGTCACTTCCGCCGGCTGTGCAGTGTATGATCCTGTAGCGGATTATACCAAACAGCGGTATACGAATGCCGTTTCGTATTTCAATACGTTCTACAATGCACAACGATTGTTCTCCGATGCGGAAGCAGAAGTTCTGAAGACACGGCGTGAACATTTTGAACGCAATGCCGGCGGAAAACTCCCCGCGATTCCGAATACTGCCAGGATCAAATTCCAAACCTCCATCGAGAAGAATTCCAAAGTCCTTTCCTTTTATCCGGAATCCAAATGGGTGGACGATGCATTATTGATGATCGGAATGGCCTATTACTATATGGACGATGATGTCCGGGCGGAACGGAAGTTCCAGGAATTGGCTGTGCAGTTCCCGCAAAGCGATCTGGTCCTGGAATCACAGCTCTGGCTCGGCCGCACATTGATGCGTCAGAAAAAATACGATCAGGGAGAAAAACTGCTGAACGATGTGTTCACGAAAGCGGTGGATACGGACGATGAGATCGCCGGTCAGTCATCGTTCGAATTGGCGCAGTACTATTTTGAGCAGAAAGATTTTGCCCGTGCTGAAAAATTATATGCCACTGCTGCCGATTTGGTTGATGACGGAGAATTAGAGACACGGATCTATTTCCAGATCGGGCGGTGTTTTACAGAGCTGAATCAGATCGAGAAGGCTCAACAGGCTTACAGCACCGCACAGGATATTTCTCCGCTCTACTCGTTCAAATTCCAGGCTCAGCTGAGTATTCACAAACTGCATGCAGCTGAAAAGCGCTATCAGGAAGCGACCGATGGCCTCCAGGAAATGCTGAACGATGCCAAGAACAGTGAATATTTCGGCACGATCCATTACGAACTGGCGACAGTGATGATGATGAGCGGAAGGACCGAAGAAGCGCTGGTGAAATTCAGATTCATCGACACTGCGTATGTCCGGACTGATGAAGCGGCACGATCGTATTTCACCCTCGCGAAGTATTATGAAGAAAAAGAATTGAACTATGATTCCGCCCGCGTGCTGTTCGGAAAAGCCAGGACGGAATACAGCGCTTCGGAGATCACCAAGGCAGCGGCAGAACGTTCGGAGATTTTCAACAAATACGATCAGCTCAAAAAGGATCTCCACCGCTACGATTCTCTGCTGACAGAACTGATCAGCGCACGATCTTCGGCTGATTCTGCCTCACTTCATCCCCGGTTGGATACACTTCTGAACCGCGATACCACCGCCGTAAAGGAGGAACCGAAGGTCAAAAAGATGACAAAACCGGGGAAGGCATCCAAGGATTCGGTCCCGGCATTCAGCGCAGTTGATTCATCGAAGATCAAAGAGAAACTGAGCAGGGATGAAACATTCACGAAAATGGCCGATTCGCTTCAGCGAACCATTGCACGGACAAAATTTGAACTCGGGGGATTATTCTTTCTGGAGATCCAGCAGCCAGATTCTGCTCAGCGCTGGTTCAATGAAGTGATCGCCACCGCACCGAAGAGTGATTTTGCTCCGCGTGCACTCTATACTATAGCCGAGATCTATCGGGGGATGCTCAATCGCCCCTCTGCTGATCTGGAGCCCTTGTATCAACGGATCATAACAGAGTATCCGGAGTCGCCATATGCAAACGAGGCAAGAAAGAATCTTTCACTTCCTGTGATTACCGTGGAGAAGGATTCGGTCGTAACTCTGTTTGAAAAAGCGGAAACACTGAATGAATCCGGGAAATATGAACAAGCCGTGCAATCGTTCAAACGGATCGCCGAACAATTCCCGGCGCATCTGCTGGCACCCAAATCCATGTTGACCGCCGGATGGATCTATGAACATTCGTTGATGAACAGCGACAGCACTGCAGCGATCTACCGCCGACTGATGGCACGGTATCCTCTCTCGCAGTATTCCGCTTCGGTTCGTCCCAAAGTGCAGGAATATGATAATGAACTCAAACGGATCGAGCAGGAAAAACAAAAGGAACTGGAAGAAAAGAAACTGAAGGAACAGCAGGAGAAAGAGGCAAGAGCGAAGAGCGATAAGAGCGATAAGAAAGAGAAGAAAGAGGAGACCATTCCGGTCCCGGCGGATTCCGTGAATACACCAAAGAAAAAATTATGAAACAGGAAATTGTTGAGATCCATTCTTTTGAATGTCTGACCAGTGAGATTCTGGAGTTGACTTTCATTTCGGACCATCTTTCCTCGGTCGCCAGACCGGGACAATTCATCAATATCAGGGTTGGGGATAATTTTCCTCTTCTGCGCCGCCCTTTCAGTATCTTCAATGTCGATGGGAATAAGGTTTCCATTGTGTTCAACGTGATCGGCACGGGGACAAAAGTGCTGGCGCGGAAACGCAAAGGAGATACGATCGATGTGGTGGGACCTTGCGGCAATGATTTTCTGACATTTGTCGATGATTCATTTGACACGGCTGTGTTCGTCGGGGGAGGAATCGGGATCGCACCATTTCCGTTCATGACGAAGAAATTTCCTGCGGAGAAGAAACAGGTCACGTTCCTCGGAGGAAGACATAAGGAACTGGTGATCGAAAAAGGATTGATGAACACGCATATTTCGACAGATGACGGCAGTCTCGGATTCCGGGGGACCGTTCTCGACCTGATCAAGAAGGAATTTTCGGCGAATGATTACGGCCGGACTCGGTTCTTTGTCTGCGGACCGACCCGGATGATGAAAGCGGTTGCAGAATATGCACACGCGATCGGTTCTTCCTGTTATGCATCGCTGGAATGCGACATGGCGTGCGGAATAGGGTTGTGCCAGGGGTGCAATATCGAGATGATCGGCGGAGAGAAAAAATACCGTCTCGTCTGCAAAGAAGGGACCATCTTTGAGACCCAAACGGTGAAATTATGATCATCCAATCATTTACGCTGCGGAATGTTGTATTCAAGAATCGTATCCTCGTCGCATCAGGTACATTTGGTTATGGTGATGAAGTTCCCGATCTGGTCGATATCTCTCTATTGGGCGGTGTCATAACGAAATCATTGTCGATGAAACCCAGGGACGGCAATCCGAATCCCAGGATCACAGAAACGGCCAGCGGAATGCTGAACTCCATCGGTCTTGCGAATATCGGTGTCCACAAATTCATCGAAGAGAAACTCCCTGTTCTTCGGAAGCATGATACAAAGATCATTGCCAATATCGCTGCCAGCAGCGTTGATGAATACTGCAGCGTTTTGGAATTACTCGATGCACAACATGGGGTCCATGGATTTGAGATCAATGTCTCTTGTCCCAATGTAAAAGAAGGTGGACTAAGTTTCGGAACCGACGTGAAACTGGTCTCGCTGATCACGAAAGAACTCCGCAAACGGACAGTAAAACCTCTCATCATAAAATTGACGCCGAATGTGACGCACATTTCCGAATTTGCTCGTGCTTGTGAAGCGGAAGGTGCCGACGCGGTTTCAGCCATCAACACTGTGATCGGGATGGCCGTAAACATCAATAAAAGGACCCCCAAGATCGCTACGACCACCGGAGGACTTTCCGGTCCCGCTATTAAACCGGTCGCACTGGCAAAAGTGTATGAGACCGTGAATGCAGTGAAGATCCCTGTGATCGGCCTCGGCGGTATCGTCGGCTGGGAAGATGCGGTGGAATTCCTTATTGTCGGTGCTGCTATGGTCCAGATAGGAACGGCGAATTTCATCAATCCAGCTACCGGAGTCGCTGTTGCAGAAGGGGTGAGAGCCTTCTGTGAAAAAAATGATCTTCATGATGTCGGTGCACTTGTCAAGACACTGCAAACGAACAGAACGATCTCAGTCGTGGATTCCTGGTTATAACAGAAATCATGAACAGCCCGATCTCATTTCTTTATTCGCTTCAAAAATTCGGAATGAAGTTCGGTCTCCGGAATATCCGCCGCCTTCTTTCCTTTGCAGGCGATCCTCATCGCCGGTTCAAATCTGTCCATATTGCCGGCACGAACGGCAAAGGTTCCACCAGTTCGATGATCGCTGCGATCCTCACTTCTGCCGGATATTCAGTCGGTCTGTATACATCCCCGCATCTGGTCCGTTTCAATGAACGGATCCGCATTAACGGAGAGATGATCTCCGACGATGATCTCGATTACTATGTGCGTCGCCTTCGGCCGCAGATCGAAAAGTCCGGCGCCACTTTCTTTGAATCTGCCACCGCTGTGGCCTTCAAGTATTTTGCCGACAAAAAAGTGGACTTTGCCGTTATTGAGACCGGGCTTGGCGGACGGCTTGATTCCACGAATGTCATCACTCCGCTTGTCTCCGTTATCACCACCATCGGGAAAGATCATATGGAGCAGCTCGGCGATACGATCGAAGCGATCGCTTTCGAAAAAGCCGGGATCATTAAACGGAAAGTCCCTGTTGTCATTGGAAAGATCTCCCCGCCGGCGCGTGATGTTATTATCGCTGCCGCTGCAAAAAAATCGGCACCGCTATACGAAGCATCACGACTACGTCTTCCTGCTGCAAATTCGATCCAGTTGGCCGGCGATCATCAAAGGATGAATGCCCGTACAGCAATTGCCGCAGTGAATATCATTGCGCAACACTGTGTGATCGGTAATGATGCAATCCGGAAAGGACTTGCTCAGACAAGTGAACTGACCGGACTGCGGGGAAGACAGGAATTGATCCCGCAGAATCCGCCGATCCTACTGGATGCCGGTCATAATCCGGACGGAATACGGACGTTGATAAACAGATTGAAAAAAAATCTCCATCAACGGATCGTGATCATCTTCGGAGTCATGAAGGATAAAGATTACCGATCAATGGTGCGGATGTTCAAGCAGATCGGAGCGGTGATCGTTGCGGTACAACCGGCGGGAGAGAGAGCACTGTCGGTTTCGGAGATCATAGAGCAATGCAGGCGGAACGGACTGGAAAGCATCCCGGCACTGGGTATTTCGGAAGCATTGCGTATCGGCAGGAAGACGGCAGGACCGAAAGGTCTGCTGGTGATCACCGGTTCCCATTATCTGATCGGAGAGGTCCTGCCGCTCATCGAAAAAAAGTCTTGACAATAAAGCTGATTTCCTATAATTTAACATCAGAAACAAGCACATTCCTTATCCGTCATCCACTCACACGCTATCGTCTCAGCCAATTTCATACTAACTCCAACGCTAACTAACAGTTGTCTCGCATTTTCGTACTCTTCATTTTATTAATCCGAACACTTCTAAGGGGGTAGCCTTCGCATATGCCGATGGACATTTCTGAACTTAAGTCCAAAAAGATCTCCGACCTCAATAAAATCGCTCGCGACCTGGGACTTTCCGGTTACAGCGATCTTCGCAAACAGGAACTCATCTTCAAAATTCTTGAAGCACAAAGCCAGAAAGACGGACAGACATTCAGCAAAGGGGTGCTGGAAGTTCTTCCGGATGGTTATGGATTCCTGCGGTCCGTAGATTATAATTATCTTCCGTCACCGGATGATATCTATGTGTCACCTTCCCAGATCAAGAAATTTGCATTGCGTACCGGCGATACCGTCAGTGGTCAAGTCCGTCCGCCGAAGGATGGCGAACGTTTCTTTGCTCTGCTCCGTGTAGAGGCGGTCAACGAGGATGAACCGGAGAAGATCCGCGAGCGTATCCTGTTCGATAACCTGACGCCGCTCTATCCGGACGAACGGATCAAACTGGAAACAGCCCCCGGTGAATACGCCATGCGTGTTCTGGATATGCTTTCGCCGATCGGGAAAGGTCAGCGCGGAATGATCGTCTCACCGCCGAAAGCCGGTAAGACCATCATGCTGCAGAAGATCGCAAACAGCATTGCCCGAAACCATCCTGAAGTAAAGCTGCTGATGCTGCTGATCGATGAACGTCCGGAAGAAGTGACGGATATGGAACGGAGCGTCAGCGCGGAAGTAGTCGCTTCCACGTTCGATGAACCGCCGGAACGGCACGTTCAGGTCGCCGATATGGTGATCGAAAAGGCGAAGCGGCTTGTCGAAGCAAAACATGATGTTGTGATCCTACTCGACAGTATCACCCGGTTGGCGCGCGCTCACAATACCGTCACCCCGCATTCCGGTAAGATCCTGTCCGGCGGTGTGGACGCAATGGCGCTCCACCGTCCCAAACGGTTCTTCGGAGCCGCACGTAACATCGAAGAAGGGGGAAGTCTGACGATCATTGCCACCGCTCTGGTCGAGACCGGCAGCCGTATGGATGAGGTCATCTTCGAAGAATTCAAAGGAACTGGAAACAGCGAACTCGTGCTCGACCGTAAACTGGCCGACCGCAGGATATTCCCGGCCATTGACGTAAACCGGTCCGGAACCCGCCGCGAAGAGATCCTTCTGGAACAGGACGAATTGAACCGGATTTGGATCCTCCGAAAGTTCATGAGCGACTTCAATCCGGTAGAAGCAATGGAGTTCCTGCTGGAACGGTTGAAAGGAACGAAATCGAACAAAGAGTTCCTGAAATCAATGAACAGTTAATACAAAAAGCCGTCGTCATGACGGCTTTTTTATTTTGGAACTTCAGCAATTTCCAAGTACCTTTATAGACTATTGAAGGAATTTTAAACATGAAAGAAGTTGTCATCGTCAGCGCCTGCCGTACTCCGATCGGATCGTTCGGCGGCTCATTAAGTAGTGTTACTGCCCCTAAACTCGGTTCCATCGTCATCGAAGAAGCCATCAAACGTGCGAACATCTCCAAAGAATCTGTCAACGAAGTGATCATGGGAAACGTTGTGCAGGCGGGTGTAGGTCAGGCGCCGGCACGTCAAGCGGCGATCTACGCAGGTCTTCCGACATCTGTTGAAACATTCACCGTCAATAAAGTGTGCGGTTCAGGACTGAAAGCGATCATGCTCGCTGCACAATCCATCGCACTCGGAGATGCCGATGTGATCGTTGCCGGCGGAATGGAAAGCATGTCCAATGCACCGTATCTTGTTCCGCAGGCGCGATACGGATATCGGTACGGGAACGGTGAACTCCAGGACTCGCTGATGCGGGACGGACTTCAGGATATCTATCAGGGTGTACCGATGGGAAATTTTGCGGAACAATGTGCAAAAGAATGTTCCGTACCGCGCGAAGCGCAGGATGAATTTGCCATCCTGAGTTATAAGCGTGCACAGGAATCCCTCAATACCGGACGATTCAAAGATGAGATCGTCAGCGTACCGATCGCCGGGAAAAAAGGGGAAACCACGTATATCGATACGGATGATGAACCGTTCAAAACAAATTTTGATAAGATACCGACCCTTCGTCCCGCATTCCAAAAGGACGGAACGGTCACAGCGGCGAATTCTTCCAAGATCAATGACGGCGCCGCTGCACTGGTGCTGATGTCCGCTGAGAAAGCGAAAGAATTGGGACTGAAGCCGATCGCGAAGATCATCGCTTCAGGTTCGGCAGCAAAAGATCCGAGCTGGTTTACGACAGCACCGGCAGATGTGATACCGAAAGTGCTGAAGAAAGCATCAATGACTGTCGCGGATATCGATCTGTTCGAGATCAATGAGGCTTTTGCCGTCGTAACGCTGGCGGTAAACAAGATCGCCGGCATCGATGTGTCGAAAGTGAATGTGAACGGCGGAGCAGTTGCATTGGGACATCCCATCGGGGCAAGCGGCGCACGCATCACGGTAACATTGCTCCACGCATTGAAGCAGCGGAATCTGAAACGCGGCATGACTGCCATCTGCATCGGCGGTGGTGAAGCCAGCGGAATGATTGTTGAACTTCTTTAATCACAGGATCGACTATGAACATCAGGAATATCACCGTCATCGGATCCGGAACAATGGGCAACGGCATCGCTCATGTGTTCGCACAATATGGCTATGCCGTACTGCTGAACGATATCAAACAGGAATTCCTGGATAAAGGAATCAAGACCATCACGTCCAATCTGGACCGTCAGGTAAAGAAGGGAACGCTCACGGAAGAACAAAAGAACGCGGCTCTTGCAAACATCAAGACCTCGCTTACGCTGGCGGAAGCCGTAAAGAATGCCGACATCATCATCGAAGCGGCGACAGAGAACAGGGATATTAAATTCGAGATCTTCCGTACAATGGATACAAATGCTCCTGCGCATGCGATCCTGGCCAGCAACACATCATCCATTTCCATTACGGAGATCGGTGCGGTCACACAGCGTCCGGGACAGGTGATCGGGATGCACTTTATGAATCCGGTTCCGGTCATGAAATTGGTGGAAGTGATCCGCGGACTTGCCACATCGAATGAAACTTACTCCGCAGTGAAGCAGCTCTCTGAGGCTGTTGAAAAGGTTCCGGTGGAAGTGAATGACTTTCCGGGATTTGTTTCGAACAGGATCCTACTTCCGATGCTGAACGAAGCGATGTACTGCGTTATGGAAGGGGTCGCAACGCCCGAATCGATCGATACGGTGATGAAACTGGGGATGAATCACCCGATGGGTCCGCTGACACTTGCCGATTTTATCGGACTGGATGTCTGTCTTTCCATCATGAACGTGTTGTATGACGGACTGGGAGATACAAAATACCGTCCGTGTCCGCTCCTCAAAAAAATGGTGGCAGCCGGTCACCTCGGTCGAAAGAGCGGAAAAGGATTCTACGACTACACTGCAGCAAAATAAATCTGTCACATGAGAGAGTGATACGGATTCATTACCGTGGATCCTATCCGTAAATATCGCAGCACTTACACCATAAGAGAGTGATATGAATTTCGAACAGAACGAAACCCACAAAATGATCAGAGAGACTGCGCGCCAGTTCGCGCAGGATGAACTTGCTCCCACCGCCGACGAGCGGGATGAGAAGGAACTCTTTCCCCACGAACAGATCAAGAAACTCGGCGAACTCGGTTTCATGGGTATGATGGTGCCGGAACAGTATGGCGGTGCCGGTCTTGACACACTCAGTTACGTCATCGCTATCGAAGAGATCTCCAGAGTGGATGCTTCCTGCGGTGTGATCATGTCCGTCAACAATTCGCTGGTCTGCTACGGATTGACCAAACACGGATCAGAAGAACAAAAACAAAAATTTCTCGTTCCGCTCGCTTCCGGAAAAAAGCTCGGTGCATTCGCACTCTCCGAACCGGAAGCCGGGAGTGATGCCACCAATCAGCACACCATCGCAACGAAGGATGGCGATCATTACGTCCTCAACGGCATCAAGAATTGGATCACCAACGGAATCAACGCCGACTATTTCATCGTCATTGCTCAGACCGATCCCTCCAAAGGCCACAAAGGGATCTCCGCATTCATCGTGGAGAAAGGAATGCCGGGTTTCTCTCACGGGAAGAAAGAACGGAAACTCGGTATCCGCAGTTCGGATACTGTGTCGCTCACCTTTGAGAACGTCCGCGTTCCGAAAGCGAACATGATCGGCGAGGAAGGATTCGGTTTCAAATTTGCGATGATGACGCTTGAAGGCGGAAGGATCGGGATCGCATCCCAGGCGCTCGGCATTGCACAAGGGAGTCTTGATGCGTCAGTGAATTATGCG